>CAJJDD010000001.1 GCA_905182895.1 Flavobacteriales bacterium UBA4466
CTTTGTGCTTTAACGTGAGGTAGAAAAAACTAGGAATCACTTTAAGTTTCCCCGTAGGAAGCTCTTCAGGACTGATTCTGATTTTAGTCCAGATGTCATCTTCTAGTAGGTTCTTTTCCAGATTAATTAAGTTGGACTCTCCTTCGAAGTAGGAGTGGATAGCGACTTCGAACTTCTCCTTGTTCTGAAGTTCCATATAGGTGTGTCCGCACCATTCCTGACTAGAAGATGTTATTTTCAAAGAATGCTCTCCGTTTCTAAAGGCAGAAAGCTGCTGGTCATCATGGAGTACGGGTAGATTCCCGTGGTGAATTTTTTAGTGTGGTTTAGCTTTAATACTTGCACATCACTCTCTGAACCGTAATCAGACTTCACCAGTTTAGACGGGTTAAAGGGTTCGGTAACGAATACCAGCACAGATTGGCCTTGATGGATTTCTCCGTAGCGGGCTTGCTTTAATTCATAACTGGAGATTTCTGCTTTTCCACCAAACCAGTAGGATTCCATAGTTTCAAGAGGAAGTCTTTTGGGTTCGTCTTCTGGTGTGGCTGGTTTAGAAGCACAGTGAGAAGTAAAAGTGAGCTGAGTACTAGTCTTAAAATCATCTGTGTAAATTTTAGAATACCGAAGGTAAAAATTGGCAGAAGAAAGAGGTCACAATAAATAACAATGGTTCCATTATTAAGGTTACTCGCTTGAAATCTTAGCAAGCTCTAGAATTTGCAACGCGGCTTCTCTCTCTATAAATCCTTGAGATTCCATTTTATCTATGCCTTTATAATTGGTGAGCCATGTGTCTATGATGGAACTTACTCCAGGAAATTCTGCGTTCAACTGGCTCATAGAATTCACCTTCCAGAAAGGAGTTCCTCTAGTTACGGCTATTAGTTTATCATCCTGTTCACCTCTGTCTAGAAGCCTTAGAGCGCCTATGATCTTAATGTCCAGCTTGGCTTCTCTTTCTACAGCCGCTCCCAGCACAAGCACATCTAACGGATCTCCATCTCCACCATCTTCTTTAGCCAGCAGGGTGTTGGGAATGTAACCATAGTTGGCAGGGTAGGCCAGGTATTGAACTACACGAGGGATGCCATCTTTATGCTCGTGCTCTATTTCATGGGATTTTTTATTCAATTCGAATTTATCCAATGTTCCAGCAGGGATTTCTATAATGGCTTTAGCATCTATGTCTAGAGCTGGAGGAAGTCTCCGTTCAAGTCCCTCTTCAGTTATGATTATATCGCATGAAGCTAAGAAGAGTGCTGGTAAAAGCAAAAAAGGAAGTAGAGTTTTCATAACAGAAGGATTTATCTCAGCTAAACTACCAAATAAACGGTTAGAAGGTGTTAAGGAAAGATGGTGATGTTAGTTCCTTTTTGGATGACGCTGTAGAGGTCGTTTACATCAGTATTGGTAAGAGAAACACAGCCTAAAGTCCAGTTGGCTCCTTCTTCTACCCAGTAGTCCATGCCTTCTGGCACCCCGTGAATTCCTACTTCACCACCTATAGATGCTTTGGCAGGAAGGGTTCCGTCAGCTTTGGCTTGGGCGTGATTTAGCTCAGACTGTTCATTGGGATAATCAAACCAAATAAACTTAGACCATTTAGCATGAGGGTAAAGGTTTCTAACCTTAAAAGTGCCTTCTGGAGTTTTTCTGTCTCCTTCCATGAGCTTCTGTCCTGTGGGGTTTCCTCCAAGTACTATTTTATAGCTGCGCAATGCTTTTTCACTATCCCACACTTCCAGCTTATAATCAGATTTAAAAACTTTTACCTGAATATCTACTGCAGGAATCTGAAGAGAATCGACTATCTCTTTAATGGGTTTTCTATGTTCGGATTCACTCGGTTTCACAGGCGTAAAATTGGTACAGCAAGCGAAAATGACAAGAAAAGATCAGTGGAAAAAGCTTCATGTTGTTTAAACGCTGGAATGGTAGGGAGATTATGTGTTAAGGGAAACTAGTCAACTATAACTTCTTACTGATAGATACCTCATTCTTCAACCAATACAAACAAATAACTTACAGAAGGCCTGGTCTAAAGTGCTTATTGTAAGTGCTTTTGTGAAATTTATAATCAAACCATTACAGACGGGCTTATGTTTTCTTTAACTAGTTTTGGTTATTCTGGGCAGGTTAAAAAGATACAATGTACTTTTCCGCTTGACTGATAGCGTCTATAATAAAAAAAATAGAAACCAACACTTTTGAATCCAACCACTAAATTTCTTACCCTCCTCAGTCTAATTATTTCTGGAGAGGTTATTTTCTTTTTGCCTTTTGTGTTTCCGCGAATTTTTAAGCCCACCATTCTAGAAGTTTTCCAAATATCAAATACTGAACTGGGATTTTACTTTTCTGTTTATGGAATAGTAGCCATCGGCTCTTATTTTTTTGGGGGACCACTAGCAGACCGTTGTTCTCCCAGAGCATTAATGACTTTAGCGCTCGTGTTAACAGGTTTAGGTGGTGTTAGCTTGTCGTTTATCCCGGCAGCAGGAGCTATGTTTTGGTTGTATGGATTCTGGGGGATGACTACCATTTTACTTTTTTTGGTCATCACTCCTGAGAACTACTCGCCTGCTAGGTGGGGAATCTTCACAGGGAAAAGCTTTTGGTATATTGGATGGGGGAAGAGGATTAGTAGCAGCTTTAGTGAGTGTGGCTGGGATCTTTATTTTGGCTGCTTTTCTGCCAGAAGGAGGAGGGGGGTATTCTTTAGAAGCCAAGGAGGAAGCGCTAAAGAATGTAATTTGGTTTTTTACAGCCATGGTATTACTCACGGCTGTTATCGTATATCTAGTCCTGTCTAAATTAGAGGAGAACAAAGAATTCTTGCACCGCAGCACTATAGGCTTCTCTCAAGTGAAACAAGTAGTGAAAATGCCAGAAGTGTGGCTCCAAGCGGTCATTATATTATGTGCGTATTCGGGATATAGAGTGACAGATGATTTCTCTTTATTGGCTTCAGATGTGCTAGGCTACTCAGATGTGGATGCAGCCAAATTAGGTTCGGTTGCCATGTGGATTAGGCCGTTAGTAGCAGTTCTAGCTGGTCTTACTGCTGATAGGTTTAAAGCCTCATCGGTGTCTGTTTTTTGTTTCCTGTCTATGATTGTAGGCGGATTATTAATGGTTTTTCCACCTTCAGGTTCATACAGTTACGCATTAATTATGATAGTTGTGAGTTCTACTTGTCTAGGAATTTATGCTATGAGAGGACTTTACTTCGCTATTATGGGAGAGGCAAATATTCCATTGGCTGTCACGGGAACAGTGGTAGGTTTGGCATCTGTGGTAGGGTATCTTCCAGATGTGTTCATGGCCCCATTAATGGGTTATTTTTTAGATAAGCATGCAGGTTTGGCGTTAGGCCATCAGTATGTGTTTGGGTTATTGATTGGCTTTGCAATACTCGGGATAATAGCCACCCTAGCTTTTAAAAAGCTGACCAAGGAGAGTGTATAAATCAGCTGTATTTCTGAGTTTGGGGTAATGGGATTTACTGAACCGATAATTCATCTAGCTCTAGCCTAAATATTTTCATTTTCCTTGTTGGCTATCAGAAAAGTCATCTCTTCTAGAGAGGTTCCTGAGAAGTTTGGAATATTCAATGTTCTTCCTCTATAAGTAGGTGTGAAGTTTGAGAATTTAAGTTGGATTTCTTGCCAGTCACCGTTAGTAGAAAATTCTGTCTTGTAAGAATAATAACTATTCACATCATCTTTTACTCTGAACTGGTAGCTCTTTCCGTCTCCTTTTAACTTAAGAATAAATGAATCAAAATCAACTAATGAGATACTCTTCGCTCTATGTCTGACAGATGAAAACCCACCATTATTCTCTAATGAAACAGAACCATCAAATAGACCTGTACCGTTTTCAGATATAGAAAAGTTCCCCGAAGACTTCCTCCCATTACGGTATCATCCACTATTTTCCAATCAGAGAGAGAACAGTCGGGTTTAAAATCATAAAGAATAGTAGGTGCGTATTCCATAAAAGTGAATGCTAGTAAGGAGGGTGATGTATTTCAAGATACTAAAGTAGCTCTAGAGCTTACTGTAAAGCTCACCACAATATCACTGTTAGGTGTAATAAGCCTCTTAATCTGTAGAATCATTAGGGGTTTGATTTAATATTTCTATGTGTTTTTTTAGTGCCGAAGTGAGCGAGCTCTCACTCTTTTATTATTAAAGTTATACTTCACTTAAAGTTTATTATAGTCTAATTTACATAATATTAAATGGTTATACCTTTACTTTAAGTGAGTTTGATAATAAGGTTCCAGAGACCGTGAGTTCTGTAGTTCGGGATGGCGCTTGGGTTAGCTGTTCTCACTAAAATAAATCCAAACTGCACTCTGCTAGCTTTTTACTGATTACTTTTTCCAGTTCTTCACGCTGTGCTTCTTTTATTTTTTTCACTGATTTAAAATGCTTGAGCAGTTTAGCTTGAGTTTTGGGCCCTACACCTTCCACATTATCTAGAGAGCTGTTAAAGGCATTATTGCTGCGCATATCTCTGTGATGAGAAAGACTGAATCGATGGGCTTCATTTCTCAGGTGTTGAATAAGTTTTAGACTTTCTGATTTCTTACTGATGTAAACCGGAAATGAATCTCCGGGAAAGTAGATTTCTTCTAAACGTTTGGCTATCCCTATCACGGCTAGTTTTCCATAAGCTCCGCATTCTTTTAGCGCAGAAATGGCAGAAGAAAGCTGTCCTTTTCCACCATCTATAATAACAAGCTGAGGGAGTGATTCTCCTTCTCTAATAAGTCTAGAGTATCTTCTAAAGACCACTTCACGCATACTGGCATAATCATCAGGTCCGACTACAGTTTTAATATTGAATTTTCTATAATCGGTTTTACTCGGCTTGGCATTTTTAAACACCACACAGGCACTGGCAGGATTAGTTCCCTGAATATTCGAATTATCGAAACATTCTATGTGTACTGGCAGATCCTGGAGGTGTAAATCTTTTTGGAGTGTGGTTAAAATTCTATTTTGATGTTCTTCAGGATTAGTGAGTTCTACCTCTTTCTGTTTATCACGCTTGTAGTAAATAGCATTTCTCATACTGAGATCCATGAGTTTTTTCTTATCACCAATCATAGGAATCAGAAACTTCACTCCTGGAATAGCTAAGTTCACTTCTATAGGCGTGTAAATGGTTTTAGAAGTGCTTTCATACCTCTTTCTTACTTCTATAATGGCAAACTCTAGTAGTTCCACATCTGTCTCCTCCAGTTTCTTTTTAAGCTCGGTTGTTTGAGTTTGGGTTATGGAGCCGTTATTTACTTTCATGTAATTTACATATCCACTTTTTAGATCGGTCGAGATCGTAAATACGTCTACATTATGAATGTCTGGGTTGACAATGGTGCTTTTAGTTTGAAACACTTGAAGCACATCGAGCCTCTTCTTTACTTCAGCCGCTTCTTCAAATTTAAGTTCAGCCGCTAGTTCTTCTAGGGTTGTTTTAAGCGTTTTACTAAGGTCAGAATAGTTTCCTTTTAAGATTTGTCTAATTCCTTCCACACCTCTATTGTAGTGCTCTTCGGACTCTTTTCCTTCGCAGGAGCCTAGGCAGTTTCCCAAATGATATTCTAGGCACACTTTAAACTTACCAGCGGTTACATTTTCTTCTGAGAGGTTATACTTACAGGTTCTTATTTTATAGAGCTGTTTTACCAGTTCGAGCACGGCTTTCATGTGCTTCACATTCGCATACGGTCCGAAGTATTCAGACCCGTCTTTAATCATAAGTCTAGTAGGAAAAACTCTAGGAAAACGCTCTTTTTTAATGACTATCCATGGGTATGTTTTATCATCTTTAAGTTGAATATTATAACGTGGCTGGTGTTTTTTTATAAGGGAATTTTCTAGCAGCAGCGCGTCTAATTCAGTTTCTACGACTGTGAATTTTATATCTACAATTTTAGAAACGAGCAGGCGAGTTTTACCGTTCTCATATTTATTTTTATTGAAATAACTAATATCTTTTTAAGGTTTTTGGCCTTCCCCACATAGATAAGTTTCTCTTCTTTATCGAAATGTTTATAGATACCCGGTAGTTCAGGTAAGCGTTGCAATATAGCAGCTATGTGGTCTGATTTTTTCAAGTCAGTTCAAAGGTAAATAGTTCACTAGGACAATTGTGTTTTAAAAATAAAATTAATCTTTGGTTATTGAATCCGCAAATTAAAACGTTTTTTAAACGTAAAAAGGGGCTTGCCTTGCGACTAACCCCCTTTCACTTCGACCAATTAAATTGGTCTCCACCCTATATTATTTAACTATCAGTTTTTGCTGGTACATTTGGCCGGCAGAATCTACTTGAATCAAATACATTCCGCTGGATAATCTGTCATCGAAGCTATACGTTTTCGAGATATGGGTATTTCTGTTTTGTTCTTCTGACCAAGTCTTAATAAAACGTCCGCTAGAATCGTAAACAGATATGTCTAATACGTTATTAGTTGCTGTTAGGTTCTCTAAATCGATAGAAAATTCATTTCCTGAGTTAGGATTGGGGTATACACTAATTAGAATTTCTTGTTGGTCATCCCATGAAAGGATATTGTCGACTACCTCAAGAGTAAACGTACATTCGTCTCCATATTCACTCCAGGACTCACCATGTCTGGCTCTAACCTGAACAGAGAATACATCATTAGGCGTTAAGGACATCTCTTGGGTAATGGTAATTTGATTCACGTAAGTGAAGTAATTATGAGAACCACTTTCTGCGTGAATGAACCATTCAAATTCATCTGCTCCAGTATTCGGTTCTGCCTGAAGAGTATATCCAAGAGTAACATATTCTGTGTTACAATCAGCTTCTGTTATTGAAACTGCTGGTGGCGTTTCTAGAATGTTTACAGAGCAAGTTCCTCCCCATTCTCCCCATTCTGATTCTTTTTGGATTTTTATTTTCACATTAAACGAAGAGCCATAAGTCAGAAAATCAAGTTCAGAAAGCATGAAATTATTATTATTACCCATCGTATATGCTTCGTCAAGAATAACTCCAGCAGCATCAGTGAAATTCCATAAATACATCTCTGCACCTGGAACAGAGTTACATCTAAGTTCTTCAGAGAGCGCAAAACCTGATTTGTTACACTGATTACTTACTAATTGGGTAGTAGGGAGTACTTCTGCGCAGTCATAAGGAATGCTAAACTCAGTTTGAGTACTGCACCCTGAATCGTCAGAAACAATGACTTCATAATCTCCGAAGCTTACTCCAGAAAGCGTTTGACCATTGGTTTCATTAGACCATGAGTAAGTTAGGTTTCCAGTTCCTCCTAGTCCATTGGCTATAGCAGAGCCGTCAAGTCCTTCGCATGTTTCAGCTAAAATGTCATTTACGGTCACTACTATTTCTGAAGGTTGTACAACAGCAAATTCAGCCGATGTTTCACACCCATTCGCATCAGAAACCAGAAGAGAATAAACCCCTTCATCTAATCCTGTTATCGAGTTACTTCCACTACTCCATGAATAGGTATACGCTAATGTTCCTCCATTTACAGTGGCCGAAGCTGTACCGTCAGCAGCACCGAAACAAGTAATGTCAGACTTAAGTACGGTTAAAGATAATTCCTGCGGTTCTGAGATAGTAAAGTTTACTGAGCTAGCGCATCCTATACTAGAAGTGGCGGTTACAGAGTAAGAATTGGCACTTAAATTAGTTGTCTGATTTTCTGTTCCACCTGTACTCCATAATATAGAAGAACCAGAAGAGGCAGTCACTGAAGCTGCGCCATCATTAGCTCCATTACATGTTATATGAGTGAAGTAACTGCGATGTCAGGAGAAGCTTGAACTGTGATCATTTCATCTATCGTTTCTACATCTGCTCCGAAAGTATTCGTAGTCGTTAGTGTTACAGAATAATTTCCAGGGTTAGTGTATTGAATATTTTGAGGATTTTCACTTGAAGATGTAGAAGGTGTCCCTCCTTCAAACTGCCAAGACCATCCTGATGGATCTCCTAAGCTAGTGCTATTAAAATTAACAGATTCATCCATGCATATAGCTTCAGTAGATGCGGTAAATGAAGAGCTTGGAGGATCTCCTACTGGAGCTTCCAAACAGAACTCATGACTAGCTGAGTCTCCAAAGTTATTTTGGCCAAAAGCGACTTGATTTCCTGAGCCGTCTAATACTTCATAATCACCTACTAAAAAACCTAATCCATCTCCGTACTCATCGTAGATTACGAATTCATAACAGTCTTCTGATAGACAGATGTTATGTGTCATAATAACGCCAGGATTATTATCTATATAAGGTCCGCCCGAGCTTAAGACGTCACCTTCTTGAATAATAGCCCAAGTGGTTTCGCTTCCTGCATAATCTATATTAATATTTACTGTAGCGAGCACTCCTGAGCTTAAAGAAAATCCTGACTGGGCAGCATCATTACTTGAGTATTGGTCAATTCCTCCATTTGGAGAAGCCGAGTTTGCATAAAATATATGGGTTCCGCCCCTACAGATACTAAAGGAAGTGTAACTAATTCAGATGCACCAGGAGCTAGATTTCCTGACCAATCAAAAGATTCTATGGCTCCATTGTCCACGGAATGTTGGATTTCTAATGAAGTTAAATCCTGCCCTCCGTAATTTGTTATAGTTACCTCAGGGAATATATTCCCACTGCATAAAGAGCCCGTTGGGTAATTTACAGAGGAAACACTAGCATCATTTTCTGAAACAGGAACACATCCTAGTGATTCTAAAAGGGATCCTCTTTCTTCAAAAAGAGTAAATCTCATTCTTACTTTTTGGCCTTCGGTAAACATGTTTTTACAGGTTTGTCCCGTATAATCCATGTAATTTTCTATTTGTTGTGTTCCTGAGCATGCTGGGCTGCTACAGCTAGAGTTAATAACTGTTACAGGAGTATCACACACTCTATCTCCCTGAGTTTCACAATTAGTTTCATCACAATCAGTCGAATTCTGAAAAGTGTGATATAGACCTAAGAAATGTCCTACTTCATGGGAAGTAGTTCTGTTCATGTCTGTGTAATTTTTTAAGTTTCCTATTGTGCCAAAAGAGTTATGTAAAAGAGTTACTCCGTCCTTCACTGAATTAAAGGGGAAATAAGCGAATCCTTGGATTCCGCTTCCTCCATCATTATCTTCTATTTCATTTACGATCCAAATATTTAAGTAATCATCTTTAGGCCACACAGAAAAAGATTTCACGGTTACTTCGTCAGCACCTGAGCCCTGACCTACGCCTATTCCTTCGTCTAAATATGAGGGGATAGATGAGGCATCTGATCTTATAATTCCATTTGTGCTATTTCCATCTGGATCTCTTAATGCGAGACAAAATTCTATACCCACATCGGCTCCATTTCCATCTCCGTTAGTTCCTTCTATTTTTCTAAAGTCTTCATTTAATGCCACTAGAGCACTCTGTACTTGAGCATCAGAAATATTAGAACCATTTCCTATATTTTCACCAACGTGGAGTACATGGACCACCACAGGAATCACGCAGATTTCGCCATCTCTAAGCTCCATGCCATTTGTTCTGCCCACTATTAACCTGCTCTCTAGATTAAATAGTCTCCTCTGAAACAAGGTGTTGTCTTCGAGTTCACTTTCCTGCACGATAGTGCTTCCGCATTCGGGGAGTTCTTGACCCAGTAGTACATACGAGGAAAGAAAAGCTAGCGTAACTATTAAGACACTTTTTCTCATGGGTATTAAAATTCACAGTTCATTTCTTTTACGTTCAGCCAATAATAAAAGTTTCAGGTGACTACAGGTCATAAAAAAGGCCTCTCGAAAGAAGCCTTTAGTAAATTTTGTATGGAGTATAAAACCTAGTTCACTTTAATGAGCTCTACATTAAAAACGAGCGCATCATTTGGCTTAATCACACCCGGTCTTGGATTTACTCCGTATGCTAGGTCAGGATGAATATAAAATTCATAGACAGCACCTTCTTTCATTAATTGTAGGCCTTCTGTCCATCCTTTGATAACTTGAGTTACACCAAAAGTAGCGGGAGTTCCTTTTTTTCCTTTGGTAGGGTCTATTGTTCTAGAACTGTCAAAAGGAGTTCCATCGATTAAAGTTCCTGAATAATGAACAGTAACTTTATCTGCAGAAGTAGGAAGAGCACCTGTTCCTTCAGTTAATACTTTATATTGAAGGCCACTTTCAGTAGTCATCACACCATCTTTTTTTCCGTTAGAAGCTAAGAAGTCTTCAGCTGTTTTAAGATTAACAGAATATTTAGCTGATTTCTGTGTTTCTTGATATTCCTGAACGATTTTTTGAGCTTCTGTAATATCTACAGAAGCAGTTTCTGCGTATACATCACTTATTCCTCTAGAGATTTCATCGTATGATAATCCTTCAAAATCTTGAGCCTTCAAGTTTTCTCCTATACTCACACCTATAGCATAACTAACTTCGTTTTCTGTGCCATTACTAGAAGAAGAAGTGCCTTCGTCTTGTGCCATAGTAGAGCAGCCCACGATAGCTAAAGAAATAAGAGTTGGTAATAAATAATTTTTCATGTTTTTTTATCTTGTAAATACTAATTTATTTTCAATTATAATTCCCATCAAATTGGTAACCCTCTTTGTCAAATTTAATTAAATCCTTTTCATCCGAGATTTTTTCCTCGATTATAAATTTAGCCATCATTCCTCTGGCTTTTTTTACAAATATCTGAATCATTTTTAATTGACCATTTCTAAAGTCTTTAAATTCGGCAGTGATTACTTTTCTTTCAGGAGATAAATGAGGAAGAAGAACCTTTGAGTATTCAGCACTGGCTAAATTTATAATGACGTCTTCTTTTTTCATTTCAGACTCTAGCTGCGCAGCAATAGTGTTTCCCCAATGCTTATATAAGTTCGTTTTGGTTTCAGTCAGAGACCATTTACTCCCCATTTCTAATCTATACGGCTTGATTAGGTCTAAAGGCTTAAGGATTCCATATAGTCCAGAGAGAATTCTGATCTGGGACTGGGAGTACTCTAAGTCAGTTTTTTTCCAATTATTAGCATTTAAACCCAAATACACATCACCATTAAAAGCAAGAACAGCTTCCTTTTGTGGTGCGGTTTCCCATTGAGCATAGCGATCCTTATTGAGAGAAGTAAGTGCTTCGCTTAAGTGCATCATTTCACTTAAACTTTTAGCTGAGATAGTATTAAGTTTTTTAGCTAAACTATCTGCCTCTGACAAAAACGCAGGGTTCGAAGCTTCTAAAGATAATGAAGGGTTCTCGAAATTAAGTTTCTTCGCTGGAGAAAGAAGAATTTTCATTTAGCTATTTTTTAATTTTTAGACCTCTCTTGGTCATTACGACTAAGTTTTTTTTAGTGAGGTCTTGAACTGCTTTCTTAAACGTATTCTTAGTCATTTTTAGTCTAAGCTTAATCTCTTCTTCATCGGAATCCTCGGTAAGTCTTACATATTTCATTTCTTGAACCATAAGTAAAACTTTATGAGAGGCATCTTTAATAGATTTTTCTATAGAAGGCTGCATGCTTATAATTAGTGAGCCTTGTCTATTGTCTTCTACATATCCTGTAAATCGAGCTCCCATTTTAATGTGAGTGACAGCCTCAGCATCTGTTAAATAACCCCAGTATTTGTCATCTACATTGATCTTAAACCCTCCCTCAGTTTTCCCAACGATTTGACACTTTACTTCATCCTCATTTTGATAATTATACCCTCTTCTTTCTAGAAATTTCTCTAAATCAAAATCACCATTTAACTTTCCTGTAAGACGATCTAATCTTAAGGTCACGATGTACTTCTTATTTATCTCTGGCTGGATTCCTTCTTCTCTTTTATGAATAAATAAGTCAGCATCTAATCCCATGTCTGCAAAAAATGCAAATGTATTCATCCCTACAATCCTTAAATAGGCAAACTTATTCAGTGCTACTAAAGGCTCTTTCATCGTTCCAGCTATGACTCCATCTTTCTTATTGTAAAGGAATACGGAAACCTTAGCACCTTCTTTTAACAGTTTGTCGGTTTGATTATGCGCCATAGGAATTAAAATAGGCCTAGTTTCCATAACTATCTCCGGTTCCATGGTAAGCTTATGCTTCACTGTTTTTTCTATTTCTTCAGTTATTCCTTCAGGGTGTGTGAGGTAAACAAAATCTCTATCAATTTCAAATATCTCTAACACGTGCCAGTGACCTAATAAATCCATGTTACAAAGGTCTATGATTTGAATTCTTATTCCGAATAAAAATTGTTCTTTTTTATTACTTCATATATTTGAAGCAGTCTTAATTTAAATCAAAGAATTTATGAAACTATATGCGCTAATTAGTACTCTTTTATTTTCAGGCTTCACCGTCCAATCTCAATGCTTAGAAGGAGAGACAGAAGTGTTTGTGAATGTTTTCACCGATAACTGGGGATATGAGACTTATTGGGAGCTAGGATTGACTGGGCAGGTATGTGGTGAAGCACCTTTGTTTCAAGGAGGAAATTTAGTTCAAGTAGGATGTGAGGGAGGAGGTGAACAGGATTCAGGTGGAGGAAATGGATATGCGAACAACGAAACATTTAGTGAAGGTCCATTCTGTTTAATGAATGGTGAAGAATATGACATCAATTTTATTGATGACTGGGGAGACGGAGGATTGATTTTCGAACTGATTCAAGATGGAGTTATTACTTCGTTTTTTCAAGGTAGTGGACAAGGAAACACGTTTACCTTTACTGCTGGCGATTTAACTCCTGCATTTATAGATGGAGATAGGCCGTGTGATAGTTTTAGCGTAGAAATAGATGGGGCTTCTGTAGTTTTAGAAAACACAGAGGCCACAACAAGCCCTGGTGAGATTTCTCCTCCTGAAGGATTTTGTGGAGCTTATGGACAATGGTGTGATAGTAATAACGGCCCTTCAAATACGATGTGGGTGACTTTTGTACCAGAGACTGATGGTGCATTTGAGGTTTCTTCGTGTAATGAGTTAAATGACTTCGATACCGCTATAGCAGTATACCAAGTAGAAGATTGTTCTGATTTTTCGACTTACACACTGTTATCTAGTAATGATGATGCTTATATAGGTTGTTCAGAAGGGTCTACAGGATATGCTTCTACCTGTTACGTAAGTTGTTTAAATCCTGGAGAGACTTATTATATTCAGTTAGATGGTTGGGGAGGAGCTGTAGGAACTTCAGAAATCACTGTAACCACTCATTTGGGCGAGCCAGAGGAGAATAGTTACTTGACCGATGTTCAGTGTGCTAACGTGAAAGGAGATACGGGAAGTGGAATCGTGCCACAAATAAACGGTTTAGGAATAAATTATTCTGTAGTGTGGGAAGGGCCTAATGACTTTACTTCTGAGGAGCGCACATTAGAAAATGTTCCAAGTGGAGAGTATACGTGCGTTATTACGAATGAATGCGGTTATGTTTTTACTGAAACATACACAGTGGCATCGCCTGAAGTTATAGTTCCTAATTTTACAGGAGAATTGACTTCATGTGAAGAGTTAGAGGACGGTACTATTTTAACTGACATATCTGGAGGAGCAGAGCCTTACGATGTAATTTGGTCTGGACCCGAAAGCTTCCAGTCATTTGAACCTAATTTAGAAAACATAGGTGTAGGAACTTACTTTGTAGAAATAGAAGATGATAATGGATGTGAGTATCAGTTTCAGTATACTATTTCTGCAGGAAACAGCCTAGAGTTTAGTTTGGGTGTTAATCCAACGTTATGTTTAGATGAAACCACAGAATTTATTGCGCCTCCAGGCTTCTTTCTCTATGAATGGCAGGATGGGAGCGAGAACTCTAATTATACCTTCTCTGCAGAGGAGAGTGGGGTTGGATTATTCCCTATCACTTTAACGATTTTAGATGCTGTAGGATGCAGTCATACTGATGTTGTGAATGTGACAGTTGAAAACTGTCTAGGTATTTATGATTATACTAGTGAGGATTTCGGTTTATATCCAAACCCTAGCACTGGAAAGGTAAACTTCATTCCGACTGAAAGTGCTTTACTTCAGGGAAGAGTCTTGGTGTTTGATTCTGCAGGAAAGGAAGTGTATAATGCTGATACTGAAATCTCCAATGCTATAGATTTATCCTTCCTGAGTCAAGGAGTTTACAGCGTTATGATTACAACGAAGGAAGGTACTTTTAAGAATAAGCTAATTCTCTCTGAGTAGAATTTTAGTGACCTATAAAGTAATACTCGCTTCCACTTTCAAAGTGGTTTTCGAAATCTTGTTTACTTAAAGAATCCTTATTGTCTAAATATTCTTCTAGAGTAGAAATAGACATATTGCAACGCTTAGAGAAAAAATCAAAGACTTCAGATGGTGAAGTGCTGTAAAAGTCAGCAGCTCCTTTTCCATGCTCGAAAATGACAAGTGGTTTATCCGCTTTCATCGTGTTCAAAGCTCCTTCAAGAACTTCTAGTTCGGCCCCTTCAACGTCTATTTTTATGAGAGCTACTTGAGTTATTTTCTCATCAGATAGCGTTTGGTCTAGCGTTGATATTTCTACTGTAATAGTTTCTAAGTCTACTTGTCTGTTTTGATAATCTCTTTCCTTGAATCCGCTAAATGCCTCTGCATTTTTTACGTGGGTGAATTCCTTTTGACCACACTCATTACTCAAGCCGCAATCTTTGATGATCACAGAATTAGCGTAGTTCTTTTTTAAGGATTTAGCTAAATGTGGTATGGGTTCGAAACCGATATGCTTTCCGTTTGGAGCGTACTTGATGAAAAGATCTAAGATTTCACCTTTATGACTTCCTACATCTACACAATTAGATGAGTCGTCTAATTTTCTCTCTAGAATTTTCTCTAAGAGGGCGTCATATTTCTGATTCTTAGATATATAAATACCTAATGCAGTAAGACATTTCTTTATGAATTGTTTCAAGATTTACTAGAAGTTTGATTATTCATTCGATTTTAAGACGTTAGCCGTGAAATCGGTGCAAAGAACTTATATTTTTGGCATTAATGGAATGAAAATTGGAATTTCTTACCTATGAATTATATAAAAACTATTACTGTGCCACTTTTCGTGTTTATTTTAAGTAACTGTGGAAATCAACCAGACCTTTTAGAGGTCCAGTCTTCGGCAGATTTAGAGATGATAAATGAGTATCAAGACAAGGAGACAAATTTTAAAAATGTAATTTTGTCCAGCCGAACATCTATTCCTGGTGTCCATTCTAATTTAAGAGGAACCAGGAAGTACGAAGTCAGTATGGGTTTAGAGTTAGCTTCTGCTTTAGAGTTTAAACGATTAATGGTAGATAGTGTGGTTATTCCATTAGCGGCTCTTATGATAAACGGAGAAAAAAAATCCGGATTTTTATTGGGAGAAAGCAGTGAGTACGTTAATATATCAGCATACAGAAGAATATATAATAAAGACGCTAATGTTCCACAAGTTCATGAGCCTGTGGTCTATGAATCTTCTGGCTTGAGATTATCAAAAGGAGCCGTTTTAGAGTATACCAAAGAAGGGAAGCCTTATTACTTAGAAATTGAAGAAATGAAGATAATGCCTAAAATTTACGCTCCTTGAGAATGAAACAATTGACCAAGAGAATACTGTTTCCTCTTCTGCCAGATAGTCTCTTAAAACGTATGCGATCCAGGCATTACCTAAAGAAATTTTCGGAATTAACGGGAGAAGAAGAGCCGGAAATGGCTATTATAAATGACCTAGTTAAAGACGGAGATTCTGTTTTAGATATAGGAGCAAACTTCGGAGCGTATACGAAGTTGTTTTCAAATCTGGTAGGTAAAAAAGGACAGGTGCTTTCATTCGAACCTATTCCAGAAGTGAATGGATACTTAAAGGCTAATCTTCGCTCTGGGAATATACATAACGTTTTGGTACATAATTTTGCATTAAGTAATTCCTCTGGGAAAGCTAATTTTTCTATTCCTAAATTCGACCATTCTGGAAATAATTTTTATGAGGGTCATATAACAGAAGGTGAAGGAGACATTACAGTAGAGGTTCAGCGGTTAGATGATTTAGGAATAGCTAGGAAGATTTCTTTTGTTAAGTGTGATGTAGAAGGAGCCGAATTATTAGTGCTAAAAGGGGGTGTAGAGTTCATAGCTAAGCATAGGCCGATCTTTATGCTTGAAATAAACTCCGACATCACTACTCCTGAGGCTAAAGAGCTTATTCAATTTATGGATAAATGCGATTATGAAATCAGATTCATGGAGGGAAACAAGTTAGTGAAGGCTAAACCTGATTCTCATGGAGTAAACTACTTTTTCTTTTATCGTGATTCAATCCAGTGAGAATGTTACCTCTAGTTTTTCTGTAAGCATTGACTTAGATGCTTGTGAAATAAGAGGTATAAATCCCATCTAGAATACCTGTGAGGTTTATTTTTCAGTATCTCCAGTAAAATTATTTAATACTTTACCTGTATTTTTTGTGAGTTCTATTTTGGTAAAATCCTCTTACAGATGGGCAAGTCATAAGGATATTTCAGTCGAGAAGTGGAAGTCTATCACGGAGTGCTTAGTGTTCGTTTCTTGTTCTTTTTTACTTTCCTGCAAATTTAGAAATAACCATATTTACCAGTGCACTCCAAGTGTACTTCTCTTTGTCATGCTTAAGGTTAGAAACGAATTCCTCCTTTTTACTGGAAGAAAAATAGTCCAGTAAGTTTTCAGAGATTTTCTGTGGGTCTAGTGGGCTAACATATCCTACTCGGTTATGTGGAACCATTTCAGTTAGTCCACCTACATCAGATACTAAAAGAGGAAGGTTAAAATGATAAGCGATTTGAGTAACTCCGCTTTGAGAAGCTGTATGATAAGTTTGAGCTAAGATATCTGCAGCACAGAAATAGGATGGAATCTCTGCTGAAGGAATGAAGTGGTCATGGATGATTACATTCTCTATCAGTCCGAGTGTTATAATTAACTGATCGTATTTTTCACGATCTTCATAAAACTCTCCTGCGATGATTAACTTGATAGATCTGTCTTTTTTTATTACTTCAGATAGTGCGCTTAACAATATATCTAAACCTTTATAAGCCCTTACTAAACCGAAGAACAGAATATAATTTCCGTTTTCTTCTAAGCTTAATTTTTCCCTAGCTTCTTCTCTGGAGATAACCGCTCCTAAATCAGTGTTTATAGGGTGGAATAGACTTAAAATCTCCTTATTCGTAAAAGCCTTTAGCTCATCTTTCACATGAGAAGAGAGTGTGATAAACCCTTCACATTTAGATATGAGATAGTTAGTTAGAGCTTGATCTCCTAGTCTTTTTTCATGCGGGATTGCATTGTCACACATGGCCAAGACTTTCGTTCGGCAATTGATTAATTTAGCTATAGAGCCTAATGCAGGAGCCATAAATGGGATCCAATATCTTAAGATAACTAAATCGGGAGACTTCTTATTGATATAATGAGCCGCTCTGAGCCAGCTTATAGGGTTCAGACTACTTACTTTTCTTTTGATCTTTAGGTCTCTGGGCGCTTCATCCTCTGAGTATTGATTAGTCCCAGGAAACAAGAAGTTGGGGTACTGCATGGTAAAAGTGACCAACTCACACTGGTGCCCCAATTTATTAAACGATCTGCATAAGGAGTGATTCGTGTCAGCTATTCCGCCTCTGTAAGGAAATGCCGGTCCTATGATGATTACGTTCATTTTAAGCTACGTTAATGAGTTTAAATTTGGCACCAGGTATGCCGTTAATAGCATTCTCTAGGAGAGGAGCGTTATCCATTCTTATGTCGGTAAGAAGTGAGCAGGAAAGCTGGAAGTCTGGTTCGTTCATCTCTAATTGAAGCTCTTTAATTAGAGACATCACCTTGGGCATGGCGATATAATCAAAATCTAATTTATAGAAATGATGAACGTGTCTTTCCAGTATTAAGTTCTCATTAATAGCCATTTTTGCTGCCGTTCGATAGGCATCTATTAGACCGCCCACACCTAATTTCACTCCTCCGAAATAACGCACGACACATATAAATACATTGGTGAGTTCGAAAGATTGTATTTGGCCTAAAATAGGTTTTCCGGCAGAGTTTGACGGTTCTCCATCATCATTAGCTCTGAATACTTTTTTATCTAGACCTAGCCTATATGCGTAGCAATGGTGTCTGGCAGAATGATGTTCTTTCTTTACTTCCTCCAATCTCTCTTTTACTTCCTCTATGGAGTAAGCCGGAAAAGCATTTACAAAAAAAGAATGGAATGAATTATATAAGCTTTCAGAAGAAATTTTTAACGTGCGGTATGAGTCTTTCGGAGTTTCGATAGGAGTTAATCTAAGCGTGTGTAAATAGAGTTTTGACTTTTAAATTCAGGTACGATTTCTTTCAGCATTTTTACGAGCGCTTCATTATTTTGTCCGTCAAACAGTAAAATCAATTCGCTTATTTTCTTTATAGAAGCTTCTTGATTTTCAGAGGATAGCTTGGCGATCATGATTTTTGGGTGATGCGTCTCTATGGTGTTTTCTTCAGAAGTGAGCAGTTCTTCATACAGTTTTTCTCCCGGTCTTAATCCTGTGAACCTAATCTCTATATCCTTTCCCTCCTCTAGTCCAGACAGCTTAAGCATTTTTTCAGCAAGGTCATAAATCCGTATGCTTTCTCCCATATCGAAAACGAATACTTCGCCTCCTTTCCCCATAGTTCCAGCTTCAAGCACTAGCTGTACCGCTTCGGGAATAGTCATAAAGTATCTTTTCACATCTTTATGCGTCACCGTAAGCGGACCGCCCTCTCTAATTTGCTTTTTAAACAGAGGAATTACACTGCCATTAGAGCCTAGAACATTCCCGAATCTCGTAGCGATAAACTTAGTTTCAGAAGTGCCGTTCATAGCCTCGCAATACATTTCTGCGGCTCTTTTGGTAGCACCCATTACATTGGTTGGGTTTACTGCTTTGTCGGTAGAGATTAAAATAAACTTTCCTACTTTCTGCCGAATAGCTTCATCGGCTAGATGTTTAGTTCCTGAAATATTGGTAAGAACAGCCTCTGAAGGATTTTCTTCCATCAGAGGAACATGCTTGTAAGCTGCAGCATGAAAGATAACATCTGCTTTACATTCTTCCAGAAGGTGCCTTACTCTTTCTTTCTGAGAAACATCACCTATAACCAATTCACACTTATGACTACCTCCTGTTACTTTTAATTCCTGTTGGAGGTCATAGAGAGGAGTTTCAGCTTGGTCAAATATCCATAGCTTCTTTGGGTTGAAGTTTAGAATCTGTCTTACCAGTTCAGAACCAATAGATCCTGCTCCTCCAGTAACAAGGATAGTTTTATTCTCTAAGTCTTTGAATATATTTTCCTTGGAAAGAACAATTGGAGTTCTGCCAAGTAGGTCCTCTATTCTTACGGTTTGCAACTGCTTCAAAGAAAGTTCTCCTTTAATCCATTTTTTTACCGGTGGAACATTCAGAATAGTCGTTTTAGAATTAATCGCTTTCTCAGCTATTTCTCTTTTCTTAGTAGGGTCTAGGTTCTGTATGCTGATAATAATTTGTTCTACTTTTTTAGAGTTTAGAACCTCATTTAATTTCTTAGAGTGATATACGGTGACTCCATCTAATTTTTTTCCGACTTTAGATTTATCATCGTCTATGAAAGCTACTATTTCTATTTGCGCACTTGGATCCTGGTCTATAGTTTGTTTAGTGATTAATCCAGATTCGCCAGCTCCGAAAATGGCTACTTTCATTCTGACCCTATGGGGGTTTTTAAACTCAGTGTAAAGCAATTTGACACTCAGCCTGAATAGCACAAGGGATACTAGGCTAAAAAGAAACTCAATAGTTAATATTGAATTTGGGAGGAGGAATAGCTCACTGCCAAAAACGTATTTATATCCTATGCTAATAGAGTATAGGAGAACCGTACCCAGAAAGAGGGATAGAAAAATTCTACGAGTATCCTCTATGCTGGTGTATCTAATGATTCCTGCGTAAGACTTGAAAAGAAGAAAAAACAGTACTCTGACTCCTATGAATAAGGGAAAAAAATTAGAGCCTAAAGTCCACTCTTCACCAGGGATGTTGAAATCAAACCTAAGTAAATAAGCGACTATATAGGATAGAGTTACTAGTCCTAAGTCAATTAAAAAGATGATCCACCGTGGTGTATTTCCTGAGGGAAGCTTCATAAAGAGTAATTACCCTTCAAATGTAATAGAAAAGATAAAGGCTCTAGACTTTAAGCTGCTTACATTTCTGCTATAAATAGTGTCATCCTGTATTAGGAGGTTTGGAATCCCCAAAGAACTCTTGAATTCTAGCGACAATTTGAAGTATTCTAAGAAAAAATCGAAACACACCGCCAATGTCAACCGAATTCCCGTGTTTCAGTAATGAATGAATGGGCAGGTTGCCTTGAAAGTCCTTCATCTTGGCAGACTGCATGTCAAGACTATATTTGCCACCAGCCAGCATGTAAGCCGCGAAATTTCTAGATCTATTCGTCCTTAATTTGAAATTAATAGGAAAGTCTAGGTAAACGGATTCTATTCTTCTGCTCTCTGTTTTTCTATCTAGATCCGACTCTAAAAATGTAAAATCCATTATTCTATCCTGAAATGAAAGTCCAGGTAAAAAGCGAATGTGAAAATTTGGCATTAGGTCGTAACTAGCGAGTAAATTCAAGTTGAACCCTGGCTGAGGTCTCATCGTGATAGCTAGAAGTGAGTCGGTGAAATCAAAATCAGGCGCTCTTTGCATCGAAAAGTTCGAACTGTTATACCCCAATATGAATCCGAAATGGTAGTTTCTTCTATCAAATCCAGAAAGATTAGTCGCAGTGTTACGCTGTGCGTATGCGTCCATGCTGAACATAAGCATAAAAAACATCCCGATAAAAAATAGCTTTATGTAATTCTTCTTTTCCAACTGTTTTCAGAAACGGTTTACGGGTGTATATATTGTAAGATTAAGTGTGTTTTACGAATATTCTTCCAGCTATTCCACTAATCACAGCAGAGCATGTTAAATTCAATAGAAAGAAGTAAGTGAAAATTAAGGATAAGAATAGTTTCATATTCAGCATGGTCATGAAGTTACCCCTTATTTCTGTGAGGTATTCCTTTTCGGTTGGTAATTCCTTTCCTTGTGGTATGTTTATTTGCCCTTTATTGGCTTCCATAACAGCTTCGTAACCGCCTGAGTCTGTCATTTGATCACGCAAAAGGTCTATCCTTTCATCTACTATTCCTTCGATATATTCAGTATCAATAGCCATGTAATAAATGACTAAAAAGCCAAAGATTACTAAGGAATATTGTACTACTGATTTCATAGATACTTTAAAGTCTATTAAGAAATCGGGTTCTTCATTCCATGGGTCAGACCCTATTATTCTAGTATTAGAATAATGGTCTTTAAGCACTTTATATATAATATAAATTGTAAAACCAATATTCAATGACACCGCTAATTGAGTGTAAGCTACTGAGTTACCGGAATAAAAAAGCAACAGTTTAACTGCGATCCATACCGCAGCTAGAATCAGAATTAAACGCTGAACAGGTTTCATTAGCTATTCATAGATATTAAAAACTCATCATTGATTCTGTAGACATAATTCTACTTTTAACGAATTCCATAGCTTCTATAGGATTCATATCAGCTAGATGTTTTCTTAGAATCCAAATTCTTTGAAGAGCTTCTTTATCCATCAATAGATCTTCTCTTCTAGTTCCTGAAGAAGTAATATCTATAGCAGGGAAAATTCTTCTGTTAGATATTTTTCTATCTAACTGAAGTTCCATGTTACCCGTTCCTTTGAATTCCTCAAAGATCACTTCATCCATCTTAGAACCAGTGTCAGTTAATGCCGTAGCAATGATGGTTAAAGAACCACCATTTTCTATGTTTCTAGCTGCACCAAAGAATCTTTTTGGCTTGTGAAGTGCATTTGCATCTACACCACCAGTTAATACTTTACCTGAACCTGGGCTCACAGTGTTATATGCTCGAGCTAGTCTAGTGATAGAATCTAAAAGGATACAAACATCATGTCCGCATTCTACCATTCTCTTTGCTTTCTCTAATACAATATTAGCCACTTTTACGTGTCTATCTGCAGGCTCGTCAAAAGTAGAGGCAATTACTTCAGCATTTACACTTCTTTTCATATCCGTTACCTCTTCAGGTCTTTCATCTATAAGAAGAATAATTAAGTAAGTCTCAGGATGGTTCTCAGCTATAGAGTTAGCTATTTCTTTTAATAATACAGTCTTACCAGTTTTAGGCTGAGAGACGATCATTCCTCTCTGTCCCTTTCCTATAGGAGCGAACAGGTCCATTAGTCTAGTAGAGATGTTTTTAGAATTTTTCCCTAATTGAAACTTTTCCTCTGCGAAAAGCGGAGTCAAATATTTGAATGGTATTCTATCTCTTACGAATTCAGGGCTTCTTCCGTTAATAGACTCTACAGAAATAAGCGGGAAATATTTTTCTCCTTGTTTAGGAGGTCTAATGTTACCTACAACAGAATCACCAGTTTTAAGTCCATAAAGCTTTACTTGACTTTGAGCTACATAAACGTCATCTGGAGAATTTAAATAGTTAAAATCAGAAGATCTTAAGAACCCGTAACCGTCTAGCATCATTTCTAATACACCTTCAGCCTTTATCTGGCCATCGAAGTTGTAACCGTGCTCATCAGCCTTACCTCTTTTTTGCTCTTTCTTGTGATGATTATTCTGATTCGATTCGGCTATGTACGCTGGTTATTCTGGTTCGGGTTATTGTTTTGATTGGGTTATTCTGATTTCTAGTGTTTTTGTGATCAGAATTAGTGTTTTCTCGCTGTGGCCTGTTATTGTTGGAGTGAACAGGCTTCTTAGCTTGAGTATTTTCTTTTTGTTCTGTTACTTCTGGCGTTTGTGTAACGTCTGTTTTTGAAGCAGCAGGAGTATTAGAGTTAGTAGTTGAATCAGAAACAGCTACTTTTTTTCTAGGTCTTTTCCCTTTAGTTGGTGATGCCGATCTTTTGCCATCTGCTGAATTTACCCTAGTGGCGTCTCTTTGCGTAGGAGTCTCTTTAGGCTTAGAGATTCTACAGGAGTAGAATCTTCTTTAGACGCGACAGGTGCAACTTCTTTGTTAGAGAGTCTGCTTTCCAGATTTGCTTGGTTTATTTGCGCAGCTTCAGAAGCCTTACTAGGAGGGTTTACCGCCTGCTCATCTAATATTTTGTAAATAAGATCCTGCTTTTTTAGCTTGTCATGCTTTTTTTTGATATCAAGTTTAGCACTAACTTTAATCTCTGCTACCTTCATGCCATTTAATGAAATAATGTCGTACATCTATTGCGAATGAATTCAGTAATTAATCGTGAATTTGGATTTTCGGATTGAAATTCTCTGTCTGTTCTGATTTGTATTATGCTTGGCTGATTGCCAGTCTAAGATTAGACAATATTAATGCTTTTTTTTCATTGCTAAGCATTAAATGGTTAATAATAATGTACTCTGATTTCTAATGGAAAATTATCTTTGTAGAAAAAAAGAAGTTATGCTACAAAGAATCCAAACCGTATACTTAATCTTAGCCGCGGTTTCATTGTGTCTATTGTTTTTCTTTCCTATCTGCTTTTATGACACTGGGAGATTTAAGCTATTCATTAAACATTAAAAATCTATTAGGCTCAGATGGCTCGGTGGAATCGAGTGAATGGGGAATTGGGCTTATGGTCTTAGGCCCCTATCTCCTTAGCCCTGACTGTGTTCATGCTCTCACAGTTTAAAGAACAGACAAAAACAGCTTTCATTAGGAAGAGTAATTTATTTGCTGTTAGCTGCGCTGATTAGTTATTTCCATGGCGGTCATAGAGTATAATAAGCCTGAAGGAGCCGAGCTGACTGGGTATTGGTTGGGTTATGTTGCGCCTGTAGCGGCACTGCCTTTTGTGTTTTTAGCGAATAGGGCGATAAAGAAGGATGAAGAACTCGTGAAATCCCTAGATCAGATTAAGATGAGAGTTACTCTATTAGTTTCCTTATGCACGCTACTTCTGATTTCCTGCGGTAGAGTTCCTTTTGACCAATGGAATAGCACACTTTCAGCAGTATGAGTCTGTTCTGGATGATCAAATGATAGAGCTCTGCTGGAATAAGTGAGTCTGATGTGTTTCTTTTTAATGGTGTCTATAATGCTCACGCGAAATAAGGATGCCCAACCTTACCCATTATTGAAGAAGAATGCAGAAAACATTGAGTCTAGCCTCCAAACGAGTATCTGAGAGTTCCCAAGAGAGATTAGACGCTATTAAATATTTTAGAACAGAGCAAGCTCACAAACCATTAACTAAACTAGGTTCTCAACTATCAAATTATAAGGTCCTTATAGCAGCACTTCAAGCCCAGGAGGAAAGTAATAATCTAGACTTGAGTAACTTGATTGTAACAGATGCGGTTTTTGATTCTATTTGCGCAGCTCACAAAATAAAGGCGTTAGCTATGTTGGATTTTGAGGTTCGGTTATCCGAGAAGATGAATGAGTTAGAGTCAGATTTCGATTCTCTAAAAGTCCTCTATGACGATCATAAAAGAGACATTACAAGTAGAACTGACCCAAGAGAAAGTATGACGGCCATCAATAAAATGAAGCAAAAATACGTCAGTTAGATAATGAGTTTTATCAGATTTCTAATCTATACTCTAGAATAAGCTCTTTAAGGGCTGATGCGGTTATGTTCCAAGGGCCATTCATAGATGAAATGTCTGAGGTAAAATCAATTCGTCAAAAGGATAGAAAAATATCAGGCTTGCTCTCCGAGCTCGAAAAAATGGTGACTGACTATTGAAATAGTTTTTTCTTGTTTAAAAGAAGAGGATTAGTCAGCTGCAGCCTCTTGTACTTCCTTGTTTAGCTGATTTTGGATTACAGTTCTGTTCCTCTAAGCCCAAGTTCGATCACCTCTAGGTCACTCATTTTCCCTGCATGAACACAGAAGCGCAGCATTGTTCTCACCTTATGAAATCCTTGAACTCCTGCCGCTCCTGGATTAATATAAAGCATATCATATCTAGCGTCTTGTTGAACTTTGCATATATGGCTGTGGCCACAGATAAATACATCAGGTCTTTCAGCTACCAGGCTCTCGTGAATTCCTTTGGAATATTTCCCCGGTTTTCCACCTATGTGAATCATCCAAAAATTCATTCCTTCTACAGAAATTCTGTGAATGTGCTCGGTGGCACTTCTTATTTGAGCGTTATCTATATTACCATAAACGGCCCTAGTGGGTTTATGGGCTTCTAGCTTTTCTAGGACTTCCATAGAGCCTATATCACCAGCATGCCATATTTCGTCTACTTCATCGAAGTAATGAAGTATACGCTCATCTATATGGCTATGGGTATCAGAAATAAGTCCTATTCTCGTCATCTTTATTCACAGTAGAAGTAGTACAAATAGAATTAATTTTCGCGTTGCAACGCCTAAAAACTTCGAATTTTATATCACACAGAAATCTTTGGTGAGGAATTTGTAAACATTCCTGCAGAAGACCCGTTTTATCAATAAGAAATATCACTCGATGAAGAACCTATTTATAGTTTTGGTAGCCTTGTTTATAAGCTTCTCTGCTTCAGCTCAAGGAAGGAATACAGATTATTCTACAGAGAATAAAAAAGCCATAAAGCTGTTTGAACAGGCTACAGCAGCGCTTACTTCAAGAGAGCACAAAAAAGCAGAAGGTTTATTCAAGCAAGCCATCCAAAGAGATGAAAACTTCACAGATGCGTACATCGTACTTTCCGAGTTATACCTAGAGACTAATGATTTAAAGAGTGCTAGAAAGCAATTAGAAAAGGCTATATCTATAGAGCCTAGAAAGTTTATGGCTGCTTACTTTTACTTGGGAGAGATAAATATGAGTGAATCTGATTATGAGGCAGCCATTTATAATTTCACTTTGTACCAGAGGTCTAATCCACCGGCATCTCCGATGTCAGGAAGAGCTGCTAGGTCATTAAGGAATTGTTCTTTTGCTCAGAGAGGCGTTGAAAAATCCGGTTCCGTTCGAGCCTATTAACTTCGGACCTTCTATTAACACGAAATTCCCAGAATATTACCCTACGCTCACATTAGATGAGGATGAACTATTGTTTACCCGTAGGATCGAAAATGCCAATGCTTTTAATGGGGTTCATGAAGATTTTTATGTGAGTAATAAGGAGAATGACCAATGGGGAAACGCGAAGAATCTGCGTGTAGTAAATACATTAATGAATGAAGGGGCTCCGAGTTATTCTGCTAATGGCAGAATACTTTTTTTTACAGCATGTCAGCTCTTTGATGATTATGGAGCAGGGAGAACAGGTTATGGCTCCTGTGATTTGTTTTATGCCTATAAGGAAGGAAAAAATTGGACTGAGTGCCATGAATTTAGGAGGGGTGATAAACTCAGGGGTTTGGGAGTCTCAGCCCTCATTTTCTGCAGATGGAAAAACGCTCTATTTCGTAAGAGGAAAGCGTTCAGGGCAAGGGATTTCCCATCAAGATATTTGGTCTGCGGAGCTTAGTGATAATGGTACATGGTCTAAGCCAGCTAAAATTCCAGGGTTGGTAAATACACCAGAGGTAGAAGAGTCTGTTTTTATACATCCCGATGGACAGACGTTATACTTCGCTTCAGACGGACATCCTGGAATGGGTGGATTGGATTTATTCATGTCTAGAAAACATCCAGACGGAAGTTGGGGAGAGCCAGTAAATCTTGGTTATCCGATTAATACGGCAGGAGATGAAAATAGTTTATTGGTTTCTTCGAGTGGTAGTCTAGCTGTTTTTGCTAGTGATAGACCAGGAGGATTTGGTGATTTAGATTTATATCATTTCGAGCTTCCCGAAAAGGTAAAACCACAGCCAGTAACTTATGCTGAAGGGTTAATCTATGATGCTAAAAACTTTAGGCCGCTCGACGCTTCGTTCGAACTCGTAGATTTAGAAACAGGAGCTTCTGTAGCGGTAGGGACAAGCGATAAATCTGGAGAATTCTTAATTCCGCTTCCTGTAGGTAAAGAATATATGGTAAGTGTAAGCAGAGAAGGATATATGTTTCATTCAGAAAACTTCAAGTTAAAGACTAAGGGAATAGCAGAGCCTTACGAACTAAACGTGCCATTGAAAAAGATCACCACGGGAAATTCTGTAGTGTTACAAAATGTATTCTTTGACACGGATAGCTATGAGCTTAAAGAGTCTTCTAAAATAGAGTTGGGAAGGCTAGTTTCATTTATGAATTTGAATCCTGATTTACGAATAGAAATAGGAGGCCATACAGATAATATAGGTTCAGATACAGACAACGTACTTCTGTCTAAAAGCAGAGCAGAATCTGTAGCTAAATTCGTAGTAGATTCAGGTATAGTAGCAGATAGGGTTTCTGCTAAAGGGTATGGAGAAACAGCTCCAATAGATTCTAATAAGACAGATTATGGAAGGGCAGCCAACAGAAGGACAGAGTTTAAAATCAATTAGTGTTTAGAAGCTTATTGGTTTGAATAAAGACTTTCTATATCGAGCTTTTCTTTACCCACAGAAACTTTCGAACCAATAGTAATCTTAGAATCTAAATCCAATAACATTCTGCCTTTCACCTGTTCAGAAGAAGGAGTTACGGTAATACTGGCTGGTCCATATTCTGGTTTTTTTCTAAACGCTGCGTATGTATAATCACAGTTTTTTAAACGCACATCAGTAACTTCTAATTGAGAGTAATCCTTAGAAGCTATTCCTATTACAGCTCCGTTTATGCTGGTGTTAGAAATTTTAAGTTGAGAGTTTTCTCCACCAGAGATTCCTTTATCTCCTGCTTTAGATATTTCACAGCCTATTATTTCTATCTGACTTCCAGAGAAGTCTAGGGCGTCATTTTTGGTTAAGGTTATAACAGAATTAGACAATACACCTGTGCAGAAATCGGCATCAAAACCATCTGAGAGTGTGTTGCTCACCGTGCTTTCAGTCATAGTGAACTTAGATCGAATAATGTTCAATCCATCTTCACATTGATTATCATTAAAAGAGCAGTTGGCTATGGCCACAGAGCCGCCATATAGAGTAACCGCACCAGTTAAAATCCAGTGATTCTTATTCATGGAGTTTAGTCCAGTAAAGTGCGTGTTTTCCAGAATAGAATGTCCGTGTTCAGAGAATACATTAAAGCCCGAGCCGGTGCTGTCTGAAGAGAAAATGTGAACAGGGTTTTCTGGTGTTCCTTTAATTTCTACTGGGATATAACTTATAAACCCAGCAGTATTTGTGAGGTCTATAGAAGATCCTGCTTCTATTATCAGCTTTTCAGCATCGGTAGCCACTACATTTTTAGTGAAAGAATAAGTGCCCTTAGGGATTGTTATAATACCTTTCTTTTTATACTGATTTAAGACAGAAGAGAAGTCTCCTCTTACGTCTATATTATCTGGTAGAGGCCATTTAGAGATCTTCTCCCTAATTAACTTTCCTCCTAGGTTCTTAGGGACATAATAAACATATTTCACATCTGAGGGGAGGAAGAGGTGTTTGGTCTCATAATCTGAAGTGAATCCAGTAAAATCAACCGAAGAATCTAAGAGAATAAGTTGGTCTGGAAGAGAATCTGTGCTATACGCTTTTACAGAAATATCAGACTGATGAAAGTTTCTTAACGAAATTTTCTTCATTCCGCCTTCCTCATTTTCTAAATGCGCTTTTAACGCTATAGCAGGACGGAAATAATCTAGGGTGTCTGGAAATTTTTGCCACACATCTTTCACGAATGTTACTTCCTTAAAATCTTTCATGAACGTCAAAAGAGAATCTTTCTCAGACTCCATAGCACGAGGCACTTTTCTCGAAAAAATCCAAGTCTACTTGAGCTTGATAGAAAGGGTATTCATACGCTAGCAAGTCTAAGTTGGATTGAATTTTAGCTGCATTGTTTTCATTGAAATTTTAAATATAATCTACGGAACCTAGCTTTTGTATATAAGACAAATAGAAATCTCTGAAGTTAACATCACGGAGAAGAGCTAGATTTAGATTGGTCGGTCTCCTCTCTGTCAGAACTTCGTCTACTAGGTAGAACAGTCTTCTTCCTGTTATATGTTGTTTATCCTGGAAACAATCATACAGAATAGGTTCTAGCTTAGCGGTAACAGGGTTGTAATACTGGCGCTGGTTATGCCATGCTTGAGCGTGGTCTACGTTTCCTAAATCCAGAATAGCGATGTACTTAGCGAAAGCTTCTAGATTGACATAGTTGTTTGGGTCGCTTTCGAGATTTTTATACTTGTTTAAGTTACTCTGAGCTACTAAAAACTGTTCATGAAGCGTAGCGCTTTTGTGAGTTCTGTTTTTCTTAAAAGGAAGTATTGTACTTGACATAAATGCAGGAGAAAGCACTTTTCTGGGTTTAGTTTCTAAGTCATAGTTGAGTTGCCACAAACCCTCCTCATCTAATTTCACGATAGGTCCTTCTCGCCTATTTCTAGCCTCTAGTAATTGTTTATCGAAGTGTTCTTCTAAAGCATAAGCTCCTTTTATTTCGCCATTTATTTCTACATTGACAAAATCATACCTAGTAGTAAGTAAATCTTCTTCAGCGCATATTTGATGAATATACCATTCTAGCATCATCCCTCTGGTCTCTGGGTTTTGTATAGAGAAAGACTTAAGTCCATTATATGCATTGTTTCCTGAAGTTTTAATTCTAAGAGAATATTTATCCGTTTTCAAATGATCAGTCCAATCTCCTTTAAGTCTTAACTTAACAGGAGTAGAATCTCCTTTCTGCAGAATGAATCCTTTTACATACTTCTTGAATTCTTTTCTGAGAATCATTTCTTTTCTTCCCTCAGTTAAAAAGCTATCGAGCAAAGAAAATTGATGCGGTGGAATATATATTCTAAGTGTGGAGTCTGTAACAGGAGGTTTAGGAGTAGATGACATTCTAACGATAGAGGCATCATCGAAATAGATGTCCGAATTCGTAGAGTTAAGTCCATACACCTTAACTACATCATAATCTTTTATAGCTTTAAACGTATTGGTCATAAGAGTCCATTCTCCTTCAGTTTTGGCTGTGAAGCAATTAGAGTCATATTGGACTGTTTTATTATCAGAAATAATCACGTTACCAACTTTCGAAGGTTTAGCTGATTTAAACCATATCTCAGCATGGATGAGTTCTCCTTTCTTTACGTTTCTGAATTCGACTGTAAAGGCATAAGGAGCTGACTTATTAGTTTTGCAAGAGTAGTTACCTGTATGAGAATAATCGGCAGATCTTTGAAGACCATTGAAGAACGATTTTTCATGACATTGGAATAAATCTCCTTTATTTTCCTCAGCGCTACAGGTGAGTCTCTGAACTATTAAGTCGCTATGAGCGTTGGTTTTATAACCATCACTGCAACTGCTTAAAGCTGAGGTAGTGAGCACAATAGAGAAGATAATATAAAACCAGTTTTTCATTTGTTACATCATATTGCAAAGCGTAAAAGTAGGTTTTATAGCCTCTTTACCTAAAGCTCAATTTAGTATTTATCTCACACTCTTAGTACCTTTTCATATATTTCGAGTTATTACAAGTAGAAAGAACATTTACATGAGGATATTTTTACTGTTTATAGTCCTATTATCTGTAAAGTATGCAGGCGCTCAATCGTGGAATGAATACTTCGAAGCCGGTAATGGTGCGCTGGAAAACGAAGACTACTTTTCGTCTAATTATTATTTTGGGAAATGTATGGAGTTGGACTCCACCGTTTTTGATCTGAACGTAAGGTATGCAGAGAGTTTAAGACTGACCAAGAAATATCACTTAGCAGAACATCAGTACGGTAAAGTATTCTCTAAAGACAAAGGAAAGCTCTTTCCGCTGGGGCAGTTTAAGCTGGGTGAAATGCTTTATATGAATGGAAAATATAAAGAAGCTGTAAGAAACTTCAAGAAGTTTAAGAGGAAGAGAAAGAAGGATGTCGATGCTTCTTTTTATGATTTAGCTGCGCAATGGGTGAAAACTGCCACATTCGCGTTGAATACTAAGAATGCAGTTCTAGACTCTAGGTTAGAAGACGTTCCGTCTGTAATAAATGAAGGTGAACTTCAGCTTTCTCCTGTAATGAGAGATTCTACACTTTATTTTTCGAGTTATTCAGAGTTGGGAGATTTTCTAGAGTTAAAAGAAGTAATGATTACTGATTCTCTGCTAGGCGAAAAGAACTCGATAGTCGTGCTTGGCATAAATGCTGAGTTGGATGTGGCTAATCTTACATTTGGAAAAGGCGCAGAAGTGTTTTTTAGTGTTTGTTCGGGAGATACATGTGCTATTTATGAAGGACAGTTTGAGGCTAATGTGATTTCGTCTATTTCTGAACTTTCCTTTTTCGCTAGTTCTGAGAGTGTTTCTATGCCGCATTACACGCAAAGAAATGGGAAAGAGTTTTTATTCTTCGTTTCTAATGCAGAAGGCGGACAAGGAAGCAGAGATATCTGGTATTCTGAGAGGTCTGGAGATACATGGTCTAAAGGTATAAACCTCGGAAAAACCATAAACACTCCAGGAGAAGAGGTTTCTCCTTTTTATGATGGAGAAAAGTTATTCTTTAGTTCTAACTGGCATAATGGTTTTGGAGGTTTTGACATTGTCTTTTCAGAAGGTTGGCTGGCGCAATGGAAAGAAGTCACCAACCCAGGAAAACCCATCAATTCCTCATATCATGATTTGTATTATACCTATAACACAGAGGATAAGAAAGGATGGTTTTCAAGCAATAGAGTCTCTGGTGAAAACCTGTTAAACTCTACTTGCTGCAGTAAGATTTATGCCTTCGAATATCCAGACTCTTTGGAAGTAGGAAGAAAAAGCTATAAAGATTTAGAGGAACTGAATAAACACCTTCCAGTGACTTTGTTTTTTCATAATGACGAACCGAATCCTCGAACCAAGCTCATAGAGACAGAGTTTAATTATTTGACTACTTACCAAGAATACTTAGAGCTCATACCTGCTTATAAGAAAGAAAACTCTAGAGGAACCAGAGGAGAATCCAAATTAGATGCAGAACTGGATGTAGAAGACTTCTTTGAATTATTGGTAGAAAAAGGAGTTTCCGATTTAGCACTCTTCTCGAAGCTACTGCTCAAAGAGTTGGCCACAGGAAAAAGCGTTGAGTTAGAAGTTAAAGGCTATGCTAGTCCAAGAGCCAAGTCTGATTATAATGAGAAGCTATCTCGGAGAAGGATAAATAGTTTAGTCAATTATTTAAACGAATATGAAGGAGGAGTATTTAGACCCTATTTGAAGCAGAAAGCTTTTAATGGTGCAGAGCTTATTATCGTAGAAAATCCTTTTGGCGAGCAAGCTGCAGCGAAGGGTGTAAGTGATGCCCTAGAAGATGAAAAAGAATCTATTTATAGCAGAGGAGCTAGGTTAGAGCGTAAAATAGAAATAAGGTCAGTTACATTTAAGGAAACGGAGTTAAAAGAAAGTGAAGCTGTTATAGAGTTAGGAGATATTAGGGAGGGAGAATTGATTTCGAGTATTTATACGTTAACTAACTCTACCGATATGGATATTCAGTTGGATAGTATTGTCAGCTCATGTGGGTGCACAGTGCCTAGTTTAGTGAGTGACTTCATTCCTGCTGGAGAAAGTATAGATATAACCTTAGAGTTTGATGCTTCAGAAAAAGAGGGTTATCAAGAAAAAAAAGTAGCCATTTATAGCTCCACCCACAGAGCCTAAGGTTTTAATCATCAAATCCTTTATTCATTAGCCTAACAGTCTGATCATGAACAAACTGAATATTTGGTGCGGCAAGGGGATGTCTTGGGCTGGGGGATTGGGCTGGGTTTTGTGTATTAACTTCGGCACCAAGATAAAACCGCAACAAAAAATGAAATTTATTCAATACACACTTATCACTGGCTTATTACTTTCAGTGAGCTATTGCAGCGCTCAGAACATTACTGTTGGAAGTACAACACTCACAGAGCGCGAAGTAGCTGTTGGAGTTCAAGTTCCATGGGAGATAGTTTGGGGTCCAGATGGTCATATCTGGGCTACTGAAAGAAGAGGAAAAATTCTAAGAATAGAACCTACTTCTGGGACTACTACAGAAATACTAGATTACACTAATGAAGTAGATTATAGCGGAGGAGAGCCAGGAATGCTAGGGATGTGTTTACACCCAGACTTCATGAATACACCTTTGGTGTATGTAGTTTATGCCAGTCAGTCAGGGTTTAGTTATTCGGAGAACTTAGTTTCATTCGATTGGAATGGCACTGAGCTGGTAAATCCAGTAGTTATACTAGATGATCTGCATGCTGGAGGTATTCACTCTGGTTCTAGAGTAATAGTGACACAGGATGGAAAACTTATGATGACTGTCGGTGATGGAGGAGATGGAGGTTCTTCTTCACAAAACATGAATAGTACTGGAGGGAAAACATTAAGAATTAATCTTGACGGTTCCGTCCCTGCGGATAATCCAGACCCTACAAGTTATGTTTGGTCATACGGTCATAGAAATGCACAGGGATTAACTCAAGCTCCAGATGGAAAGGTCTATAGCTCTGAGCACGGTCAGTCTGCACAAGATGAGCTTAACCTAATAGAGCCGGGTTTGAACTATGGATGGCCTGATGTAGAGGGTTTCTGTGATAATTACCCTGGGTCTGCTGGAGAGCCATCAGACTGTGAAGCGGCAGGTTTTACTGAGCCTCTTATAGAATGGAGACCGTGTATGGCTGTGAATGATTTAATCTATTATAACCATCCATCTATTCCTGAGTTTGATAACACGCTGCTTATGGCTGTGATGAAGGGATTTAGTGGGCAGAGTGATAGAGGATTATTTATTCTTCATTTAAATGATGATGGAACTGCTGTCGAGTTCGATGACAATGAAGATATTATTTTAGCTAATAAGGGAAGAGTGAGAGACATCTGTATGGACCCTAGTAATGGAGCTATTTATATCGCAGTAAACGGAAATTCATATCCAGGGAGTGGCCCAAATAAAATTTATGAGTATAAAAATGAAGCGTTTATCTCTGTGAGTGAGCGTGCTATGACTCAGACATTAAACATCTATCCAAATCCTTCTGCTGGGGATGTGAATTTTCAAGTAAGTGAGCATTTATTAGGCGGATCTTATGAGGTGATTAGTTATGATGGGAAGAAAGTTTTAGAAGGATCTATTTCTTCTACAAAGTTTGAAATTAAAAGCGGTGCACTTAACTCAGGAAGCTATTATGTAGTGGTAAATGGAAATTTAGGAAGTATCTCTAGAACATTTATAATTCAATAAAATATGATTTTAAAGAATATCTTTGCATCGATGCGGTTGGCTTTGCTTCTTTTTTTTAGTGGTTTTTTCAGGAACCGCATTAGCTCAGGGACCTCTCATATTAGAAGGTGAAGTATCTAATATAGATGAAGGGGCCTTTTCTATGGCGTCCATTTTAAATAATAAAGAGTCTAACTATTATTTTCCTATTAAAAATTTAGCAGAAACCTCAGACACACTTAAGAGAGAGCTTGTAATACCTTTAAGCATAGCTGTCATTCAAGAGAGAGGATTTATGCAAAACCCATTAGGCTCGAGTGTTTATCCTGTATCTGAGATAGGCGCTGCAGAGCTAGAAAGCACCAATAATTTCTCTGTCCAAGATGCCCTAAATCAAATTCCGGGAGTGAAAATGGATAGCCGAGGATATAACGGAAGCAGAAGACTGAGCTTAAGAGGAACCATAGCGCGTTCTCCATTCGGAGTAAGAAATGTACGAATGAAAGTGAACGGCTTTCCCATCACATCTTCTGATGGCTCATCGGCATTAGAGTTAATAGAGCCGGCAGACATTCAGTCTATGACTATCTATAAAGGACCCTCTGGGAGTTATGAAATGACAGGAACAGGTGGAGTAATCTCTACTAAGTTAAAATCTGTATATAAACCATTAGCAGCCAGTGCGGAATTAACTTTTGGTGCAGGCATAGCAGAACTGCTAATGAGAACTCATTTCAGTGCGGGATTTGCTTTAAAAAAATTCTCAGCTAGAATAAGTGGGGTTTACTCCAATAATGATGGGTATAGAACGCAAGAAGCCAACGATAAAAAACAACTCACATTTACGGCTGACTACGAGGTAAACAACAGACTCAAGTATGACATTCTAGGAATGCTTTATGAGGGTTACTGGGAGCTCCCAGGGCACATAACTTTAGATGATGTGGAAGAAGACCCTACAAGTGCTAATCCTAATAGTGTAGGCTATAATGCGCATGTAGCCAGAAAAAGAGCTTATATCGGAGTTCATCAGAGGGCTGACATAAGTGAGAAGCTATGGAATGATACATGGATATTTGGGCATTTCTCTGACAAGCTAAATCCTTATGGAACATTCCCAGGGTTTCAAGGGTTAAAAGATGAAACGTCAAGAGAGCTAGGAGGGAGAACCGAGTTTGCCTTTATGCCTAGACCTAGTCTCATATAATTGGAAGTTTAAGTTAGGAGCCCAATGGCAAAACTTCTCTAATCAAATAGAGGAATTCAATAATGTGCTAGGGGAAAAAGGAACACTTAAATATGATAATTCTACAGTAGTTACTGAAGGATTAATATTCGCATCGGCTGAGTATATACTGAATGATAAACTGACTGCCAATGGTCAGTTGGGTTATAATATCTATAACCTAGATAATTCAGGCATAAACCCAAGTAATGATGCTAATTTAGATTACAGCATCAAGGGAAACACGAAGGTTTTACCAAGGGTAGGAGTAAATTATAAGCTTACCTCCACTGTAAATACGAGTCTTTCCTACGCTCAGGGAGTTGGTTACCCTAGCATTTTTGAATGGGTAGATACAGATTCTGGATTATTCAGTAACACCCTAGACGCAGAAACTTCAGATAATTTGGAACTTTCATTTAAAGGAAGAAAATCAACAGGGAAGGGTGAGTTTGACTGGTTGGTGTCGGGTTATTCAGCACGTGTTACCAATACCATTACTGAGAGAGAAAATGAAGAAGTGATTACTTTCTACGAAAATTCAGGAGAGAGCAGCCAGCTAGGGTTAGAAGGACAAGTGAGTTATTCAGAAAGTTTTGGTTTTAGCGCTGTGAAAGTCTATGCTACATTCACCTATAACGATTACGCACTTAAGAATGATACGGGGAGCACGAAGTTAAACATAGCAGGAATTCCTGATTATGTAGCAGGTTTCGGGGCTCAGTGGAAGCGTAAAGGTCTAAGTCTAGATTTAAACGGAAGGTATGTGAGTGAAATCACCACCACTTTGGGAGAAGACTATAATTCTGAAACAGATTACCTTTTACTGAATGCTAAGGCTGGTTATGCATTTAATAAAAAGAAGCTATGGAGATATGCCGTGGAGTTAGGCGCTAATAATTTATTAGACCAGACTTACACGTCATTCTATCGATTAAACGCCACTGGGAAAATTTATAATCCAATGGCAGGCTTTAACATTTACGCGAGTTTAAAAGTCAATTTTAATTAATTTCCTTTAGCAGAAAAAAATCTAGGCGGAGTATTCATAGCTGAGTATGTGAATATCTCGTGCAGCAAAAAAAGTAGGTTTAGATAGAGAATTTTTACATTGCAGTGCAAATCTAATTCAGAAAATGCCTAAAAGAGAAGAGACAAGCTGCCAAGAATGTGGAGGTAAACTCAACGGAAGAAGAGATAAAAAATTCTGTGATGTAAGTTGCAGAAATGCATTTAACAATACTCTGAATATTGAGAAAGCAGGAATCGTTCGAAGAATAAATAACTATCTAAGAAAGAATAGGCTTATTCTAAAAGATTTAAAAGCGCGTTACCCTGAAAAAAGAGCGTGCAATGTGCACAGAAGTCAACTTACCGATTCGGGCTTTAGATTTGATTTCTACACCAGTTCTTATACCACCAAGCAGGGAAATGTTTATTTCTTTAATTATGAATTCGGTTTTATGGAATTAGAAGAAGACCGCATAGTGATCGTTGAAAATATAGACGAAAAGAAGAGAGTTTAAATTATTCTCCCTTAACATAGAAAGCTGCTGCTGGCCAGTTTGATTTGTCTAAGGTCAGTTTTAGACTTCCATTTCTTTTGGCTTCTATTGTTTCTGTTTTCAGGACCTCAAGTAAAGGATCCCTAGGGTTATAGTATTCGATTATGTAGCTCTTCTTTTTTCCAAATAATCCAGTTCTTTCTAGTCCTTCTACTTTTATAGTTTCAGAGCCATAGTTATCGGCAGTCATAGGAGTTACTCTCGCTTTATAGGTGTAAGCATCTTTTTCATTCTCGGCATTTCCTGCATTCTCATTAACTAATGGTTTTCCCAGCTCATGACCATCAGTCATAATGCAGGGGTTTTTCATAGCTCCATCATTTAGGTATTGGTCTAGATTTTCATTTTCTGCAGTCATGTTTAACCAGAAATGAGAAGGGTCTGTGAGGTAGCCATAGACTTCATTCGACTCAGGAAAAACAGTGGAATAGTAAGCTATTTTAGATTTTTTTATAGATTTATCATAGTCATTATAATTTTCGAATGGTTTGGTGTAATCTATGCGTGCCATGAAATTAGACAGAGGTTCATAAAGCTTTTGGAAATTATTATAGTGAATACCACGGTCCCACCAGTAATGCATGCCGCAGCCAAAATCACCGTAAAACGAAGAAGACCAAATAGTGGTAATAAAATTATTATCTGTAGCACAGTACATGTGCGGAAGATTAAGTCCTACCTCTTCTAGAATCGTAGGTTTGTCCCAGTGTTCTTTAAAATACTTAGCGTATTTAGGAACAGTCCTTAAGTTGGTGTTTTTAGCTCTTCCGTAACTATGATATCCTACGATATCTGAGGATAGAAAAGTGTCGTATAGGCCTCTTAGTTCAGGAGACATCTTTCTAGATTGCTCACTTAGTCTAGACAAGCTAAAGGTATTGGCGAAAAGCATTCTGTCCATTTCTAGTTCATTTTCTATGTAGCTTCTTTGGTCAGAGAACCATTTATTAAAGATGGCTAAAGCTTCTATTTCCGAGATTTCCTCTTCTCTCGAAAGCGGGCCCACCCATCCTTCTAATTCGGAGTACCCAAAGAAATTAAACGACTTAGAGTAGCCCCATCTAGCCATGATATACCTCAGTTCATTCTTCTGCCATTTCAGTGCTTCTGGAGAGGTGAAGTAATCTATCCTTTTTGGCAGTTTTAACTGCTGAACGTATCCGTTTTTATCCCATCTCACTTTCTCCCACGACTGACCAGTCTGCATCTCTACATGGTGTCTAAAGGCTATAAACTGAAGATCTAACCTATCTGATAAATCGACAATGTCATCCAAGTCGCAGAATGGAGCTAGCTTCTCCGTATAGTTTTTACAGTTATAACCGCTGGGCAGGTAGTTATTCATTCCGAATTCAAATCGCCAAAAGTTCCCTTTAGATTCAGCTAATTCTGTTAACCATTGTTTTTGGTAGTCAGCATAAACAGGTTTTACGTATCCATGACCTCCATGGGCTATGTTATGTCCCAGCGCGAAGAATGGTTCATCAGACTCTGCGAGGTAAAGCATTTTATTTCCGTTAGGTTTAGATGGATTAACGGTAAGGTATCCTTTAGAATCTCCTTCAATACAGGAGAAAGTCAGTAGAGAGCTAACCCAGCTTTTTCCATTGGCATTTAAGGTGGTTTTTATGGTCCATACACCTACTTCATCTGGACTCCATCTGAGTAACCAGTTGTTTTCTGTTTGAATTGGAGACCACTTCTTATCCGTTTTTCTTCTGTAATCTTGATAGAAGAATCCATAATTTTTGAGTTTTTCCAGAGGGAGAGATCCATTCAGCAGTTAAGTCTATAGCCCATGAATCATAAGGGTTCAGTCCGATTGTAGAATCACCTAAAAAAGCGTCCACTTGGTTTTTTATTTCTGGAGGAAAGTTGACCCCTATTTCTACTTTTTCGAATTTTTCAACTCCCTCACCGCCAGGAAATTTGAGAGTAGTTTTAAGCGAGTTTTGGCTTTGCAATGTAAAACTGAAAAGAACGAATAGAACGGAAACACTTAATTTCATGAAATTCAAATTGAAGGATGTTAGCTTTGTCGAGTGCGCTAGGGACCACCTAAAAATTTATCCCCTTCTTTTTCTTCTTGTGCTTTTTCTGATATTTTTTCTTATCAGAATTCTTTTTACGCTCGTTTTATCTTCACCTGTTTAGGGTCTTTTTTCTTCTTTATAGAGTCTAATTCCATGAGGATTTCCTTCTTCTCTTCTGCTGGAGTAGGCTCTATGACTAGAGATTCAGGAAGTTTTAATTCCTCTATATCTTTTTTAATCAGGTGCTCTATTTGTCTTAAATGATACCTTTCTGAACCATCTAATAGCGTAAAGGCTACTCCTTCATTTTTAGCTCTTCCCGTTCTGCCTACTCTGTGCACATAATCGAAGTAATTTCTAGGAACAGAGAAGTTAATTACATGACTCACCTTAGAAACATCTATACCTCTGGCCGCTACATCTGTGGCTACCAGAACTCTGATTTCGCCAGATCTAAATTCCTTAAAGGCGTTAATTCTAGTGTTTTGACCCTTGTTACTATGGATTACTCTCACACTACCTACTTCTTTCCTATCTAAAAATCGGGATACATTATTAGCGTATTCCTTGGTTTTGCAAAACACTATAACTCTATCCAGAGACTCATCCTGCAGTAAATGAAGAAGCAGATTTAGTTTGGTTTTAAAGTTTATAGACTCATAGTAATACTGGCTAATAGTAAATGCTGTGGTAGCCTGAGGTTCCGCTTCTATGTATTGAGGAAACTCAAGAAAGTCATCACTTAGCTCTTTTACTTTAGCAGGAAAAGTGGCCGAAAACAATAAGTTCTGACGTTTTCTTGGGATAATCTCTAGTATTCTTAATATTTGGTGCAAGAATCCCATATCCATCATTCTATCTGCTTCGTCTAGGACTAGGTGTTTGATTTTCTTGACATTTAATTTTCCTTTCAGGTAAATCTCCATTAATCTACCAGGAGTAGCTATGATGATATCCACTCCTTTTTCTATCTCTTCTATCTGGGTTTTAGGTCCAATTCCTCCGTATAATCCCAAGACTCTAATATCTGTGTACTCTGCCAATTCAGCACATTGGTAAACAAGCTGAACTATTAATTCTTTAGTAGGCGCTAGGATGAGTAAACGGGGAGCGTCACCTGCGGCATATTTTATTTTTTGGAGCAGAGTTTTTACGAAAGCAGCTGTTTTTCCTGTTCCAGTTTGGAGCTATGCCTATCATGTCTTGTCCAGAGCTAACTCTGGGGATAGATAGCTTTTGGATTTCAGTCGGTTCCTCTATACCCAGATCTTCTAGGGCATTCAGGAATTGTCGCGTTATTTTTAGTTCTTCGAAAGTCAAAATAGATTGAGCTAATTATTGCAGCGCAAAATTAACTAATCCTCTAATGAACTCAGCGTACTTATGAAGTTATTACTATCTTCGTTAATGCATGGATATACACGATTTCGAAGATATAAGACCGTTTAGGGATGATGAGGTGGAGGCTGCTATCCAACGAATACTGGAGGAACCTCTGCTTTATGATGTAATGGATTTTATCTATCCTTCTCTTTCCAGAGTAGATATTTTGGAGATGATGAGTGAGATTAAGACGGTAAAGCAATTTCAAGAAGAAATCTCTGGTCCCTGTTTTAAAGAAGTAGCGCAGAAAACTACTTCAGGCCTAACGTTCACTAATATGAATGAATTAGAAAAAGACAATGCTTATCTTTTTCTCTCAAATCATCGAGATATTATTTTGGATAGCGCACTCTTAAATGTGAGCCTCTTAGAAAAAGGGTACAATACTACACAGATAGCCATCGGAAGTAATCTCCTCAAAAACTCTATTATTAGTGATATAGTAAGGGTAAATAAGAATTTCATAGTGAACAGGGATATTAATCCTAGAGATCTACTCCCGGCTAGTCAACGTTTATCTAATTATATAAGAAAGACGATAGAGGCAGATAATACATCTATTTGGATAGCACATAAAGAGGGGCGTAGTAAAGATGGAGATGACAGAACAGCCAGCGGCCTACTTAAAATGTTAACCTTAAGTGGAGACGAGTCTATAGAAAAAAGTCTACTAAAGTTGAACATAAGACCCATGGTGGTTTCTTATGAGAATGATCCATGCGATGTCATGAAAGCCGCAGAGATTATGTCTAAGCGTGTAAATGGAAGCTATGAAAAGCATCCATTAGAAGACTATAAATCTATGACAGTAGGATTAAAAGGACATAAAGGGAAAGTTAATATTACGGTTTGTCCGCCTATTACCGAAAAAATTCATGATCTAAAGAAAATCGATAATAAAAACGATAAGATCAAGGAACTAGCAGCTCACATAGATCAAGAAATGCACAAGCATTTTAAATTATGGCCTACTAATTTTATGGCTTATGATTTATTACATGGTGGCAGAGAGTTTAGTAATGAATATAATCCAATACAGCGAATAGCTTTCAGGAGATATATGACTCAAGCGGTGTTAAAGTTAGTGGTGGTCAGGAAGAAGTTGAAATTACCAAGAGAAGGGTTCCAAAAAATGGCTAGAGAAGTGTTACTTCAGATGTATGCTTTCCCAGTGCAGAACTGGAAAGAAGCTACTGCAGAAAAGGAGCAGAGTATATTCTAGCGTTTTAGTTCACCAATCGGAGAATATAGAAATTCTCGTTTTCTGAAATCACCTGGAATTCAGGCTGTATTTCGTCTAGAGTTCCATTTTTTTTATACCATAAGAACATATTCACAATCATCTTCTCCAATGATGCGCATGTATTGAGCGTTACCGAAATCAGAGTTGTTCAGAGCCCATCCTTTTCTATGAGAAAAGTAGAGCATGTTCGTATTCATACCACTATTGGTAGCTACCAATGTCTCTGAGGATAAATGATTATCTACATACTCTTCTAGCGTTAGAAATTCACTCTTCGGTTTAGCAAAATAGACATCAGAAACCTGATTAGAAAAAGATTCTGTAACGATAAGACAGAGTATAAAGACGCTTACTCTGGAGGAGTTAAGATAAGTAAGCCCGTAAGCCGCACCTAAGGCCATGAATGGGACTAAAGGAATAATGTAATAGGTATGTTCGGCAAACTTAAAACCTGCGAATAGTACGTAAAGTAAAGAGGTAGATGCGATCAACAGAGTTTTAAAAAACGATTTTTTTTCTTTTATTGAAAGGAATACACCGAGTACAAAAAAGAGAAATCCGGTATAATAGAAAGCATCCTGATAGAACCTTTTGAACACTCTTCCAGAATGGAGAAGTAAAGAATCCAGCTGTGTCATAATATCAGTTTGAATTAAAGTCTGCCCGTAGGCATATAAATTAGCCACTTTAGGATTCCAGTAGAAGTACCACAGTACCACCGGGATAAAAGCGATGACTAAACCGATGAAAATATTCTTTTTAAACCCAATAGGTTCTTTCTTATCTAGCAGGAAAAAAAGCAGAAAATGATAAAAGGGGAAAGCTCGTAATCTTTGTCAGCAGGCCTATGCTTATCAGAATAACCGATAGTACAAGGGTTGCTGTTTTCTGTTTCTTTAAATAGTTTACCTGTAGCCATATTCCAGTGAGAAGAATAGAAGCACTAAACGTGTCGGGCATAAATTTTCTCCCAAAACTGAACCAGATAGAAAAAAGTAAAATCACCGAGCTATACAGAGCTAATCGCTTGCTCCACCTAGCGCTTATAATCTGGTGAAAGGAGAAAATTCCTAGAGAAGTTACTATTAGATTTATTAGTCTTCCCGGCCACCATTGGACACCAAAAACCAAATAAAATAAATAAGTTATATAGTTTATCAGAGGAAACTCGCTAGGAGTGATGCCCGTTCCGCCACCTCTATTATCTACTCTTCGCTTAAAGATATTGGCGTCTTCCTCTAAAAAGTTTCTAGCTACAGCATAACCGTCTGCTTGTCTCCAGTTATGAGAATCAAAAATAGGTGCGTCTATAGTGATAAGTCTCAGAGCGAAACCTATGCAAATCCAAAACCGGATATCAGAAAATATAGCGCGCCACTTCATACGGCACGAAGCTAAGAATTCATTTTAGATAGACTCTGTTAAGCCTAAGAAATCTCTAAGGTCATCGAGATTTGTAGCCTCTGAAATTTCCAACCCGAACTTAAAGGGTTCACCTCTCTTAATTTTTTCAGCGCTTAAGTCACCGCGGTAAGCAGCTATTCTGCCATCGGGCAGTATAGATACTAGGAGGTGTTTCTGGCCACGCATGTATCTGAACTCCTTAAACTGAGGCTGAGCGTAATTGTAATAAATATTGTCTTCTAGGTTTATGAGGTTTACTTCCAGGACAGAATTAGAATCTCCTGATATGAAAAATGCTGCTGGGACTTTTATTCCCTTAGCTGGAAGAGGAATACCTATGTCGAAATTAACAACCCCCAACTCTCCTAGATTAATAGATCTGTAAGGTGTGTCTGCAGATAAATTGGCAGTTAATTGGTTTACTATTCTTTTTCTAGAGGTAACTTTTTCTAGATGTTTTTTATCTCGTTTAAGTTGGGCTAAAAAAGCCTGCTCTCTTTTCTTGTTGGTTTTAATTCTCTTGGAGATGTCTTTTTTCTCTTCTTCTATTTTAAGATGAGGACTACTAGATAACCAAGTAGAATCAGTTTGTGGATCAAGCAACCTATTAATAAATGAAAATTTCAACTCTTTTAGTGTTTTTAAGTGTCACCAAATACCTTCCTCCTTTGTGCTTTTTACTTACGCTTATATCATTCCATGTTTCCTCATAAATACTCCAGGAGAACCGGGAATCTTTCACTTCGAAAATCACATCTTCGAAACTCATTAATTCAGGAAACTCTGTAGGGTTTACATCTAGTAGAAATCTATAATTAGCGAGGTTTTGTTTTCTTGGCTCCAGCGGTTTAGAAGATTCTAAATCCTCATATCTCCCTTCCAAATCAGCGATAGTCTTATTTCGCGTGTTTACTATTGGCTTAGCTTCAGGAGCATTCTCTTCGGTTTGGAATTTATACACGGTATTCTCACATACTGCGGCATACGTTGTCAATGGCGTGTGTTCTGAGTACGACCACACATTGTTATCTAAGATATACGTGTTAGAATTAGTTCTACCGCTGGTTTGCGGGTAATGAACTTTTATGTCTTTTTTTAGTTGAACCTCATTATTATTCTGGTCATAAGCGGTTAAATTAAACATGCCGTCAGACTGAAAGTGAAGTTTCATTCCGGCAGAGTCATAACTCATAGGAATCTGACTCACCAAAATACTCAGCGCATCATCATACTGTGTAAGTTTTAACGTTATGCTGTCCTTTAGTACACCTTGGTCTTTCAGGGAGAAAGCTCCTTGAGGAACTTCTATGACTACACCAGATGGAGAGATCAAGATGGTTTCTTCCCCGTTATCCACTTTAGCTTCCCAGAAAGGGAGTTCAATATTACTTTCTGTTACTCGTTTTTCTGAGTGATTAGGAGTGGTGTTTTCTTCTGCAAGAGTGGGAGCAGAGTTATGATTGTAAATAATGAAACCTATGAGTAGAACAGCAGCCAGTCCTGCGATGAGCTTATGATACCGAACAGCAGTGTTGCCGTTTGCAGGTACAGAATACTTTAAACTATTAAAATCCTTCAAGAGTTCACTGAACTCCCTTGGGTTTTCAGTTACATTAGAAGTGTCTTGGTTAATAATTACTTTCCGTTTCATTTTTCTTTCAAGTGCTTCCGCAACATATTTAGTGTTCTGTGCATTTTTACCTTAGCATTACTCTCACTGAGGTCCATAATGACCGCTATTTCTTTTAATTTCACTTTTTCGAAATACCTCATTTCTATCATCGACAGGTTGTCTTCGCTCAGTATGTTTAATGCAGAAGCCAATTGATTTACATCGTTTTTAGAAGCCGATTCATCTAGGTCATTCAGTAAATCTGCACTATTAGACCATTCTACTTTTAGCGCTCGTTCGGCTGTCTCTGCTCTAAACATATCACCTAGTTCACTTAAGGCTATTCTATATAGCCATGAACTAAAAGGAAATCCCTGATGCTTATACTTTTCTATATTGAGCATGGCTTTTAGGAAAACCTGAGATGTAATGTCGTTTACCAAATCTGCGTTAGCCACACGCTTGCGCACAAATTTGAAAATTTGAGAATAATATTTCCTATAAAGCACCTCGAAATACTTCATGTCCTTTTTTGCTTTAGCCACTAATTCAGCGTCTTCGGCTTGGTTTGAATGCATTTCTACTATGGGAATTTTCATTCTGCTATACGGTAAACGTGAAAATTAAAAAAGGTTACAGTGGTAAAATAAATCTTACCGGAAGAATGAACTTGGCCGGAACCACTTGGCCTTTTTCTAAGTGCGGTTCGAATTTTTTAAGCAGCTTAGCAGCAGCCAGTGCAGCGGTATTTAATGATTTATGAGGGCTAGAATGAGTAGAAGTATTAATTACATTCCCAAATTTATCGATAATAACAGCGACCATCACCGTACCGTCTAGACTCTGTGAAATTGCACTTTCCGGATAAACGATTCCTCGCTGGATGTCATCTAACAGAGCATTCGGCCCATCTACGTATCTAGGGACTTGGTCTATTTCTAAGAAGAATTTTTGTTCACCGTATTTGCGCACTTTAATAGTTCCGAATTTAGGGTCCTTTTGTTGGGCGCTTACTAGCGTTGCAATGCTTATAAAGATGCTCAAGATAAAGAGTATTTTCAACTTCAGTTTTTTCATTTACCAATTACTTATAATGATGCTAGCAGCGACTCCTGCATTTAAACTTTCGGCATTTCCCACTCCCTGAATGCTCATTATTTTATTAGCATTCATTTTAGAAGCTGCTGAAATCCCATGCGCCTCACTTCCGATTATTAGCGCTTTTTTTTCTGCCCATTTCTCTAGTTTTATATCATCACCATTCATGTCTGCAGCATAGATGGTGAATTTATTTTGGGTGAGCGCTAAATACATTTTTTCTAATTCGCCTCTATAGATAGTAGCTCTAAATAAAGAGCCCATAGTAGATTGAACTGTTTTAGGATTGTATAATTCTACCGTTTGCGGGCTTAATATGATAGCCTCTATACCAAACCACTCAGCGCTTCTAATTATTGTGCCGAGATTACCAGGGTCTTTAATATCATCGAGAATTAGAATGGAGTTTATACGGTCTAAATCTAATTCGGAAGAGACGGCTGTTCAGCTACAGCTAAAATTCCAGGGGAAGTTTTAAATGCAGTAATAGAGGTCATGTCCTCCGAAGAAATAATTTCAGCCTCAGGAAAAGATTCTTGAAGTGAGGAGATGCAGTATAAGTCAGTAATAGTAGCCCCTAGATCAATGCTATTCAGGCTTATAAGTTCTCGAGTCATCTTTTCACCTTCCACTATAAATAGTCCGTGAGCATCTCGGTACTTTTTTTGATGTAGTGATTTTATAAGTTTCTTGCGGTTCTTTGTGAACATTTGATTTTCTTTGATTCGTAAAAAAAACTCGATATAAACGTACTCAATTTTATTTGTCTAAAAATTTCTTTCATATAAGTTCCATCACTAGACTACTGTTAATTGTTTTACTAGTCTCCGCGTGTAGTAGCTGTAGAGTGGTGAAGCATTTAGACGATGGAGACCAGCTACTAGTAAAGAATGAGATAGAGCTTTTGGGAAGTAAAAGTTTAAATGAAAATGATTTGCAGTCGATTATCAAACAAAAGCCTAACACCAAATTATTTTTCTTTTTTAGATTCAACGCATGGCTCTACGGAAGGTATGACAAGGGGAAACTAGTTCAGAAACGAGAAAATAAGCAGCAGAGGTTGGATAGAAAGAATAAACGAAAGATAGCTAAAGGAAAAGACCCAGTCAATGAGACCAGTGAAACTTGGAGAGACAGGTTAATTCAGAATATCGGAGAAAAGCCTGTGGTTTATGATTCACTTAGAACGATTACGAGTAGCAAACAGCTAGAAATTTATCTAAGGAAAAGCGGTTACTTTTCTGCTCATGTAGAGCATGAATTAAAGCAAAGAAGTAAGAGAAAGATTATCTCTAGGTACTAAAATAGAGACAGGCCCAGCCCATAAAATAGAGGGAATAACGTGGGTAATTCCAGATTCTGGCTTGGTGCAGCTAAAAGGTCTGTTTGAGAAATTGGTAACCTTAAAGAAAGGAGATAGATTTAGTGTAGAAAAGTTAGATGAAAGCAGAGAGTCTATCACAAGTTTTTTAAATAATCAAGGGTATTATAAGTTTAGCAAGGAATACATTAGATTCGAGGTAGATACGCTCGGGAGTCCTCTAGAAGTACATCTCAATGTACTCATAACTAATAAGAAAAGGGAGTCTAGTTTTTCTCCAGATTCACTGGTGGATGTTCCTCATAAAAAATATATCGTAGGTAGAATTGAGTTTCATTTGGATTATGACCCATTAACTAAAATATATGAACCCACAGGGAGGATTTTAAATGGTAAATTCACATTTGAGTATATAGATACCTTAGGATTTTATCCAGACCTATTAGAGAATAATATACTGATCGAAGAGAATGATGTTTACCGGTTAAAAAATGTGTCGAACACTTATAAAAAGCTCAGAAACTTAGAGGTGTTTAATTATATTAATATTCAGTTTGAGGAAGAAGAGCTTGTAGGCGATGTTTATAAACTGAAATGCCATATTTACCTAAAGTCTGGAAAAAATCAATCGACCAATTTCGAGATTACCGGCACACACAGAGATGGAATTTGGGGAGCTAATTTGAACTCTAGTTACCGACATAATAATTTATTCTCTGGAGCAGAAAGTTTTAACGTTAAATTTTTAGTAGGAGCAGAAGCCGTAAGACCTGTTTCAGGTGTAGCGACCGAAGAAGAAGCTGGCCAGGACCTAAATGATAATCTCCGGTTAAATTCATTAATTATTGGCCCGGAAATCACGCTGAGTCTTCATAAGTTGGTTTTTTTACCAAAGCTGAGTCAACGATTCAGTACGCCTCAAACCGAAATTTCTGGAGTCTTTAATTATCAAATCAGACCTGATTTTGAACGTTCATTGGCAGAAATAAACTTTGGGTGGAAATTCAGAGAGTCTAGTCGAAATAAGATTTACATCTCCCCTTTTAACTTTAGCATTATTACTATTACAAAGTCAGATACCTTCGAGGCTAGGTTGAGTGAAATTAATGATTTATTTCTCATTAACTCTTATCAGGATCATTTGATCCCTTCATTTTTTAATGGAAACTGGGAGTTTAGTAATCAAACTTCTGGATACCAAAAGCGGTATGCATATAACCGGTTTGGCGTGGAGTCTGTAGGGTTGAATTTTAGACTAGGTAACGAACTCTTTGGGAAGAAGGAAGTAGATGAAAATGGCAGTTATACTATCGAAGGAATTCGATTCGCCCAATACTTGAAATTCGAAAATGATTTTAGGTTTTACACTAATTTCTCTAGAAATCAGAGTTTAGCCAATAGAGTCGATTTCGGGTATGCTCGTCCATACGCCAATAGCATGGTATTCTGCCTTTTGAGAAAAACTTTTATGAAGATAATGCTTCAATGGAAGAGTTTGGCAAGCCCGTTCTCTTGGGCCTGGTTCTTATCAGGACACCACGTCTCTAGTGTCGTATAATAATTTAGGAGAAGTACGCTTAACGCTTAGTTCTGAGTATCGTTTTGACTTAACTAACATTCTAGAAGGGGCCTTTTTTATAGATGCTGGAAATGTGTGGATAGTGGATGATGAGGATAATAAAGAAGGGTCAGAGTTTAAGTCAAATTTCATCTCAGACATCGCAGTAGGCGGAGGAATAGGTTTTCGTTTCGATTTCGATTTTTTCCTCATTCGTCTAGATTTAGGGTTTAAGCTAAAAGATCCTTCCTTAGATAGAGGAGAGAAATGGTTTTGGGAGTCTAAAAACAACTATGATGATTATCTGGAGAATCTGCGTAGCAAAGGACTTACAGAACAGGAGTCTTACAGGTACTTTCCTAATATTAATTTGGGGATAGGTTATCCTTTCTAAGCAATAAAGACCTCTTGAATTGTTTTCTTGAATTTAGCATGGTTATGTAAACGGGTTATGGATGATTCATAAATTAGCATCATGAATCTTTATGCGATAAACAACGGAAACTTCATGTTAGATGGAGGAGCCATGTTCGGTGTGGTGCCTAAATCTATTTGGAGCAGAACGAACCCTACAGATGCGAATAATATGTGTCCATGGTCATGCGTTCACTTGCTTATAGAAGACGGAAATAGGCTTGTTCTTATAGACTGTGGAATGGGAGATAAGCAATCGGAAAAATTTTACGGGATACTATTTTTTACATGGAGATGATTCTTTAGACAAAGTTCGCAAAACGCGGCTTTCATAGAGATGATATTACTGATGTATTCTTAACTCACCTCCATTTTGATCACTGTGGTGGAGCAATCATATATGCATGGAATTCTAGACCTGCCTTTAGGAATGCACGTTTCTGGAGTAATGATTTACATTGGAAATGGGCTACAGAGCCTAATCCAAGAGAAAAAGCTTCTTTTTTAAGTGAAAATATTTTACCTATAAAAGAAAGTGGTCAGTTAGAAATGATAGAAAAAACGGGCAGATTTTCTAAAAGTCCTTTTGAGGACATAGACCTCTTTTTTGCAGATGGCCATACGGAAAAACAAATGATCCCACATATAGATTATAAAGGAAAAAAAAATAGCTTTTATGGCAGATTTACTTCCCAGTACAGGCCATATTCCTCTTCCTTATGTGATGGGTTACGATACACGACCACTATTAACATTAGATGAAAAAGAGTTGTTTTTAACTAAAGCGGCAGATGAAGAAATCATTCTTTATTTAGAGCACGATAGTATGACCGAATGCTGTACAGTAAAGCACACTGAAAAAGGCGTGAGATTAGACCAGACGTTTAAGCTATCTGAGATTTAAAAAAGAGAATGTAAAATTATCTTACTACGCTAATCTGTCCTATAAAGTCTTTTGCTTCTGTATTGCAATTACTACTGTATCTGATTTCGTAGGTGTAAACTCCAACAGGAACATAGTAACTTTCATTTCCATTTCCTTCGAGTTGTTCTCCCTGCCAGTAATCATCAGGATCTTCAGTTTCGAAAACTACATTTCCCCATCTATTGTAAACTTTAAAAGAGTATTCATCTAAATTGGCATTTACCGGCTTAAACACATCATTTAGGCCGTCACCATTTGGAGTAAATGCGTTAGGGATGAAAATGGTAGGTTCGTTATCTTGTAAAATGACATCTATACTTCCAGCTTGCTCACAGCCATAAACATCAGTGAATGTGAATTCATAGATTCCATCATCTATAATATTTGTGTAAATGTCATTCTCATCTGTAGTTATCCAGAAATGGTTAGAACCGCCTAAATAAGGAATTTCTATACTGTGAGCAGCACCTTTACACAATACCTCGGTTTTTTCTATGCTTATTTCTGGAGCTATAGATACCTGAACAGCATCTTGGAATGTACATCCATTTAATTCTACTTGAACACTATAGATACCAGCTTCGGTAACAGAAATAGACTGAGTCTCTTCATTTGTGGACCAGAAATAAGAAGCGTTTTGGCCGTCTAATCCGGCATTAATGACTACTGCAGGAGAATAGTAACATAGAGGAATATTCTCTCCTAATTCAAATTCTTCATGGTCTTCTATGGTTACTGTCTGAGAAATTGATTCTTCTACATCACAAAAGTCTTCGCTAACAGTGAGTGTAATCGTGTAAGTGCCTTCCCCGTTATAAACATGGATTAAATTTTCTGCTACACTCGCATTGCCATCTCCTAAATCCCAAGAGTAATTATCGATATCACCGTTACTCGTGTTGGTAAGATCCACTGTAAGCTCATTGCATGCGCCCAGTTGAATGTTATCGAAGCTCGGGTCTAAAACTGGTGGAGGTATTACTTCTACCAAGCTCGTAGCGTCATCGATTCCTGTGCAGCCTCCATCTCCCTCTACTGAGAGCGTAACTATGTAGATGCCAGGTGTGGCGTAAATATGAGAAGTGTTTTCTCCAGTATTACTTGGCGTTCCATCACCAAAATCCCAAGAGTAAGAAGAAGCACCCACACTATTATTATTAAAGTCAATTGAAAGAGGAGCACAACCTACTTCATCACCATTGGTTATAAAGGCTGCTACTTCATCAGTAATAGTAATCTGTAAGGACGATTCGTCTGACACATTACAGATTACGTCTTCTATTGAAAGTGAAACAGTATATATTCCTATGTCATCATAGTCGTAAGTGATATTTTCTTCTTCTAGAATAGTTCCATCCCCCATATCCCATTCGAATTCTAAGAAATTTCCTAGACTATTGTTTACACCTTCTACAGTAAAGTTCTCACAGTCGGTTTGAAGAAGACTGAAGATAGACTCGACAACATCATTAGCACTTATAGTTACTAATACAGTGTCAGAGTCGGAACCATTACATGTATTTGGATTTAGCGCTGTTAAAATCACCTCGAATTCGGCAGGACCGTTAAAAGTGTGGGTCGGTGTCTCCTCAGCAGAAGAGGAGCCATCTCCAAAGTCCCAAGAGATATTATCAGCGTTTTCACTTTGATTTTCAAATACGATGTCAGCACTTTCACAACCCTCTAAGCCATCACTGGCTATGGTAGCCTCTACAAAAGGAAGTAATGTAATGTCTACCGTAACTTCTTCGTCATCTTCACAGCCATTATCTATGGCTTGCAGGCTGACAGTATAATCACCTGGAGCATCATATTGGTGAATAGCATCCATAGATTCTATGACGGTTCCGTCACCCATATCCCAGATATAATCTAAGAAATCAAGCCCAGTCGTATTGGTGGTTTGTATTGTTTGATCTATACAATTAAAATCGTAGTTAAACGTAGGATTAAAATCTTGAGGAGTACTTATAACTATTTGAAATACTACAGTATCTGCCAGATTACAACTCAGAGAGTCTGAGGCTATCATGGTTAAATCATAAACCCCAGGTTCATCATAAGTAATAGAAGGCTCATATTCATCAGAAGTAGTTCCGTTACCGAAATCCCAATCAAATTGATCCCCCACAGAGAAGTTTTCGAAAGTGATTTCGAAAGGGGCACAACCAGAGATGTCGTTACTAGCCAAGGCTGCATTTACTCCAGAAGCATCGAAGTTAATTTTGAATACTCCTATATCCCATCCGGGCTCTTGATTTGTAGCCCAAGCATCAGCAGTGGTACTAAATCCACCACCTGAGCAGACCCCTTGATAGACTATTCCGTTTTTATCGAATCTACTAGTCCCACCATCCACGTGATTTTCAGTATAAAACGTCCCGAAAATAATGTCAGTTAAGTCCTCTTCATAAACAGCTAGATAGAAACCACCTGTGGTAAACAGCGCATCATCTGTTGTTTCTAAACTTCCAAAGGCGCTATAAGCAGAGATGTAGATGTTATCACAATTGTCCACTAAGAATGCATCAGGGACAAAATCCGTGGTACCACTCCCGCTACCCACAACTGTTCCTACCAATACTTCACTTAAGTCATTGGAGAATTTGGTGATAAACTGTCCAGAATTTGGGTTTTCGTAAACATCATCAGTGACTGGCATATCTCCTCCTCCTTGGCCAAAAACGAATACATTTTCTTCAAAATCTAGATCGATAAAGAAAACTTGATCTTTACTTCCTGTTCCATGATATGTGCTATTTATAAGGGCAGTACCAGACCCATTGAACTTAGCTATAAATCCATCTAGTTCTGTTCCAAAACCTGCAGTTTCGCCGATAAAATTGGTTTGATAGGCGCCTGGCGTAGTCGGCATATCGTCACTAGCACTTCCTGCTATAAAAATAGAGCCGTCTATAGAAGTTCTTATTCCATAACCCATGTCATTATCCGTTCCTCCGAAGTACGTACTTATTAAAAGAGTGCTTAAAGTAGGGTTAAGCTTTACTATTACGGCATCTTGTCCACCAGCGTTAGTTGTCTGATAAGCTATAGCTGTAACAGGGAAGTCAGGAGCTTGACTTCCAGATACTATAATCGGATTATTGTCATAGTCTATTATAATTTCGCCTCTGTAATTATCCCCATAATTAGCGGCATTAGCATTTTGACCATCTGTTCCAGTTCCTCCTAAATAGGTAGACCCTATTAGGGCACTTCCGTCTTGTTCTATATGGGAAACAACGATATCATAAGTAAAACCTCCGCCTCCATCTGCATGTGCTGTTTGCACCGCACTGCCAGTTACAGGGAAATCTGCGCTAGCCGAACTGCCATAGACATATAGCTCTCCTTCATTATTAGTTACTAAAGAATGAGGGTAATCTGCAGAACTTCCTCCTAAGAAAGTGGCCCATAATAAATCGGTGCCTTCAGGGTTAAGTTTACTGATGCCAATATCCCAAGTACCTCCACCATAAGATTGGTCAAAAGCTCCGGTAGTTACAGGGTATTCAGACCCTGAGGCTACACATCCAGTGAAAATATTCCCTTCTAAATCAAACGCAGCCGAGTGGCCATAATTACTAGAAAACCCTGTCGTTCCTGAAAGGGTAGAAGCGATTAATTCAGGATCGATAACTAATTTTAAACGTTCATCATAGCCATAAGGAAAGGCATAACTAATGGTGTTTCCTGTTTTTACATAATCACAAGCGACTTCCGTTAATTGTCCATTAACCAATTGGTAAGCGAAGGGTTTGCTTTCTGTGAATTCGCCTAGTGATGTTTCCAGAATTAGGTTGCCGTCTTTTATGAAGTATGATTGTAGTCCATCATAATCAAATGCTATTTGGTTTGGATTTGAACCTGGATAGACAATAAAGTCATACTTGAAATTGTCTTTTTTACTGTACACTTTTAAGTCAACTCCAGTATAAATTTCTGGATAGTCAACCATTTCGAAGACACCTACATGAGAAGACCAATTGTTATTGTTTTGTCCTAGGAAGTAATTATGATGGTAATGATTAATCTTTATAAATAATTCCCAATATTTTATTTTATCAGATTCAATTTCCAAAGCTTTTAGTAAATTAATTGCCATTTGATTCTTCTACTGTCGCAAATTGTAAGTCATGAAGCTTTGAGAACTCTTCTGCGCTTAAAAATGCAAAGGTAAAACCATTTTCTTCTAAATAGACGGAACCGCCATTTGGCAACCCTGCCCTAAAGAGAACATTTTCATTCCATTGACTTTGATTTTCTACGAATTCTAATGCTTGTCTTTTATCGTGAGACCATGCCGAAACACAAATAATTAGCATTAAAAGCAGTGAGCAGAGCTGTTTCATTTTAAGAGTCTCTCTATATCAAATTCAACTAACGCTGATTTTGACTCTGTTTGGTTGCCTTTGAAGCACAACTTTCTATGGACTCTTAAACTACTGTATTACATCGGAATTAGGACTATTTATCATATGGTTATGATAGATAGTTAAAACAACAAACGAGTCTCAGAGAAAGGTTTAATTAGATGAAATCAGTTAGAATAAGATGCCGCACTAACTATTTTTCTTGGGCTAAAGCCTGACATATTTTCTTAATCATAGCAGGTCCCTCATAAACAAATCCACTGTAAACTTGAATTAAATCAGCTCCCGCTTCTATTTTTTCTAGAGCATCTTCAGCTGAACAAATTCCTCCCACCCCAATTATAGGAAACGCGTTTTTAGAAGTGGTTTTTAAATATCTTATGACCTCTGTGCTTCTATCTTTTAATGGTTTACCACTTAAACCTCCATTGCCTATAGCAGAAATAGTACTATCTGAAGTGATTAAGTTCTCTCGACTGATGGTCGTATTGGTAGCTATTACTCCTGAAATTTTAGTGACCGCTAGGATTTCTACTATATCATCTAACTGTTCGTTGGTAAGGTCTGGAGCTATTTTTAAAAGAATTGGCTTAGGCGTGGTTTTAAGATTATTTAAGCGCTGTAATTCATTAAGAAGAGCGGTAAGCGGCTCTTTGTCTTGAAGGTCCCTTAGCCCTGGAGTATTCGGGCTACTTACGTTTACTACGAAGTAGTGTACATAATCAAAGAGCGCCTCGAAACAAATGACATAGTCATCCACTGCCTTCTCATTAGGGGTAAGTTTGTTTTTCCCGATGTTCCCTCCTATGATAACATTTTTAGGCATTTTTTTTAGCCTTTCAACCATGGATTCTACTCCCTTATTATTAAATCCCATTCTGTTAATGAGCCCTGTGTCTTCTTTTAATCTAAAAAGTCTTGGCTGAGGATTCCCATCCTGAGGCTTCGGGGTGACGGTTCCTACTTCTATAAAACCAAAGCCTAATGCATGCATCTCGGCAGCTACTTCAGCATTTTTGTCTAGTCCGGCGGCTAGTCCTACCGGGTTGGGGAACTTTATACCGAACAACTCCTTTTCTAATTTTGGGTTATTTACTCCATATATGCTCTTAAAAATAGACTTTACTCCTGGGATTTTGAATCCGTTTTTCAATAATCCTAAAGTCACATTGTGTGCTTTTTCAGCTTGAAGTTTGAATAATAGAGGTCTTAAAAGAAGCTTATACATCGTTTCAGATTTCCAGCAAAAATACCATTGCTAGGCAGCCCCTACAAGTAAAATCACTGTGTAGTTATTAACTCTTGAAGTATTTTATTAGCGCTCTGCCATGAGTAGTTTTCTAGAATGAAATTTCGGGCGTTCGTTCCTAGGTTTAGTCTGCTTTCTGAGCTATTTAATAAATGCATTACTAATGTCACTAAATGTTTATCATCTTGGTATACATATAAATGTTCATTGTGTATAGCCTTAAGCGCATTGTTGGCTAGCGGAGTGGTGATGCACGGCAGCTGCATACTCATAGCTTCTAATAACTTGTTTTGAAGTCCTGTTCCCTGGCGCATAGGAGCTAGAAAAATTTTAGCACTATTAAATTCATCTCTTATATCATTTACCCAGCCAGTGACCTTAACTCTGTCAGAGGCAAGTGAAAGCAGTTCATTAGAAGGAGTGGCTCCAGCTATAGTGAGTGTTATGGTTTGATCCTCCTGCCAAAGCTTGGGCATAATAGACCTTATTAAATAGAGAGCAGCATCTTCATTGGGGAGATAGCCCATATTTCCTGTGAAAATGAGATCTGTAGTCTCTTTTGCAGATTCCTGAATAGGTTTGAAATAGTCGAAGTCTACTCCGTTTGGAACCACAGAGATCGATTCCCTTTTCTCGTGGTAGATTAAGTTTTTATCTTGTGAGGAAATAATGGAATGATTCTCGAAATAATCAAATATGAGGTTTTCATAGGCCACTAATCGCTTAGCTTCTTCCTTTACTAAAAATTTACGTATTCCTTTAGAGCTGGTAGTTCTTCGGGAATAATTTTTATTAAGAGCATCCATATAATCCAGCGTCTTAGGCATTTCATGGAAGTTTTTTACGTATTCAGTAGTTCTTACTAGCTGCGCATAAATATGTGCTGGAGCAGTGCTTTGTATGATCTGCTGTATTTTTCGCGCTACACTTTTTTGATAGAAATAATGAACCTGAAAGGGTTTGCTAGAAAATGCTGCGTAGCAAAGTCTTCCCAGTTGTTTTATTCTACTTAGTTTAAAGACGTAAAGTTCTGCGCATAGTGGTGCTATTTTACTTCTATCTTGTTCGTTAGGAAGCTTATCTGTGATGCAGCATAGAATAATTTCATGGTCCTGACTTAAATGAACTAGCTGATGATATGCTCTAAGCTTATCTCCTTTTTCTAATGGGTAAGGAAACCGACTGAGAATTACTAAAAGCTTCATTTTATTTGTCAAGCAGATTTAAATAAAACTCTGTTAATTGTATGCTGAGTTTTTGGTTATCGAAATTAGCACAGACAAATTCTCTAGAGACTTTTTTCTGTGTGTTTATTTTCTCAGGGTTCTCATGAAAGTCTCTAAGGTGTTTTAGAAAATCAGTTATTGTTTCGGCCAAGTAAATATCTTCATTCTCTTTAAAATCTATTCCTTCAGCCCCCAGTTTAGTACTAGGAATCCAGTTTTTCCAAGTGCCATGCCTTCTATTATTTTCACTAACCTGTCCCCCAGCAGATAATATCGGGACTAGCATGATAGATTTACTGCTAATAAATTTCTTAGCGTCTGCAACCTCACCTACTACTTTTATTCCAGGGTAGTTCTCCTCGTTAAATTCTGCAGGAATTTTTCTTCCGGCTAAATAGAAAACAAGGTTGGGAAATTCTTTTCTAATAGCGGGCCAAATCTGTTCTAAGAACCATGTGACACCCTCGATATTGGGAGGCCATTCTAGTGACCCTAAATGAAAAAGAGACATTTCTTCGGGAGGATCTTCATCTGAATACTCAGCGAGGTTAATACCGAATGGTATAGTGATTAAGTTGCTTCTTTTAGCATTTAGTGAAGCATACTTTGTATAATCGTCTTTAGTAATAGTAACGATTCCGTGCACTCTTTTTATAACATCTATTTCAAATAGCTCCAGCTTTTTAGCCAAGTGCTTTAAATAGAATTTTTTAGCTACGTTCTTAGTTCCGTCAGCCATTCTCTGCCAGATGAGGTATTCCAGATTGTGACTTCGGAGCACACGTTTACCTTTGCTATATCTTTCAGCAGTAGATTGGAAAGTGAGAGTAAAAGGCTTTCAAATTGTATGATGTCGAACTGTTCATGTTGCAGTACGTTTTTCAGTCTTATATCGAAATTAGGAGAAAAAAAACGGCTTATGTTGTAACTATCCTGGGTAACAAGGTTGGAAAACACATCTACTATATTCACTCTAGTGTCTACAAAAATGCTTTCAAAAGAAGTTGTTTTCAAATAGTCTTTATCCAACTTGTCCTTTAGAAATGGATGTTTATGAGTGTGAATACTAAGAATCTTAACTTCATGTCCTTGATCTAAGAGTCCTTTTGTAAGGGCGTCCATAGCCAAGCATCCTCCATCTATAGACGGCTTAGGTGGTTTATGACAAAGTTGAAGTACTTTCATGCTTTAGAGGTGGCTTTCTTTTTAAATATTCCAATGATTCGCTGCCCTATCTTATTGTAAAAGTCGGCATCTGTTATGCTCGAATCTTTAGCTGCTTTATACGTTAGAAAGATGGCCAATGGGATTAGTACAAAAGAACTTAGCCAGATACCCTGCCATGGCTCAAGTGATCCAGACTTCACCATTTTCTCTCCTACTGTGGAAAGTATGAAGAACATAACGAAGAATCCTAAAGCGATTACTGTAGGGAATCCATAACCGCCTTTTCTAGTAATGGCACCAAGAGGCGCTCCTACAAAAAATAGAATAATGCATGAAAATCCTAAGAAGAATTTTTTATGCCAATTTATATTATGGACATTTATTCTATGCAATTTTCCTTCTAGCTGTTTAATCGTTCTTTGGTTGTACTCTTTATTTTTCCTACTCAGATTGATCGCTTTATCGAGTGCTCTGTTCTGCTGCATTTTCCCGATTTGGTCGAAAAAGTAAAGGCTATCAGGTTTTATAGTGTCGTTTCTAACGAGTGAAGAGTCATTAGTCAGTCTAATTCCCCTAAGGGATTGGGTGACTCTATCTGCTTCTGATTTTTGGATGCTCAAATTCAGGGAGTCTAGACCTTGTTCTAGTTGTCTGATAGTCATCATTTCCTCTCGGTTCTTAAAGATGTCTTCGTCCTGTTCTTTAAACCCTAGAGAGGATATATCCAACCGAATAATATTCTCCTCAAATTTACTTGATACAGATGGATAGGTTTTCTTCCTCTCTGTAATTCCTTTCTCGTAAGGCTCGTCATAACTAACTCCATCATAAAGGGTTATGGTCATGTATCTGCTTTTATCTTCTTGATTCATGACACCCCTCTTAGCTCTAATAACTCTTCGGGGTTCCTTGGTTTAGGGTGTGGTCATAAATAAGAACATCCGTCATTTTTCCTGTCTCAGTATCATTTCCTCTCGCACGAATAACGAATCCATCTATATCGGTATAAAAGATATTAGGAACTATATTCATAGTAGGAGCTTTTTTAGTGACGCTAAATAAGAGTGTTTTAAATTTAAGTGTGGCTACCGGCATGATATTATTAGCGAAGCCAAAGGCAGAAAAAGAGACAATAATAATGAAGAAAATGAGCGGCCGCATAATTCGGAATAGACCCATGCCGCTAGCCTTCATAGC
>CAJJDD010000002.1 GCA_905182895.1 Flavobacteriales bacterium UBA4466
GAGAGTAATACTATAGAGGTAACTATCTACGCTAGTCCTGATAGTGATCCTACTTCGGAGGATGTGTCTGTAGTAGCAGGGCAAATAGAATTAACTGCTACTGGAGATGATTTAGTATGGTTTGGTGATGCCGCAGGTGAAAACGAAATAGGAACAGGAAGTCCTATTACTATCGATGTAACTTCTGGCACTATCGTTTGGTATACTAATATCATAACCCTCTGGAAATGGAGGAAAAGAGACTACTTCAGAGCCGGGACAATACCATAACAACAGTGATAACGGATTAGTTTTTACTGCAAATGAGGACATGATTATTGATGATGTTAAAGTATATGCAGATGGAAGTGGAAATAGAACCATCGTATTATACAATAGCTCATTTCAAGTAGTAGAGTCTCAGGAATTCGATATTCCAGATGGAGAGTCTGTAGTAGAATTAGATTTCTTCGTTCCTGCAGGTGAAGATTACATACTAATTACTGATGAGAATAATCCTCAGTTATGGAGGGATGCAGTAGGCTCAGGAGTCGATTATCCTTATGAGTTAGGAGATTTAGGGTCTATTACTGGTTCTACAGTAGATGGAACGAATGAATTTACGTATTACTATTTCTTCTATGATTGGAATGTGTCTACAGCGCCTACCACTTGTTACTCCGATTTAGTGCCAGTAGTAATTACTATTTCAGGAATAGAAGATTTCGAAGCTATCTCTTCATTTTCTATCTATCCTAATCCAGCTACTACTGAAATCAGATATGAATACAATGCTGTAAACGCGGGAAGGATGTTCATCTCACTTACAGATGCTAATGGTAGATCAGTATATAAAGATTACATAGAGAGTCAAGTTGGTTCTCATCAAGGTGTAATCAGCTTAACTGATTTTTCTCCAGGTATGTATACGTTTAACCTAGTAGAAAATGGTAAAATAGCGTCAGAAAAGATGAAAATAAAATAATAGAATTATTAGAAAATAAAAAGCCCCGATTCCTAAATGGAATCGGGGCTTTTTTATAAGTTGATTTTTTACTTAACTACTTCACTATCTCTTTTAGATTTACGGTACAGGTGAGAATTGAAAATATTCCTCTTGGCGAATCTGAATATTTTATCAGAGTTTACCATTTTACCATATAATTTAGAAGAAACACCGAAGTATTCATAAGTGGTTCCATCTAAGAAAGTAACTTCCAATACCTGTCTCTTATGCTGAAAATCAGAAATACCTGAAGTCCCTAAAGTGGCAGTGTACTCTTCTATATTGGCATCTCTAGTTTCTGGAGCTATGCTCACTAGAAAGTGGTAGCCGTCTATTATTTCGGTGCTTTTTACTTCAGCTTCTGCTGCCTTAGGATCATCTTGAGAGAATTTATCAGGATGCCATTCTTTTACAAGTGAGCGATAACTCTTTTTTAACTCCTTTAAATCGATTTCATTTTCTACTTGAAAAAGTTTCTTGTAATCATTAATTCGTTTCACTGTAGGCTATTTTAAAATTAAGCGCACAAAAGTACTCTAATTAATTAATAGCACAGTAAGAAATAATTACCAAGTCCCCCCAGGAGCGAAAAGGAAGTCTATAGGAGTATCCACATCATAAAGAACTTTATATCCCTTAGTCTCTCTTTCTGTATAAGGGACTAGCATTTCACTAATAGATTTAAAGCCTTCTAGGGTCATGCAACAGAAAAATTTATGGTTATCTAAGGTCTGAATTCCTATATCTTCATCATTGATATGGAGAGAAAGTTCACAGTTTCTGCTCTCTACAAAGGAAAGTTTAGAGACATTAAATGCTTTTTTCTCCTGAATAACGATGAAGTCTAGAGCAGCTTTAAACGCTATGGCCTCGGCCATATTAGAATCATAAAGGCGAACTACACTTTCACCGAATTCATTTACGTTCTCTAAAAAATCTAAAGTCATGCTTTTTTTTCTGGATGTCAAAAGTCATTAAAAAATTAAAGAGGAAGCCTATAAATCAGTCTTAATTCTAATGACAGACCATTTTCTAATAGAGGAGCGGTTTTAGCTCTATCATCTCCTATTGATGCAGCACTAATTTTCAAGTCCATTTTGTCATCAGCACTATAAATGGCATATTCTCTAAGTATAGAATGGCCAACTTTAAAGTGAACCCAAATGTGTTTAGCACATTCTAGCTCGGTGAATAACCAAACATTATTGTCAGCTTTATCCAAATAAACATCGTTTAACGAGTCTTCTGGCTTTATAGAGTATGATGCGTTCAAGCCTTCATACTTAAGTCCTAACCTTAACTTATCTTTTGGTTTATAGACGAGTTCAATGTTCACAGGAGCTACTAAAGTCAACATCCATTTAGGAGAGGGAGTCCATTTAAATCCAAAAAGAGGGACGAACATAGGGCCGAAAAATTCAGCGTTATAGTAAACTCCATACTTCCACTCAAAGTGTTCCGTTTTTTTGGTAGTCCCTAATGCTAGCCAAGCCTGCTGCAGATTATCTAAAGTTAGTTTGTTCTCATAACTATTTAGTCGAGTCATGCCCATAAGGAGCATTTTCGATTTTTCATTCCATTTATGCTCCCAGCCTAACTGAAGCATAGACGAGTAATAATTCAGTCCGTTTTTAGTAGAGAAAGACTCAGAGTCTGTGATCGAGTTCTTCTGGTATCCTAGACCTATAATTAAAATATTCGAATTGTTCAGTACTAGTGGGAGTTTAGCGTCTGCAGAAAAAGTGTTCAAGTGGCGTTGCAACGCTGAATTCTCTATCTTATTAAACGGGGAGCTTCTCCAGTACATGTTCATCAAGTCCACAGAGTTTTGGCCAGATGAACAAATAGTATAAAAGAATGTAAGTATAAAGAGTAAAAATTTCACTGCTGAAATATACAGGATTTTTGGATGTTCATTTTCATAGCTTTGCCAACTTAAATTTTTCGAAATGATTTCAGTAGATGCCTTAGCGGTAGAATTTAGCGGAACCACCTTATTTAGCAATGTTTCGTTTGTCATAAGACCCAACCGATAAAATTGCCTTAATGGGTAAAAATGGAGCAGGAAAATCTACCATGATGAAAATTGTGGCTGGAGTTCAAAAAGCTACAAGCGGAAATGTAAGCGCTAACAAAGAGGCTGTAATTGCATATTTACCTCAGCACTTATTGACGGAAGACGATTGCACAGTTTTTGAAGAAGCAGCCAAAGCATTTAAGCTAGTTTTTGAGATAAAAAACGAAATGGAAAGGTTGAATAATGAGCTTTCTACCCGAACCGATTACGAAAGTGAGGCCTACATGAAAATCATAGAAGAGTATCGGAATTGGGTGAGAAATTTTATGCATTAGAAGATGTAAACTATGATGCTGAAGTAGAAAAAGCCCTTACAGGGGTTAGGATTTAAAAGAGAAGATTTTCACAGGCAGACTAGTGAGTTTAGTGGTGGGTGGAGAATGAGAATTGAGCTGGCTAAAATCTTCTTAAAAAGCCAGATTTGATTTTACTGGATGAGCCAACCAACCACTTGGATATTGAATCTGTAGATTGGTTAGAGGATTTCTTAGTAATAAAGCTGAATGCGTAATGGTGATTTCTCACGATAGAGCTTTTATAGACAACATTACCAACAGAACCATTGAAGTAACAATGGGGAAGATTTATGACTACAAAGCCAATTATTCGCACTATTTGCAACTGAGAGAAGAAAGAAGATCTCACCAATTAAAAGCATTACAAGGAGCAACAAAAATTCATTGCCGACAATCATGCTTTTTATCGACGATTTAAAGGAACTTATTCCAAAACTAACCAAGTTTCTTCGAGAGAAAGAATGCTGGAAAAGCTAGATATTATTGTGATTGATGAAGTAGATAATTCTGCTTTAAAATTAAGATTTCCTACCTCGCCAAGGTCTGGAGATTACCCAGTTTCGGTAAAGGACGTTTCTAAATCTTACGGAGATAATGTAGTATTTAAGGATGCAAACATGGTGATTTCTAGAGGAGAAAAAGTGTCGTTTGTAGGACGAAATGGAGAAGGAAAATCTACAATGATAAAAGCCATTTTGGGAGAAATAGAAGTAGAGGGAGAGTGCAAGTTGGGACACAATGTGGAAGTAGGATATTTTGCACAGAACCAAGCTTCTTTACTTGATCCAGATTTAACCGTTTTTCAAACGATTGATCGAAGTAGCTGTAGGCGAAATTCAGCACCCAAATAAAAAACATGTTAGGGAGATTTATGTTTGGAGGAGACGACATAGACAAGAAAGTAAATGTATTGTCTGGGGGAGAGAAAACAAGGCTAGCAATGGTAAAACTATTACTTGAACCCGTAAATTTACTCATCCATGGATGAGCCAACAAATCACCTAGACTTGAAGTCGAAAGACATCCTGAAAGAAGCATTAAAAGAATATGACGGAACCCTAGTTCTAGTATCTCACGACAGAGATTTCCTGCAAGGATTATCCGAAAAAGTATTTGAGTTTAAGAACCAAAGAGTAATAGAGCATTTCGAAACCATAGACGCATTCATTAAAGTTAAGATTGAAAGTTTAAAAGAAATAGATTTACTCTAGAATAGTATTTAGGTGTTCAGTGTTTTGCTGAAGATGTAATGAACCTGAAAACCAAATTTTACCGAAATTGAAACCCTCTGGCTAAAGAAAGAAAGGGTGAACTTAAGCCATACTAGACCTAATAGATGCATTCTGTGTTTTGTGATATCCGAGATAATTTTAAAACCTCTGAATTAATTAAATGCTTGAAGAGGACTATCGAATAAGAGCGACATGAGATGTCACAGATTCCTTTTTAGAGTCTTTAAAACTGTAGATTAATTTGTAAGTATAAATATCTGAAGGTAAGTAGTGATCGCCATTGTTTTTATTCCCTAACCATCTAAACTCTGAATCAGATGACTGGAATACTATTTGGCCCCATTTGTCTAAGACAGTTAACTCAAAATCCGCCAATAATTGATGGGTAGAAATAGTCATTATCACCATCATTATTTGGAGTAAATGTATTATCTAAAAGGACCAGCTAAACAAGTTTTTAAAGGAGAATGGAATATACCACAATTGTCTTCCGTCCAAGTTCCGTATGGAACACCTCTGCAGTCTAAGCAGCTATAATCACACTCAGAATCACAGTTGGCTTCAGAGTCATAGTTGCAAGAGTTAACATCAGTACACCCTAGAATCAATAGCTCAACATCACATTCACATAGTTCATCGTTCCAAAACTCTATTCCATTTGTGCAGTCGAAATCATTACATACATCTGGGAAAACGGGAGTTCCAGCGCACGGAATACAAATATCAGAATTAAAGCAAGCGTCTATTATTTCTACATCATTTTCTGTACACGGATTTCCGTCATCACAAGGAAGTGATATAGTTAAATCACATTGAATTACCTGAACTCCGGTGCATGGTATACAAACTAAATCAGTTTCACAAGCAGAAACGGTAACCACGTCATCTATGGTGCATAAAAGTCCATCATCGCAGGCCAGTTCTATGGTGTTAGTGCAGTCTGCGGCTACAACGCCAGCGCATGGAATACATATAAAACTATTGTCACACACAGAAACAGTCACTTCATCATTTATAGTGCATGAGTCATTATCATCACAGGGCAGAGTGACCAAATTGTCACAGGTAGGAGTTACCACTCCAGCGCATGGTATACATACGTTATCAATATCACAAGCGTCAACCGTGATCTGATCATCGGTGGTGCAGATATCTCCATCGTCACAGGGCAATTGGATTGTGTTCGTGCAGGATTGCACCGCTAATCCAGCGCACGGCAAGCACACCATATCGTTATCACATGCAGAAACAATTTCCTGGTCGTTTTCAGTACAGTCATCTCCATCATTACAAGGCAGAGAAATAGTGCTGTCACAGTCTGCTTGAAAGTTTCCAGCGCAAGGAATACAGATGAAGGTATTGTCGCACATTGCTACAGTTTCTTGATCATTAAAGGTACATGGATTCCCATCATCGCAGACTATAATTTCGATGTCATCACAGGTAGGAGTGAGTGTGCCCGTGCAAGGTACACAGACTAAAGAATTATCACAATCATCCACAAGTATTTGGTCGTTTAACGTACAGTCATCCCCATCATCACAGGGCAGAGAGATAGAGTTAGCGCATGGAGCTGGAGCATTTATGTTATAACTATAGTCTAGGCATATAGTGTATTCTATAGAGATCAATCCTTGAGAGATAGCGGCCCCATTAGAGGGACAGGAGGTTGAGATTTCTGTAGCTGGAATGATGTCTATACCAATAATAGAGCTAACATTAGGATTCACTCCACATCCAGATAAGTTTAAAGAGTAACTGCCAATAGATGGAGTACCTCCGCCAAAATTACAACCAGGTGTGAGTACATCTTGAACTATAGGACATATAGAGCTCGTGCTTAGGGCGCAGTCAATAAGTACATTCCCGAAAGTGGGTATTCCGGCACAGTTTGGAACACTATTTATTGAAATAATCTCAATATTAGCCACTACAGAAGTTATCTGAGCATTTTCTAAGCCGCAGGGTAATTCTGGAGAAATAAAGTTATGCAGGTAGCCTTCATTTACAACGTCTAAATTAGTATGTGCCCAGTCATTTCTGTCAGTTCCAATTAATGCTTCATTTGTTGATTGGCATATGCTAGTGGTATACTGACTTAAGCCTACATTACCAAAAAGTGTGACTAACAGTGTAAGCGCTAGTTTTAATGCGATAAAGTTGTTTTTTGTTATTGGCACGGATCTAATTTAACTCTGTATATAGTGTCAAAAATACACTAACTAAATCACATTAAATCTATTTACCATTTATAATCATTCTAAAATTGAATTCAATGGAACTGTTTTAGAATTGAGTCTGTCCAAGAAGATTCTTCAAAAGTGTAAAGGAAAAATTAGCGTGGAGTCTGTTTTAAATGAGGGGAGTACATTTATTATAAAGTTACCTTTTTAGCTGAGCACTAAAATTAGGGGAATAAAAAAAAGGTGGCTCATCTAGTTAAGAAGAACCACCTAATAAAAAATTGAGTGAAACTAAAACTCTAGATCAATCACTATATCAAATTCGTCATAGATAGCACTATCTTTTAACTCACCAAAGAAACTTTCAGAGCCATACTTTACATTATAATCTGTTCTATCTATTTTTAGGCTAGCTGATGCCTTGTTCCCGTAAATAGAAGCCTCAAATTCGATTTCTTTAGTTACATCTTTCATCGTAAAATCAGCTGTAACAGTGTAAGAATTTTTCCCTGAACTTTTTACTTTTTTCATTTTAAGCGCGGCAATAGGAAATTTTTCAATCCCAAAAAAATCATCAGATTTTAAGTGACCTTCTAGCTGACCTTTAGATTCGCCCTCTAAATCCGTGCATGAGATACTAGTTACGTCTAAGACGAATTCTCCTCCAGTTAAGATTTCATTGTCAAATGTCAATGATCCTGATGTAAGGTTTAGCGTTCCCTCATGAGAACCTAATACTTTATACCCTTTCCAAACTACTTTACTTGATTTCACTTGTTTCTCGCCATCAAGAATTCCAGATGAGAAAGAAAAATTAATAGCTGCTAAAGCTATAAGACCGAATATTACTTTTTTCATGTTGTATGATTTTTTTTATTTGAGAGACAAAGTTCCACAAAATAGTCAACCTATAAATTGATATAGGTTAAGAAATTAATACTGTTTTTCTCTAAATAGAAAGTGCACAACTCATTAGTTGAACGCTTTTAATAGAAGATGGATTGGTCTCGAGATGAAGTTGATTAAATTACACTTCTGATTATCAGGTATTTGAGTGATAGGCGTATATTGAAAACAATTTAAGTCTTTATTAGTAAGGCAGTTGGTGTCAATTTTCATTCGGGGGCTAGATTTAAGACAGACAGTCAAAAATGATAATATCCCTGCTAGCTGAAGATATTCAGCTAACAAGGACATATCTGGTGACCCCAAAGTCAACGTTTTTCTTGTGCTCTATGAGTACAAGTAAGTACTACATATAAATTTAATTTTTCTCAATTTCTGTGTGCTAAACTTTTTTTGTTGAAGTGAAATGAGAGTTATAACTTAAGTGGGAACACAACAAATAGTACCTTAAAATGATAAACTACCATTTGTCTATCAGCACTGCTTAATCAATTATCACCACTAACTGGATGTAAACGATTGAAAACAAGTTTTATTTTTTCTCGTAATACGCTATTAGGCTAGATTTAGCCAGAGTATTATTCCATAGGTAATAACCTACAATCGCTGGGTTTATCGTTTTATCTAAACCTAGAGTTTCTGTTTTTAGTGCATAAACAGTGATAATGTATTTATGAATACCGTGTCCAGAGGGAGGGCAAGGTCCTCCGTAGCCTTCAGTTCCGTAGTTGGTTAATGCTTGAATAGCTTCTGTTGGTGCTAATAAGGCTTCTGGATTACCAGCATGTTAGATGTTGTTGTAGTTGACGGAATGTCAAAAACTACCCAATGCCACCATCCGCTTCCAGTAGGAGCATCTGGATCATACATTGTAATAGCAAAACTTTTGGTTCCTTCTGGAGCATTTTTCCAAGAAAGAGCTGGAGACATATTTTCTCCTACGCAACCAAAACCGTTGAACTCTTCTGTTATCGTAGCTTGACCGCTTAAGGTACTGCTCGTTAGTGTGAAATTATTTTGTCCTAATAGTATGGATGATGAAACTAGCGCAAGGGCTACTATTAATTTGGATTTGTACATTTTTTGTGAATTTTACATGCACAAAATTACTAGGAGGTTCAACTACCTAGGGTGTTTAAAAGCTCAAAAAACATTGATAAAAGCTCAGTTTTTCAGTTGATATTGTTTTGGTGTTGAACCAAATTTCTTTTTAAAAGCTTGCGTAAAATTAGAAAGACTCTCATATCCAATTTGATAATAGAGGTCGCTTGGTCTAGCCTTCTTGGTTTTAAGGAGAAAGGCTGAATGAATTAACCGTTGGTCTTGAAACCATTTAATAGGAGAGCAGCCATACTGTTTTTCAAACTCTCGTTTAAAAGAGGAAATACTCATATGGCAGAGAAAGGCTAATTCAGTTAGAGTCAGTCGATCTAATTTGTTGTTTTCCACCACCCTCATTAGTTTATTGCTTTTCAGATCCAGTTCACCGAGAAGGGAGTAATAAAATTCAGGGCCATATATTTCTGTCAAGTATAGCATTATTTCTTCAAACTTTACTTGGAGTAGTTTACTACGTGCTGCTCCTTTTACAGAAGCTATTTCTTTTAGTCCTTTTACATAAGATTTCGTGAATTCGTCATAAGCTAACTGTTGAATAGGCATTAGCTCTAAACAAGGACTGTTTTGAAAATTATACTTATGACCGAAAGCAAGTAGAGATTCATCTGAAAAAAAGAGTAGTATGCTTCTGTATGTTCTTTTAGGTGCTGATAACTTCTCGGTCATTAAACAATGTCCACTTTTCATGAGCAGAAAAGAAGAATTATCTATAGTTATAGGACTGGAGTTAGTATTTACTTCTTTTAATCCTTCTTGGAGAAAGCTAAAAGTGTTTTGAGTTAGGATTATTTTATTCTTTTCACATGCGTGAGAAACGTTGTAGTCAAAGACTTCTATCTCTGTTTTAGATAGAGCCAAATCCTCCGGAAGAGATGCTGTTTTCATGGGTCAAAAGTAATTATTCTAATATATAAAAAAAGCTGCGCTAATCTCTAATCCACTAGGGTCAAAAACATCTTTTGTAAACAAATTGTTGGGCCTATAGCCTGCATTTCTGAGCTAAATAAACCGGTTTAAGTGTAACTCCAACTGCTGTTAGGTCTTATTGAGAACACAAAAATAAATGGTTGATTATCCGTTCTGAAAGTATGTTTACCTCCTCTTCGATATGATAAGGGTTCAGTTCTCGGCTTTATAAGTCTGATTTTAAGCTTCATTATGAGATCTAATTGATGGGAAATTGTGGACGCGGTGTAATTGCCTATTTTTCGGGCCGATGGTCGAGAAGGATATTATAACCATAGGAGTTTTAGCCCATGTAGATGCGGGTAAAACATCACTCACTGAATGCTTGCTTTATAAGTCTGGCACTACCCAGGCGCAGGGAAGTGTAGATAAAGGTTCTGCTATTACAGATGGCTTAGCTATGGAAAGAAATAGGGGGATTTCTATAAAAACAGCCACAGTAGATTTCGAGTGGGAGGGAACTCATATTAATCTATTAGATACTCCTGGGCACATAGATTTTTCTGCCGAGGTAGATAGAGCACTGTCTGTTTTAGATTTAATAGTCTTAGTCGTTTCAGCCAAAGAAGGTGTTCAAGCCCATACGCTAAACTTATGGGAAAGCATAAAAGAAAGAAACCTACCAGTGCTGGTGTTTATTAATAAAATAGATAGACCAGGAGCTGACTTAGAACAAGTGTTTACAGATTTCGAAAAGGACTTGGGAGCTAAGCTATTCGCTCTAAATATGGGTGATAATAGTATCCCTGAAAAACCAAAAGTCATTTCTTTTAAAGATTCCTTCTCCAATATTCCTTCTCCAATTATAATTAAGTCACTGGAGAATTTGGCAGAATTAGACGAGCTTTTTTTAGAGCAGTATTTAGAAGGGAACCGTTATAACTTGGACGAGTGCTTTCAAAGGCTATGGTTCAGGTGAAGAACAGGTGTTTAATAGGATTAATCTTCGGTAGTGCCAAGCTGGACTTAGGAGTAGATGAATTACTGGATCAACTAAAAGAATATCTTCAGCCTAAATCTGAGATAGAAACAGCGAGTTCAGCTAAAGTATTTAAAGTGGAATTTGAAGAGAAATTAGGCCGCTTAGCACATGTGAAGTCTTATGGAGGAATCTTAAAAAGCAAGGATGTTATTTGGTCACAAAAACTACAGAAAGAAATTAAAATAAATCAAATTTATAGGCGCGTTTTAGGGAGTGCAGCGCAGATAGAACAGCTCTCCGAGGGTGAGATAGGAATGATAACTAGTTCTGACTTAATTCAAGCAGAAGATGTTTTAGGAAGAAAGGAGTTTCCTTATGGTTTTTCTTCTATTTCTAGACCTGTGTTAAGCACTCAGGCTGTGGCAGAAAAGGTCAAGGATTATCAGAAATTAGGGGAGGCCTTGGAAGTTCTTTTTATGGAAGATCCAGTGCTAGACTTCAGGTGGTTTAAAGAAGAGAGAGAGTTCCATCTAAAAATTCTAGGTCCTATCCAGACAGAGGTGCTGAAAGAAACCATTGCTATGCGGTATGGAATAGAAACCACATTTCTGCGACCTAAAGTTATTTATAAAGAAACCCCTAAGAAATCTGCTGAGGGATATGTTCGCTATTGGATGCCTAAGCCCTGTTGGGCTATAATGAACTTTTTAATAGAGCCTGCACCTGAAGGAAGCGGAGTGATTTTCGAGTCTAAAGTGAGGACTTCAGAGATCAGCGTGAAGTATATAAACGAGGTAAAAAGAGCTATTCCATGGTCCTTAAAACAAGGGATTAAGGGATGGGAAGTTACCGATGTGAAGATTACCTTAACCGAAGGCTCAGAGCATACGGTTCACTCTAATCCTGGAGATTTTTTATTGGCTACTCCGATGGGAATAATGCGAGGGTTGGAGCTGGCGGGTACAGAGCTTTTAGAGCCAATGTATGCGTTTCAAATAAAGGCCAGTCAAGAGTTCTTAGGGCCTGTTTCTAGTGATTTAAATCAAATGAAAGCTCAGCTTGAGCAGTTAATTTGATGGAGATTTCTTTACTATATCAGGAAGAGTTTCTGTAGAACAGGCCATGGATTATGGAGTGAAATTTAATGCCACTACTTCTGGAAAAGGAAGGTTGAAATTAACTCTAGATGGTTATGAGAAGACCAGCTTTTCTGAAGAGAAAGTGAGAGAATTTAAGGGAGTTTCTCCATTAGACGAATCTCAGTGGATACTGCATAGAAGAGGAGCATTTAAGGCAGATGATAGATAGCTATTGTTTTCCCATACTTCGAAAAAACCAGAATGAACGAAAAAAAAAGTTTATTTTCTTTCACCCTGCATCGATCAGATCTAGTTAACAATCTAAAGATTGATTCATGATTATTTCTAATTCTTGAAAAAAAAACAAATTTTTATACTTTTTAGGTGGCTTCACCGAACCAGATTCATGGTTTGTTGGTTTTACACTATTTGATGGAGAATCTTAAATTACACTAATATCCTTGACATGGGAAGAAGTTAAATCATATCCGTCCAGACGAGGCGTAATGCACTTAGGTAGAGCCCTATTTTTTTATATGCTTATGCCAAATAAGTATCCTACAATTGCTGTAAGTCCCATAGCTGTAGTTCCCCAAAAAGTGATTCTACTAATTGCTCTTCCGATATTAGAGCCACCTGTTTTAGCGGCCAATATTCCCAATAGAGCCAGAAACAAAATCGCAAATCCATACTGGTAATAAATCATCTGTTTTACAGGCAGAAATAAAGCGACAAGGAATGGTAATGCTCCCCCAAATGTAAATGCTGCACCAGATGCCACGGCAGCTTGTAATGGGTTGGCCTGATTAATTTCATTTATGCCTAACTCATCTCTTTTATGCGCTTCTAAGGCGTTATGTTCAGATAATTGTGTGGCTACTTCCAAAGCTGTTTCTTTGGTTAGACCTCGTTTTTCGTATATGTCAGCTAATTCTAGCAGCTCTATTTCTGGTGTGTCTTCCAGTTCTTTTCTTTCTCTTTCAATATCTGCATTTTCAATATCTGTTTGAGAGCTTACCGACACATATTCTCCCGCAGCCATAGATAAAGCGCCTGCTACTAATCCTGCTAATGCAGCCAAAACAATAGGCTCTCTTAAGTCACTTGCTGCTGCCACTCCGATGGCAATACTTGCAGTAGATAAAATACCATCATTGGCACCCAGAACAGCTGCCCTTAGCCAATTGCTTCTATTGATGTAGTGTTCTTCTGATTTATTTTCATCATTCATATGAGTTCACTCTAAATTTTTTAAGGCATTTAACAGTTTGGCTGTGTCAGCGTGTGCAGATTTCCTTTAGCAATTAAATATACTGATTTACTAATGCGTAGTCAATCCTGTTAAGTTAAATTGTCTTGATTTACTTAATTTTTTGTGGTATTTCTCGGCTATCTTTTTCTCTCTTCAACCCTTCAACTGAAAATGCTTAGTGACCGAAAAAAAAAGGAACCATAAAAAAACCTGTGCCTTATATCACTCAGCATTCGACAGGCTCAGCCTCTTAGTCGAAGTCTTTGTTTTCTAGTGTATTTATGATTCTTTAAAATAAAACTTTACACTTTTAATATTGCTCCACCGCCCTGGATTCGTGGCTTGTGGGATGTACACTATTTGATGGGTAATCTCAGATACCGTATTCTAGAAATTGGCTGGAATTGTCTCTAGGCATATTCAAAAATAATACAGGAAAGGGCACCAAAACCTTATTTGATTAATTTCACCGAATGACCTTAAAGCCTCGTCCAGAAATAGTCATTAAGGGTGCTCGAACAAACAACCTGAAGAATATTTCACTGCGTATTCCGCATAACCAATTTATAGTGGTGACTGGAATATCTGGATCAGGAAAATCGAGTTTAGTGTTTGAAATCCTAGCCAAGGAAGGCCAGCGTAGGTATTTCGAAACTTTGCCGTCTTTTGCTCGGCAGTTTATGGGTAAATTAAATCGTCCAGATGTAGATGAAATAGAAGGACTTTCTCCAGTAATAGCCATCGGGCAGCGCACCACGGGAATGCATGCGCGCTCTACTGTAGGTACCATGTCTGACATCTATGATTTGCTACGCTTATTATTCGCTAGGACTGGAACTACGGATAGAGATATCGAGCTTTCTCGTGCGCTGTTTTCATTTAACTCTGCAGTGGGCGAGTGTCCGCGTTGCCATGGGATTGGAAAGGAAGAACAAATAGACCTGAACCGTTTGATCATTCATCCAGAAAAAACGATTCGAGAAGGAGCACTGGCACCAACTTTACCGAATGGATACATCATGTATTCTCAGGTGACTATAGATGTGCTGAATCAGGTTTGTGAAGCTGAGGGGTTTGATGTGGATATTCGATGGGATGAGTTATCAGCGTTGCAACGCGAAGTAATATTACATGGAAGCGATAAGATAAAAGTGCCCTTCGGGAAGCATAGTTTAGAGTCACGGTTAAAATGGACAGGAATTAAGGCCAAACCTAGAGAGGAAGGGTTTTATAAAGGCATGATTCCCATTATGTCTGATATTCTGAGAAGAGATAGAAATGCTAATATTCTCAAGTATGTGCATGCTGTGAGCTGTCCAGCGTGTGATGGAACTCGGCTGAATGATGATGCGTTAAGCGTAACGGTGCACGGTAAATCTATAGCAGATATAGGAAGCTGGGAACTTAACGAACTGAATTTATGGATGCAGCGGAATAGTTGGGGAGCTGTGGCCAAAGAAATTATAGAGAAGATAGCTGCTCAGGTGGACTTGCTGGAGGATTTAGGGCTGGGTCATTTGACATTGAACCGGTCTTCTAAAACACTGCGTGCAAGTGAAATTCAGCGTATACGTGTGGCTAATCAGATATTGGTTCCACTGAGTGATGTGCTGTATGTGTTTGATGAGCCGAGTATAGGACTGCATCCTGAGGAGAATGAACGGTTGATTTATCATTTTAAACAACTGGTTAAAAAGGGAAATACGGTTATAGTAGTGGAGCACGATTTGGATACGATTTCTCATGCTGATCACATTATAGAAATAGGCCCAAAAGCTGGATTAAATGGAGGTGAACTCATTTTTAACGGTTCGTTTTCTGAGTTTTCGAAAGCTGAGGAACTGAAAGAAACTAGCCCAACTTACAGGGCTATTTCGAGTTCAACAGCGCTTAAAATATCTTCCTCAAAACTAGAAGGCAAATCCATTCACCTAATAGGCTGCCATCAAAGAAACCTGAAACACCTAGATGTAACATTTCAGCTTGGGAAACTGAATGTGGTGAGTGGAAGATCTGGCGCGGGAAAATCTAGTTTGGTAAAGGGCGCACTGCTCAGAGCTGTGCAGGAGCAGTTAGAAATGGAAACTGATGGTGTGGCCGAGCTTGCTAGTCATGAAAACTTGGAAGCTATCAATAAGCTCATTTTTATAGATCACTCGCCTATAGGAAAAACACCTCGGAGTAATCCAGCTACTTATTTGGGCTTGTCCGATCATATTAGAGATCTCTACGCTAGTCTATCCGAATCTAAAAAGGAAGGATTCTCCAAGTCTCGGTTTTCATTCAATAACAAAGGTGGCCGCTGCGAAACCTGCCAAGGTGCAGGTAAAACGCAGATAGGTATGCACTTCCTGGGCAATGTAGATTTGGTATGCGGTACCTGTAATGGTGACCGGTTCAATAACGAAACTCTGAAGGTGAAGTATAACGGGTTGTCTATAGCAGAGGTTTATAAATTATCTATCCACGAGGCTATTTCCTTTTTTGAAAATCAGAAAAAAATTTGGATTACTGGAGCTAGTAGTGGAATTGGACTTGGGTATTTAACCCTAGGACAATCCTCTACCACACTTTCTGGTGGAGAGGCGCAGCGCATTAAAATAGCCAACCAACTGCAGAAAAAAGATACAGGGGATACGTTATACGTAATCACCGAACCCAGCATAGGACTGCACCATGATGATATAACATCTCTACTGCACTTGTTTGACAGTATTACACAGAAGGGAAATACCATCGTGTGTATAGAACAAAATGAAGCGGTGATAGGTTGGAGCGATTGGCATATAGAACTCGGGCCACTTAGTGGTGCGGCTGGAGGCACTATTCTTTATCAAGGAACTCCTAGAGCATATAGGGAAACTAAACCGATGGCTGAAACGGTCAGCTCGGAGAGAGATTCGGAAGAATCTCAATCAACTCCTTTATCAGTGGGCGTAACAAATGAAATCCGACTGAATGGTGTCACTACGCATGGGCTTAAAAATATAGATGTGCGCATTCCTAAAAACCAGTTGACCGTGGTGACTGGAGTGTCTGGGAGTGGAAAATCATCATTGGTTTACGATACGCTTTTTGCCGAATCCAATGCCCGCTTTACAGAGTCTTTATCTACCTATAACAGAAGTTTTCTGCAGCAGAATAGTGAAGCCAAAATAGCCTCCTTCTCTGGGCTTGGGCCAGCCATAGGAATCAATAGAAGAGGAGGAACTCCCTCCAAGAGGTCTACGGTGGGTACGCTCTCTGGAGTGTATGATGCGTTTAGACTATTGTACTCACGCATAGCCCAGCATGAGGGAGAAAACTATACGGCTCAGCACTTCTCTTACAACCATCATTTGGGAGCTTGCCCAGAATGTGAAGGATTGGGCGTGAACTTAAAATGTGATCCAGATGAGTTAATCGTCTCTCCTGAGCTATCCATTTTTGAAGGCGCTTTTTCCACCAATAAAACACTTGGGTATTATGCTGATTTGAATGGACAATTCATGGCTACGCTGAAGGAAGCCGCCAAGCAAAAGAATTTAGATCTAGACCGCCCATGGCAGGAACTGGAAGACGAGGTGAAGCAGTTAATTCTTTATGGAACAGGAGAAACTCTCTGGGAGGTGACTTGGGAGTACACCACCAAATCTAGAACGGGAACGCAGGAGTTAACTGCCCCATGGCTCGGGTTCTGTACCTATATAGATGATGAATACCAGCGCAGGCTGCATAATAAGAATATCAAAGGGCTCGAAGAATTACAACACGGTGTGCAGTGTAAAGCATGCGGAGGGAGTAGATTGAAAGAGGAATTGCTACGCGTAAAATTTCTGGGATTAACCATTTATGAGCTTACTCAGCTAAGCATCGTGTCTTGTCTGGAACGGTTAGAGAAGATGGATCATGAGACAGATGAGGTGGTGCATGCCATTGGTAAAGTGGTGTGGCCAGCGGTTACAGAATCTCTGCGCACTATAGTGGATTTAGGGTTGGGTTATTTAAACTTAGATAGGCCCGTGAGCACACTCTCTGGCGGAGAAAGGCAGCGGATTACACTGGCGGGGCAGTTGTCTACACACCTATTTGGGGTTACTTATGTGCTGGATGAACCTACTATAGGCTTGGATGCGGGGCAGGTGACTGTGTTATCTCATGCGCTAAAACGCATAGTAGAAAATGGGAATACGGTGGTGGTGGTAGAGCACGATGCTTCTTTTATAAGCCATGCCGATTACCTCATAGAACTAGGTCCAGGTCCAGGTGCGGGGAGAATGGGAGGTGAGGTGGTTTACCAGGGAGAAGTTTCTGCGTTGCAAAACAAAGACTCTGTTACCTATAAATTACTGTATCAACAGAGTGTTATAGCTAAAAAGAAAACAGTAAAAGGAGCGCCATTTGGTGTGAAGGGAGCTTCTGCACATAATCTGAAGCATATAGATGTGGCGTTTTATGCGGAACAAATCATAGCAGTAAAGGGAGTCTCTGGCAGTGGGAAATCCAGTTTAGTTAAAGACGTGCTATACAGCTCGTGGTTGAAAAAAAGGCCAATGAATAGCTTGGAAATGTATGGGTTAGGTCAATTCGAAGAAGTGCTGCTGATAGATCAGGAGGCCCTGCCACAGAACAGACTGAGCACTCCCGGTACTTATACTGGAATTATAGAACAGCTAAAAACCCTATTCTCCAAAACGGAAAGCGCCAAACAAGCTGGGCTCAAAAGGGCTGATTTTTCATTCCAAAGTAAAATTGGAAAATGCCCTACCTGCAGCGGCCATGGAAAGCTGAAAACAAGCATGGATTTCATGAGTGATATTTGGCTTACCTGCGATAGCTGTAAAGGAATGCGCTACCATGATGCTGTGCTAGCCTGTAAACTTAACGGCCGCTCAATAGGTGAAGTTCTGCAGATGACGGTGGTAGAAGCCATGGCGTTTTTTGTCTCTGGAGCCATCGTAGAAAGTCTAGAGCTACTAGAGCGCCTAGGGGTTGGACATTTACTGCTGGGACAGCCTGGAAACACGTTGTCTGGCGGAGAAGCCCAACGGTTAAAGCTAGCCATTTCCATGCTTGCAAAACGAAAAGGAGCTGCTTTATACCTTTTTGATGAGCCGAGTACTGGGCTGCATTATTTAGATATTCTGAGGTTGATAGAGGTGTTTCAGTCTATAGTGGATGCCGGAGATACGGTGTTGTTTATTGAGCATAACGCCACGCTGATAGCATGCGCTAACCAGGTGTTGGAGCTAGGGCCTGGGAGTGGTGTGTTGGGTGGTGAGGTTATAGGATGAAATAAGGAATGATTGGAATTCATCTTAGGCGTCTTTAATATTCAAGGCATCTTTTTAGATAAGATCCAATGTATTCATTTTATCCAACGATGAATTAAAAATGAAAACAAGGCATAGTCTCCACTTGGAATTGTCGCCCATAACATTGCCCTAATCATAGTTTTTATTGGTCAAAGTGTCTTTTTCGTATTTGTTATGGATTGTTATTATTGCTAGTCCAAAAAGAACAGCTGTAACAATTAAAATAGTGCTGACTAATCCGCTTACTCCAAAAGACATTCTTATTAAAATTGTTGATATGATAAATCCAGAGTTTCTGATAATCTTATGAAATTGGTCCGTATAAAAGAAGGAAATCAAAAGCAGAACAACATCTACTAAAATAAGTACCGTAAAAAATTGATCAAAAAACAGATTATTGATACTTTCCAATGAAGGTAATTCTTTAGCTGCGATGGAAATCCTTGCAGACCAATCTATAAAAGTATATAATGCCATACCAAAAAACAAGGGCACTAAAATCACTGCGATTAATTTTTTCTTAATCACAAATCTTTCTATGACAGGTTTAATGGATAATTGCTGAATCGGTTTTTGTTTTCCTATTTTTTGAAATAGAAATATTAAATAAAAAAGTAAAAGAGAAGCAATCAAGTCATAAGTAAACTGAAGATCTCCTTTAATTTCAAACCAATTTTCAGTTAGTTCTAAAGCTGATAAATCCTTAAATAATTTACGTATAATAATTAGCGTTATAATTTCGTACTGTTTAGTTATATAGGTTGTAAACGACTTTGGTAAATAGTAAATTAAGAGATAAACCTCATAAATAAGAATAAAAGAAAAGGGTGTGTAAGCAGCGGATATAGGGTTTTTCAGTAATTCTGAGTCTGATGAGAAATCTATGAAACCGAATTTCGTAAAATAGATTATTGCCAAATGGATGAAAAAACTGATTATTGCAACTTTGAGGATAATTTTTTCAATTTTTTCTCGAGTATTCTGAGAAAGAAATCTATCGAAAAGAAATGTCACTATTTTATTTTTCTTAGTCATGTCGACTTGTTTTTACTTAACGTAATGGCTGAAATGTATTTAAATTCAACTACAGGTGCTATAGGGAGACGGTTATGTTTGAAATACTCTGACATATCCACTAGATGGAAAAGCAGATGTAAATCCTGAAATCGCTCTCTTTAAGGGTCTTTTTTTAGTGTGTTTTTTTACTATTTTTTTTGTGTATTTCAGTTATTTAAATGACAATGCTCTCATCTTGTTTTAGTTGTCCATATTCAGTTTGGAAAAACATATTATTGAAAGAAAAAACTAAGAAGCCAATTAGACTGATTTTTGATAGTGGTCTACAAATGATTATTTGTTTATAGTATCCATACATTTTATACGTATTGGTCTTCATCTTAGCATTATCCTATTTATTTGAACTAACATAATAAATTTTGAATGACGCTGAGCTGGTCGAATAGATCAAAAATCATTCTGTGACTAAAAGGTTATATCTTTTAAATATTCTAAACTTAAATTCATTTTTGATTCATTACGATAAAAAAATAGGAACAATGCTAAAAAAGCTAACAAAAATAGATCTCATAATGCTGTCCGCTGCATTCTTGTGTCTAGTGTTTTCTGAAGTTATGTGGTTTCGAGGAGAAAAACAAGGTGCCCTTTTTATAGGGTTGTGGGTTCCCTCTATTCTTGGTTTTGCTGTTTATTTAAAGCTTCTAAAAATTGATAACAAATGAGTGAATTAGTTCCATATCTGGCAGGGGTAGTTTCCATTATGTTTGGCATAGGCTTCTTTTTGGCGCTGCAGGAGTTAAATAAAATGGACTAGCCATAAAATTGCTTAATGACTCAATATTTTCTCACTAGCCTTGAGATTTAGTGAAGTGTGAAAATGGTTGAGTTAGTTTCAAGCCGCTCTATTTACTGCATCATCTGAGGCGCTTGGTTTATTTGAATTCGCCAGAATCTACATCTTTAATAAATTTAATCAATCCCGTGAAATAAGTTTCAGGGTCGTCAAATTGGGAGCAATGGCTTCCGTTTGTCGTTACACTTCTGCCATTTTGCACCGCTGTAGCCATCCACTCCATGTGTTTTGGGTCCATGGTGTCGTGTGTGGCGCCAAGCATTAAGGTGGGCGTCTTAATTTCTTTGAGTCTATTAGAGACATCCCAATTTTTCAAGGTGGCATTCCCTGTCATACCAAATTCACTGTGGCCCTGCATGTAAATGTAAATATTTGGGTTTAGGTGTTCTAGGCATGAGCTCATTGATTTAGGCCATTCATTTAAAGGCTTTCTCAAGATATGTTCTGTATAATAATGATTCATTAAAAGTTCGCTATATCTCGGGTTATCGAAGTCGTTATTAGCCTCCATATCCATGATTTCTTGGAGCACTTCAGGATTCATTTGTGGGCCTAAAACTTCATTGGCATATTTACCGTATTCTGGAGCACTAGCCATCATATTGGAAATGATGAGTCCTTTTAAATTATCCTGATATTTTAAGGCGTATTCCATAGCCAAAATCCCACCCCATGATTGGCCGAGCAGGTAAAAATTATCTTTATTCAGGTTTAAGGCCTTTCTTACTTGCTCTACCTCTTCCACGAAATGCTCTGTAGTCCAAAGCGTGGAATCATTTGGTTTATCGCTGTAATATGAATCGAGTTGATCGTAGTAGATGTACTCAATTTCTTCATTCGGGAGATAGCCTTCAAAGTTCCCGAATTGTTCATGAGTGCATCCTGGACCACCATGGAGGAGTAATACACGTATTTTAGGATTGTTTCCCATACGTTTGGTGTAGACATTAAATGTGCCTTTTGAGGTCTCTATAGGAATCATTTTAACACCGCCCGTAGCTTGGTCATCACTATTGGAATAGTCGAAGTAGCTGCTGCCTTCTATAGGCGTAATTGGGTTTTTCTCATTACTCGAACATCCTCCTAAAACAAATAGGGCAAAAGCAATTAATATTAAATTTCTCATGGTCTAAGTTAATTTCTTTTTTAAAGCTAAATCAAATTTTTAGCGGTGTTGGTACACAGCACGGAATCCCCCTAAATCACTGAAGTATATATTGTTAAATAGCAACCGTTTAGGAATTCATAATACCCTCTTGATTGTCTATACTTTCATCATGCACGGCTCTGAGGTAATTGGTGATAAACTCCGAACTGAGCCCGTGCTTTTCGGCTTTCTTTAATGATTCAGAAAATATGAGGTTCCAGCGTTCATCCTGCAGTATGGTAATGCCCTCTGTCTTTTTGAATTGTCCTATCTGTTTCACCACCTTCATGCGGTCTGATAGGAGAGAAAAGAGCTGCGCGTCTATAGCATCTATTTCAGTTCTCCAATGCAGTATGGATTGCTCGTATTTTGGAGTAGTAAAGTTGCGCTCCCGCAGCACCAGTGAATCGATGAACTAAAACAGTTGGTGTTACCTGCTGTGCAGCATCACTCCACGCATTGTCTGGATGTGAGATTCTACCATCAATCCATCGAAGTTTAGATCCATAGCTTTCTGAGCCACGCGTAGTAATAGGTCTCTTCTTCCACAAATATGACTCGGGTCATTAATCAACGGAATATCTGGTCGGAGTCTTCTCATTTCTATGGGCAACTGCCACAACGGTTTATTCCTATAGATACTCTGGCTATAATCAGAAAAGCCTCTATGTATACCAGCCAATTGTGTTATTCCTGCCTTCTCGAATCGTTCTATTCCACCCAGCCATAGAGCTATGTCTGGATTGATAGGGTTCTTCACCATTATAGGGATATCCACGCCAGTTAAAGCATCTGCTATATCCTGTACAGAAAACGGATTCACTGTGGTTCTAGCGCCCACCCACAGCACATCCACTCCGTGCTTCATGGCTAGTTCTACATGCTTAGAGTTGGCTACTTCTATACAGGTTTTAAGACCAGTAATTTCTTTAGCCTTAGTGAGCCACGGAAGACCTACTTCTCCCACGCCTTCAAAAGAATTAGGCCGCGTACGTGGTTTCCAAATCCCAGCTCTGAGCAAGTCTATTTTTCCAGTAGCTTTTAATCTTACAGCAGTTTCTACCACCTGCTCCTCAGTCTCAGCACTGCACGGTCCAGCGATTAGAAATGGGCTTTTCTCTGTTGACTTCTTGAATAAAATTGATTCTTTCATACTTTGAAGGACAATTAATTGACAATTGATAATGGACAGTTGACAATCCCAAAATTAGCAGTAAGCTTGAGGTTAGAATTCACGATAGGGAGACTTTTTATTAGTAAATGTGAAGTTAATTTTAGAGGTGATCATATTTATTACTTTTAACTGGCTTGACTATGTGAACTTGTATTCAACCAGTAATCATTATCCGGATGAAAACTCATTTCACCATCATGCAGGTGTCTAAGAAGTGGTGAGCACCTGTATCTATCTTCTCTGTAAGTATCATAAAGATTATCGAGCATATCTACACACTCCTCGATGCCTATGTCATCGGCCCACTGGAGAAGTCCCTTTGGATAGTTCACCCCTTTAGTCATCGCTAAATCTATATCATCGGCAGAAGCTATATTGAGGTAAAGAGCATCGGCAGCCTCGTTAATCAGCATGATTACTATTCTATCTACTATGTAGTGGTGCAGAGATTCACTTAGAACTATTTCTGGTTCCACCGCGCCCTCAGCGTAATCGAAATATCCTCTTCCAGATTTACGTCCTAACCATCCAGCATCAGAATGTGCTTTTTGAGTAAAGCTAGGTTTATATCTCGGGTCGAAATAGAAAGCCGTAAATACAGATTCTGTCACCGCATAGTTTACATCATTCCCTATGAAATCCATTAGCTGGAAAGGTCCCATTTTAAAACCACCCACTTCTCTCATCGCGTGATCTATAGTAGCAAATCCTACTGGTCCTGCAGGAACTATTCCTTCTTCATAAATTCTTAAAGCTTCACCATAAAAAGGTCTGCCACTCTGTTTGCTATAAATCCAGGAGTATCTTTACAATCACGGTCACTTTGCCCCAAGAATCTATCAGTGCTTTTGATTTCTCTATTACTTGAGCTGCGGTTTGCAACGCTGGAATAATCTCCACCAATGGCATAAGAGGAGCTGGATTAAAGAAATGAATTCCTATAACTCGCTCGGGTTTATGACAAGCTGCCGCTATGGCGCTTATAGATAATGATGAAGTATTGGTGGCAAGAATACAATCCTCGCTAACTATTTTCTCTAACCATCTAAACACCTCTTTCTTCACTTCTAGGCTCTCCACTATAGCCTCTATTACCAGATCACAGTGCTCTAAGTCCTCAGCTTTAGAAGTGTAATGAACATTTTCAAGTATGTTATCGGCCTGTTCCTGAGTGCGCTTATCCTTGGCTACTAGCTTTTTCATTAAAGCCTTAAGCCTACCAGATGCTGTCTGCAGCGCTTCCTCTCTATTATCATTTACGTAGACCACACATCCGTTTTCTGCCGCTACTTGCGCTATTCCGCTACCCATGGCTCCCGAGCCGATTATTCCTATAGTCATTAACAAAGTTTTTGTGCGAAGGTAATTCCTTCTGAGTTTTCAATTCTTAGTTTTAAAGTGATTTTTTTAACTTCTGCCATTACAGCTTTTGGCATACATTTAGCGGTGCAATTGATTAATAAAATTTATAAAGTAAAAGTCATGAAATTAACACTCATATTATGTTTATTCTCATTTCAGTTATCAGCGGCCAATGGCTCTGTGGCTGCAGCTTTAATTACCTATGAGTTTACAAAGCTAGAAGAATCTGCGCTACCAGCACCCTTAGTGGGCTTAAGTCATGCGCCATTGGATGCTATGCTTAGAAAATATGTATCGGCCACAGGAAAAGTAGATTATGCCAGTTTTAAAAATGATCCTACTATAGCACGTTATTTAGGTATGTTGGAATCTGCCACGCCATCTGCTATGGGTGAAAATGAAGAAAAAGCATTTTGGATTAATGTTTATAATATCTACACGATAAAATTGATCATCGATAATAAGATGCCTAAAAGCATACAAGATATAGGATCTCCGTGGGATAAAAAGTTTGTAAAAATAGCAGGAGAAACGTATAGCCTGAACCAAGTGGAAAATGAAATTCTAAGACCTAAGTTTAAAGATGCTAGAGTTCACTTCGCTATTAATTGTGCTTCTATCAGCTGTCCTAAGTTGCACAATGCAGCATTTACGGCCTCCAATATAGAAGCTAAATTAGAACAGCTAACTCGTGAGTTTGTGAATGATTCAGCTATGAATGAGCTTAGCGCGGGTAGAATTAAAATATCAAATATTTTTGATTGGTACGGAGTGGACTTTAAGCAGTCTGGAACTGTCATAGATTGGCTAAACCAGTATTCCGATGTTACTATTAATGCGGATGCTAAAATTGGATATAAGAATTATAATTGGGATTTGAATATGCGCTAGCACAGCAGTATAATTATGGAGCAGGGGCTGTTTAACCTGCCTCCTTTTGGATTTAAAATAAAGAAAATGGAAGAAGCGTTAGATTATAAATATGTGCTTCTGCGTAATGCAGATGCAGTAACTCGTACTGAGTTTGTAAAGAACACCTATAAGCATTTAGCAGGAGCGGTTTTAGCTTTTATCTTAGTAGAGACCATCCTGCTCAGTATGCCATGGGCTACTGCTTTAGCTCAAGCCTTAGTAAGTAGCGGAACCTCTTGGCTTTTAGTCCTGGGAGGGTTTATGTTCATTACGAATTATGCAGAGAAAATGGCTAGAAAATCTCATGATAGGAGCAAGCAGTATCAGGGGTTAGCGTTATATGTAGTAGCCGAGGCTATTATATTTTTACCTCTTATTATGATGGCTATTTCTGCAGGAGGCGGAACGGCTTTGATACAGCAGGCAGGACTAATCACGTTAGCATTATTTGGCGGGTTAAGTTTAGTCGTGCTCTAAAACAGGAAAAGACTTTTCATTCTTAAAAACAGCATTGACCGTAGGAGGATTTGTAGCCATGGGTTTAATTCTGGCAGGTGCTATTTTTGGTTTTAACTTAGGGTTAGCATTTTCGGGAGGAATGGTTGTATTAGCTGCTGGTTCTATTCTATACCAGACATCCAATATGGTTCACAAGTATTCTACAGATCAGCATGTAGCTGCAGCATTAGGGTTGTTTGCTTCGGTAATGTTACTTTTCTGGTATATACTAAGTATTTTAATGAGCAGAGATTAGGTGCTTCTCAAGCGGGGTTGTATTAAGAGTGGTATCCATTTCCACCAAGGGTGAAACGTTATGACGGAATCTGATTAGTTTAGCTTTAACCTCCAGCGGTCAGAAAAGGTGAAGTAATAATATAGAGCGCTTTATGGCGGCATTAATAGTGAATGATTTACAATTAACCACTGCTTACATATAGGCAGGGTTTACTACTAATAATTAAAAAATGAGCGATAGCTATTATGATCCTAAGGATCTAAGGAATTTCGGGAAGATTACTGAATGGCAAAAAGAACTAGGAGAAAAATTCTTTGATTGGTACGGAGCAGTGTTTGCAGAAGGCGCTCTTTCTGCCAGAGAAAAGTCATTAATAGCTTTAGCAGTTTCACACTCAGAGAGTTGTCCGTATTGCATAGATGCTTACAGTAAAGACGCGTTGCAACGCGGAATCTCTAAGGAAGAAATGATGGAAGCAGTGCATGTAGCAGGAGCCATAAAAAGTGGCGCTACCATGGTGCATAGCTACCATGATGATGAATAAAGTAAATAAATTAAGTATGTAATATGGCTGTAAAATCATTACTAGCACGAAAAGATGATTTAGCCATAACGGCCAATCAGCTTAAAAAGTTGAACAGTGAGCCATTTTCGAATGGTGAATTGGAGTCTTTTAGAAAGAAATTAGAGAAGCAGGGATTGTTTCCATTAAAGCCTATTGGCCTGGATGTCTTTCAGGTGAATGTGGGATATATGTGTAATCAAGTTTGCTCTCACTGCCATGTAGATGCGGGTCCGGATAGGAAAGAAATTATGACTACTCAGACCATGCAGCTTTGTATAGACGTATTAAAAGAATCTGGAGCTAAAACGCTTGATTTAACTGGTGGAGCACCTGAGATGAACCCTAACTTTAGGTGGTTTGTAGAAGAAGCTTCTAAAGTAGGAGTGGAGGATTTTATAGTACGCTCAAATCTTACTATTCTCCGCGCCAATAAAAAATATCATGATTTACCAGATTTTTTTAAGAAGCATAATATACACGTGATAAGCTCCCTGCCTTATTATAAGCGTGGGAAAACGGATCAGCAGCGTGGAGACGGTGTTTTTGATAATTCCATTAAAGCGTTGCAAACTCTAAATGATGTAGGTTATGGTATGCCTGGTTCAGACTTAAAGTTAGACCTGGTGTACAATCCATCAGGAGCATTTTTACCTGGAGATGAGAAAACCTTAGAGAGATTTTAAGGAAGCACTTAAGGAAGATTTTGATATTGATTTTCATAAGTATTTACCTACTAATCTACCAGTGAGTAGGTTTTTGGAGTACTTGGTGGCCAGCGGAAACTATGAAGACTATATGTATTCACTGGTAGAGGCTTATAATCCTGTGGCAGCAGAAGGAGTGATGTGCAGAAATACGATATCTGTAAGTTGGGATGGGTATTTATTCGATTGTGATTTTAATCAAATGTTAGATTTGCCTCACTATTAATGAGGAATATTTAAAAGATTTTAATTTAGAAGACCTTAAGAAAAGAGATATCACTATTTCTCAGCACTGTTTTGGATGTACTGCTGGAGCAGGTTCTAGTTGTCAGGGAACGGTGGTTTAATTAAACTTAAAATGATGAAGACTGTTTTCCAATTATTAGCTTTTATCCAAGTATCACTTTTGGGCTGCGCGCAGGGAACTTATGAGGAGAAGTTGGAGAGTTTATATAAAGGCTCTGTAGAATTGGTGAAAGTAGACAGTTTACCGCCGGGTGCTGTTCTTATAGATGCTAGAGAAAAGGAAGAATTTGCTGTTTCTCATATCCCCAATGCTATCTTTTCGGGATACAAAGATTTTAACACTGAAGCGCTAAAAGATTTGTCTAAGTCAGGCCCAATAGTGGTTTATTGTTCCGTAGGTTACAGAAGCGAACGCATAGGTGAAAAACTCCAGAGAATGGGCTTTTCGAACGTGTATAACCTCTATGGAGGCATCTTCGAATGGAAAAATACTGGTAATGAAGTAGTGGATGCCGAAGGGCTTACCTACCGAAAAAGTTCACGCTTACAATAAAAAGTGGGGGCAGTGGCTCACCTGTGGTGAAAAGGTATATTAAAAATGGAACATCATGTTTTAGCCATCATGGCTAAATCTCCCGAACAGGGAAAGGTAAAAACTAGAATAGCTAAATCCATTGGAGAGGAGAAGGCTTTGGCTGTTTATAAGAATTTATTGAATTACACGCTGAGGGAGGCTAACTGTGCGCTTTGGGAAACTACAGTTCACTGGGCAGGTAATCCTAAAAATGAAGTAAACATTCATGACTTTAATTCGATACCTCAAAAAGGAGAAGCGCTAGGAGAGAGAATGGAAAATGCCTTCGTTTTTGAATTTAAAGAAGGAGCAGAAAGGGTAGTGATGATAGGCACAGACTGTGCTGAGATTACCCTCGGACATATAGAGAGAGCATTCGGTATGCTTAAACTACATGACGTAGTAATAGGTCCAGCCACAGATGGAGGCTATTACCTTATAGCCATGAATGAAATGCATCCTGAATTACTTAAGGATGTTCCCTGGAGCACAGAACATGTGCTGGAAATAACAAAGGAATTAGCAGAAGAAAACCACTTAAGTGTGGGGTATTTAGAAACCCTGAGCGATGTAGATCAGGCTTCTGATTTAGAGAAACATCCTTGGTTGATTAACGAGAAAAAGGGATAAATAAAACATTGCGCCATGTATTCAGAGCTAAAAGAAACCACCTCATTTTTACAGTCGAGAGGAATTACCAATCCAGAAATAGGAATAGTTCTAGGAACAGGGTTAGGTAATTTAATTACTGAAATAGAGATCGAAATAGAAATTAGTTATAACACTATTCCTAATTTTCCTATAGCTACTGTAGAGTTTCATTTCGGAAAATTGATTTATGGGAAAATAGCTGGTAAGCAGGTGTTGGCGATGCAGGGTAGATATCACTATTATGAAGGCCATAGCATAGAACAAGTGGTTTTCCCGATTCGAATTATGAAGATGTTAGGAGTAAGTAAAGTACTGATGAGTAATGCCGCAGGTTCTGTAAACCTGAACATGAAAAAAGGAGAGCTTATGCTACTTGACGATCATATAAATCTTCAGCCTGCCAATCCGTTAAGAGGCACTAATCTAGATGATTTAGGTTCTAGGTTTCCAGATATGAGTGCGCCCTATAATAAGGAGATGAATGATGCGCTTAAAACGATTGCCAAGCAAAACGACATAACTATGCACGAAGGTGTTTATGCATCAGTGCAAGGACCGAATTTAGAGACTAGGGCAGAATATAGAATGCTCCAAGTAATAGGTGCAGATGCTGTAGGAATGTCTACAGTTCCTGAAGTAATTGCTTGTAATCACATGGGAATGCCATGTGTGGCTATTAGTGTAATTACTGATGAGTGTGACCCTAAGAATTTAGCCCCTGTAGATATTAGTGACATTATAGCTACTGCGGGTAATGCAGATTTTACTCGTTCAATGGGCATGCTAGTTGATAAAAAACATGTAGGCTGAGTTATTTATTCATAGCTATTTAGAGTAAGACGGACTAATGAGTAGAAGACATATATTGACTTAGAGCTCACCTCATTTTTCACCTTAAAATTGAGAAACATAGCACTATATCCTACGTATCTGTACTATAGATGAACAAAAAAGTATATCTCATAACGTTATTCATAGTGTCAGCACTGGCCTTGTTTTGTTCTAATAGAACAGAAGATAAGTCTCTCCTTATTACAGAGTTTCTCGCTCTAAACAAATCTAATTTAGTAGATAGTTTAGGAAAATCTCATGATTGGATAGAGATTTATAATAATGGAAAAAAAGAATTAGACTTAAGTGAGTTCTATGTTTCAGATAACGCCAATAAGCCTCAGAAGCACAAGCTCTCTGGAACTATAGCACCTAATTCATACAAGTTATTATTGGCTTCAGGAATGGAGGACATGGCAAGGGAATTTTCGTAAAGAAGGAATTCTCTTTTTAAAGTCTTCAGGAGAAGAATTTTTAAGTTCTTCTAGAGTGAGGGGTTTGGACATTTTGACTAGTATTTTGCGTTGACTAAATGTACTTATATTTAGTTAGATGGCTAACTAGCAAAAAAGTTTAAATCAATGACTATTTTTTAGAGATTCTGCCACTCAGCGAACTTCCTGTTCCTTGTCTTTTTGGTTTATCAGATGGTCTAGCTGTAGGTTTGTGGTCTACCCTTTTATCAGGCATAGGGCCTCTTTTTTCTATGATTAAACCGTTTAAGAAATTTCTAAGAAGTTGGTCTCCACAGGGCATGTATTTTGGGTGGTCTTCATTTCTAAATATTGCGCCTAACTCACTCTTAGTGATGTCCATGCCGGCTATTTTCACTATTCTTTGAATGTCGTCATCCCTGTATTTAAGTGCTACTCTAAGTTTCTTAAAAATATCATTATTATCCATTCGGCTAAGATAGAAGTATTCTGTTAATCCACAGGAAGAATACAACTAGTTCCAAATGCGCCTAAGAAACCTCCCAGATCATTAACGTTTACATAGCCATCACTATCAAAATCTCCTGGACAATCAGCAGAAATACAGCTTCCATCTTCGATCTCTGCTAAGGGTTCATAGTTGGTTGCATTTGAATTAGTGCACCCTCTGCATCCATTTTCAGTTAGTTTTAAACTTCCTTTTCCAAAAGGACTTAAATTATTATCTGCGCTCATTTGAACAAAGTAGGTTTTTCCAGATTCCCCGTTTATAGGGGCAGAGGCTAACTTCGAGAAGGGCATTACTGGGCAGTAGATTTCTTCTCCAGATAATGTTGGACAATTTTCTTCATATACTGTCTGAAACTATTATTAGAAGAGAAATTACTATAAAAAAATTCATATTACAATCAGGGGTATATGAATACCATAAATCTTGAGAAGTATTTTCTGTGCACGAGAATGCAGATGTATTCGCTAGCTCAGTGTCCCAAATAATTTCCTCATTTGCATTTAGGAGTATAGCATTAACACAGTTATCATTTGCTGGAGTGAATGAACAGCAGGAGTTATCTCCTAGGCAGGGATTAGTTGCATTAATATCATAATTAACTGCGTTTATATCTATACAGCCATAATAACAAGGTTCTGAATTAATAGTAAAAGGGAAAGAAGCTCCATCAATTAATCCTGTTATCTCAGCTTCATCCGTATTGATTAGGCTAAACTCTTGACAAGGATAAAAACAATCGTCAGCAAAAAACTTTAGTAAGTAACACCCATCGTCTAAATTAAAAGAATCATAACCTAGGGCAAATGTGTTTCCGAACTCCGCATTACTGAGGCTTCCTGTCTCGAGAATGTTGTACTGTGAATCACAAATCTGATAGTAGATTCCACTCCACCCTAAATCACAGTCATCTTCCATTCGAAGAATTCCTTTTTTCGGCTTTTTCCAATCGAACAATTGTCCGTTACATCCATTTTCATCCACGTAATAACAGGTAGGCTCAGTGGCAGATTTAGTATCTTCATAGATTAACTCCATCGTTCCTCCAATAGGTAAAAATCGTATTTCATAGTTACCCACTTTGTTTGGAATAATAACATCCTTACATCCTTCTCCAATAAGATTACCTGACTCTAATCCTACGATTAGATATAGACCAGGTCCACAAAGCCTAATGATGTTGCAATCTATTGGTTTTAAAAACCCATCAATACCTACCTCACAATCTCCATCTAAATCACATACATAGCATCCTCCACTATCACATGATGCATTGGGTTCATAATTAACAGCTGTAGGGTCTGTGCATCCTGAGATCACACCTACACCTTTGGATCATATCATTTGGAATACCCAAAACTTGATTTTCCATTACACTTGGTCCAGCACTTAAAACGAAATATACTTCATCATCTTGAGCATCCTGGGTTGAGGAAACTTCGTAACAGCCTGTGGGTAGGTTGAGAAATTCTACACCAGAACCGCCATCCTCTAGTGTAAATGGTCCATAGGTTGTTCCGTCTAAAGAACTGGTGATCGTTATAGAGGTTCCTGAGTATCCATTTTCTCCGCTGTCAAACATTTCAAGCCTAACTTCATCTCCTCCAATACAATTACAGTTCGTTGTAAGAACATCGTTGAAAGTGAGACTATTCTGGTCATCACAAGGATTACCAGGAAAAGTGCAGGGTTCATCCGTACCAAAATTACATGCTTGAACATTAGTACAATCTTGTGCTAATGATTGAGTGGCTATGAATGCAAAGCACAGTAGGTAAATAAAAGCATAGCGTGCGGTCATAATAATTTGGTTTAGGGTATAATATCTTAAATTAATCAATTTCTCTCGATTAGGCAAGGGAATGCAGCTTCCTGTTTTATTTGGAATATCCTCTTCCTGTTTTGTTTAGTGCTTCTATTCGGCTGTTTACGTGAAGTTTTTCGTACACATTATAAACATGCGTTCTAATGGTATTTACACTTACGAATAGCTTTTCAGCTAACTCCTTATTGCGATATCCTTGAGCTAGTAAATCCAGAATTTCATTTTCTCGAGTTGTAAGGGAGTAGTCTTCTTTAGGTTCGCTTTGCAACGCCTTACCTGAGTTCAATCGCTGAAATCGAGCGACTACTTTTCTGGCTATAGAGCTGCTCATGGGACTGCCGCCATTATGAAGCTCTCTAATAGATGATAAAAGCTTTTCTCCAGCTGCACTCTTAACTATGTATCCGTTAGCCCCAGCTTCTAGGGCATTAAAAACGTTATCATCATCGTCATACACCGAACAAATCATGATTTGTAATTCAGGGTATTTTTCTTTTAGCTTTCTAGTGCATTCTATTCCATTTATACCGGGAAGATTAATATCCATCAGGACTACTTCAGGTAATTTATTAGGAATCTTCTCTAGCGCTTCCTCTGCATTTCCAAAAGCGATGCACGAAAATCCTTCAGTGCTGTTAATGATAAACGAAACACCTTGTCTGATTTCAGAATTGTCCTCTACTACTGCTACATGTATGTTTTCCACTGAGATTATCGGGTTTAAAATAGCCATATCACAAAGATGGGCTAAAATGGTTAGTTGTCGTCTAATACAAAAGCATGATTTTTAATGAGAGGGATAACCATTTTTAATGAAGAACCATTTCCTAAAGATGATTCTTGGTCCACATCTCCATTGAGATCATTAGCTCTTTTCTTCATGTTAATTAGTCCGTTACCGAACCTTTTTGTTTTTTCCATATCGAATCCGATACCATTCTCGATGATGGAAATATTTAAATCATCCGAAATACGTATTGACATATCTACTCTATCCGCTTGCGAGTGTTTATGAATGTTATGAAGGCATTCTTTTACGATTAAAAAGACGTTTCTTCTGAAGGCCGCTTTTACTTTTAACTCAGGAACGGCCTTAGGCATTTCTACTCTTCCGTATAAGTCCCGTACTTCTTGATAATCATTTGCATATTTTTGAAGGTAGGAGACTAGACTTTCCAATGAATCATTGGCCGGATTAAGCGCCCAGATGATTTCGTTCATTTTTTTTACTATGTCTGTAGCTGCATTGTCTATGTCTATAATCGGCTGTTCTCTGCTTCTGTCCAAGGCTAGCTTAGTTCTGGCTATTCTAGAGAGAATAACGATTTTGGTAAGTTCAGAGCCTAGGTCATCGTGCATGTCTGCACTAATCCTATTTCTTTCTTCTAGTAAAGCTTGTTCTTTTTGAATCTCGGCTAACTGACGTTCATATTTTCGCTTTGCAAAAAAGCGCATGACTAAAAAAGAAAGAAACCCTAGAGCTAGAATAATAAGAGTTCTAAACCACCAAGACGCCCACCAAGCAGGAAGAGACGTGAAGCTTAGTTTCACGGGTTCACACCAACTTGAGTCATGTTTTCTGGCTCTTAACGTGAATTTGTAATCACCAGCCTCAAACCGAGGAAATTCTAATGAATTATTCTTGGTTTTGATCCAGTCATAATCATCTTCATTTAGCTTGTATTCATAGATAATCTCATCTGATCGAATATAGCTGAGCGCTTCGAAATCAATATTGATGAATGAATCATCATACGTAAGGGTGATATGATTTGTAAAGTCAAAGGATCGATCCTTTGACTTAAACTGCTTTACGTAAAGCTTTGGCTCTGCTTTTACTTTGGCTTTATAAGAGGAGTGATAATTCGAGTTAAATATGATTAACCCCTCTCTAGAAGCCAAGTAAACCAATGAATCCTTAACTAAAACATCATTGATAACATTAGAAGGTAAACCGTCTAAGTGCGTATATGTGGAAATCACATGAGAGCTATTTCCATCCCAGTCATAAATAACTACTCCATCTATGGTAGCGAGGTAATGCCTACTTCCATCTATAAATAATTCATTACATAGATCAGAAAGAAGCCCGTTTTTCATAGTTAAGTGATGAATAACCTTATCATTTCTTATGAAATAAACGCCACTACCAAAGGTGCATACCACAAGAGTGTTATCTTCTAGAACCTGAAGTGATGTGATTTTTGTTTTAAAGTTCACCTCAGGTTGAGTGAATTCATAAAGTTCATTATTCGAGATGTAATAAAGAATTTCATTGTTTTCAAACCAAATTCGACCATCCTTAGATTGCGTGATGTTATAAGACGGTTTGTCAGGAGCTTCAGATAGTTTTTTTAACGTATGTACTGGATCTTTTAAGTGTAGCGAGTAAATTCCGTCCTGTGTACTTAAATAGATCAAAGAATCGGCAGCAGGAAATATGTCATTTACTTCTTTAAGTGGTAATGGAATTAACCCACTTTGGAAACATTGATACAACCTCAATTCCTCAGCTAGCGGGAAACCCATAAGAGTAAATTTCCCAGCGCTCCAAGCAAAATTGTTTGTAGAATCAATAGCAATAGCACGCAATGCAGACACATCATTATGAGCTCCTATTTGAATCAAATCAACCATTTCTCTACCTCTAAATTTAAGAATCCTATTTCCGCTTGTTCCTACTAGAACTTCATTAAACGGAGTTAGCGTTAAACAAGTAGTTTGCTCGTTATCTTGATACTGATAAACGGTAAGCTCTTTTTGTGCTTCTGAGATTAAATGAACTCCAGAATCATATGAGGTAAACCACTGATTGTTGTCTGAGTCTACAAAAACTGAAGAGTAACTTATAGAGGGAAGTTCATACGCGATATACCCGTCTTTCCCTTCTTTTTTCTTGAAGAGTAGACCGATTTCTTTGCTAGAAAAACAGTAAATATTTCCAACGTTATCCACGTAAATCTCTTCCATTCCTAAAAGCTCTGGCCAATCCTGAATAGTGATTATAACCTCGGGTGCTCCATTCAAATATTTGCTGACCCCAAAATTTGAGAGTGTAAAGTGGGAGCTCGGTTTAGAGAAAATATATTTAATTAGTTGTCCTTCCTCATAAATGCTATCTGGCCATTGTTTCAAGAAAGAGTTGTAGCTTACAATTCCATTAGATTTTACGGGAAAACTTAATTGACCGGAAGGGGAATTGGTGACGATTATGGCTTTTGTCTTAAGATCTTGGCCTAGTTTAATTACTTCATTTCCTTCTCCTGAAAAGTAAATATTATCATCATCTTCACTAAAGAAGAGAAGTCCCTTATTATTAGTCTCTGACGCGAGGAGTTGAATGGAATCAGAATTTAATATCTCTCCATTTTCTAAGAAGCAAAGGCAATTACTTCGAGATAGAAACCAAATTCTACCTTGAGAATCTTGAGAAATATTTAGGATATTATTATCACATAACCCATCGCTAATGCTGAAGTTTTGGAAATTATGTCCGTTGAATTTAGATACTCCGTTGTTAGTGCCAAACCATAGATATCCGTCTAAATCCTGAAAAGAGCAGTAAACGGTAGAGCTAGGTAAGCCATCTTTTACACTAAAAGATTGGACTATTCCTGTCAAACTGTTTTGAGCATAAAGAGTTGTACTTGCTAGAGATACTAGTAGTATGCAGAATACAGTTTTACAAACTTGGGTGAAAAAGCCAAGCATAGATAAGTGAAGATTTATTGGTTACGGGGCAATTTAAGAATTAAGAAGCATAGGTTCTAAAATCAGTTTATCAATTTCTTCTAAAAAGCTTTTGATTAACAGAAAACAGTGACACTATACTTACTTGTGGATGAGTTCTAATTGAGTTATGCCCTGTTATGATTGATTTTTAGTAGGATTATTTTAGACCTGAGGTAAATCTTCTTCAGAGCTAGTTTTACTTCCTGTTTAGTTCTGGATACTTCTCCTTCACATGCTTAGCTATGGGAATAGCAGAGCCGTCATCATCTATTCTTACGAATACTAACTTGGTAGTAGTTACTAGCTTTTCTTCGTGCGTATATACGTTGAATTTTCTAGCCTCCACGTTTAAAGTGATAGTCGTATTTCCAAAAAACATTACCTGACCATAAATTTTTATAAGGTTGTTTTCTTTAACAGGCTCTTTGAAAATCACTTCATCTAATTTTAAAGTTACTAGGTTAGGAGTAAAGCAGACTTCAGAGCAGAAAGCCACAGCCGCTTCATCTATCCACGAGAGCATAGTTCCTCCAAATAGATTGTTATGAATACCCAAATCACTTTTTTTACACACCTTAGTTCCTATTAATTTCATCACTTTTCTTTTTGCGTAGCAAAGGTGCTAATTTCTTATGGTAATTTAGCCGACTAATGAAAAAAGCGGTTTTTATAGGATTAGTTTGGCCAGAGCCTACCTCTACGGCTGCAGGAGGGAGAATAATGCGATTAATCCAGCTGTTCATGGAGAATGGCTTTACTGTTTCTTTTATGTGTGCGGCTGCCAAGTCAGACAGAAGTGCTGATTTAAAAGAAATAGGGTGTAAGACTATTGAAATTAAGCTCAATGATTCGAGCTTTGATTCAATCATTAAAGAAGAAAACCCTGATTTAGTAGTTTTCGATCGGTTTTTATCTGAAGAACAGTTTGGCTGGAGGGTTCATCAAGAAGTTCCGAATGCTGTAAAAATTCTAGATTCTGAAGATCTTCATTTTTTAAGAAAAGCGAGGCATCAAGCGTTAAAAAAATCTGAGAAAGTCAATCTGCAAAATGACTTAACTAAAAGAGAGGTAGCCGCTGTTTATAGGTGTGACTTAACGTTGATAATCTCCGAGTTCGAGATGAATTTGCTTACTTCAGAGTTTAATATCCCATCGTATTTGCTGCATTACCTTCCTTTTAATCAAGATCGGCTAAATAAAGATGAAATAGATAAATTACCTGTTTTCGAAGAGAGAGTATCGTTTATGACTATAGGAAACTTTAAGCATGAACCGAACTATGATTCAGTAAGATATTTAAAAGCTGAGGTGTGGCCTTTGATAAGAGAGAAAATGCCCAATGCTGAAATGAATGTGTATGGAGCATACTTAAACGAGAATGCTCTTGAATGGAATAAGCCTAAAAATGGGTTTAATGTCATAGGGGCAGTAAAGAATGCTGATGAGGTATTTATGAGAAGTAAGGTTTGTCTCAGTCCGCTCAGATTTGGAGCTGGGTTAAAAGGAAAGTTCATAGGAGCCATGAAAAATGGAACACCTATTATTACCACAGCCATTGGAGCAGAGGGAATGAAAGATATGGGTAAAGTGGCCAGGTAGTATCTGTGAATCACCAGAAGAAATAGCAAACGCAGCGATCTCTCTTTACTTGAATAAGGAAAGGTGGCTTAAAGCTCAGGCGACAGGCTTTACCTTGATCAACAACAAATTTGCAACGCCAATTTATGAGGATGATCTGTTAAAAGTTGTTGGTGATCTTTTAATTAACTTAGAAGATCATAGAAGGTCTAACTTTATCGGTGAAATGTTACAGTTTCATACGTTAAGAAGCACAGAGTTTATGAGCAGATGGATTGAGACGAAAAATAAGTATAATTCTAATTAACAGTTTAATAGATTTGTAAGAATAGAAAAATTCATGAACAAGGAAGTTTCATACCCACAAGACGAGCCAAATTTCAACGTAGCATTAGCTTTAAGTTTAGTTATTTTTGGATTTGATGGCATAGATTTTCAGGTGCTTACTGTGCCTAGCAGCTATTCTCCGTTTAAAGGAGCCCTTATTCTGCCGAGTAAGTATTTAACCGAAAAAGACGAACTTTTACTCTCAGCTAGAAAGCTTTTTGAAGGAATAGTAGGAGAACAAAATGAAATTACTATTGAACAACTTCGCGCATTTGGAGGTGTTTATAGACATCCTAATGGCAGGGTAGTAAATGTCCCACATTATGCGTTGGTTAAAAAAGTAGATTTCAGAAATAGTAAATGGTTAGAGTTTGGCCTTAAGTGGTATCCTGTCAAAATGGTTCCTGATTTAGCATATGATCATAACGAAGTAGTAGAGTATGCCTTAGAAAGATTAAAAAGAAGGGTGAAAAGAAGGCCTGTAGGATTTCATTTACTTTCGGAGGAGTTTACTTTAGGGCAACTTCAGAATCTTTATGAAAGTGCACTAGGAAAGAAATTTGACAGAAGAAACTTTAGAAAAAAACTATTCAATACGACACTGATTATAGACTTAGAAAAAGCGGCAGATGGAATTGAGAAAGGCCAGAAGAAAGGGAGTAAGTTGTATAAGTTTAATTCGGCTGAGTACGATAAAATGAAGATTCAAGGGTACGATTTCCTATTCTAACTAGCGTCAATACAGTCTCAAAAGGCAAAATCGAATTCAAGTAGCAGTTCAAAGCTTACATAAACTTCAAAAATGAATCTTTTAAGGTTAATTAAAAGAATCTAAAAATGGGATGTTATTTTCTTACTGAAGATTTGTAAAGTTCTATCCATGATGATATGTCCATTCTCGTTAGAAGTTCGGCTATTAAGGTGTATGGTATATCATCCATTTTCTTAAATCGAATACAAGACTTGCCCATATCTATTTTGTGATGGGTATGTTTAGTGTATTCACTTGTAAACCATTCTTGCAAATTTCGGTCGGCATAAAGCCCCATGTGATAAAGAGCTATAAAGTTTTTTTGATTAGCTATACTGACAAATGGAAGAGGGAGCTTCGGGTTACAATGATATCCATCAGGAAAAGCTGAGTGAGGGACAGTAAATCCTATCATTCCATAACTTAAGCCTTCTTGAAACTCGCCTTTTAGATTTTCTAAAACAGTCGTTCGAAGCTTCCTAAAAGCCTCTTTTCTTTCTACTGGAATTTGATCTAGATATTCTGTAGTAGAATTCGGTTTGCTTGCCATTGTAAAATCTTTTGTGCAAATTTATAAAGATTTCGAAATGGGATTATTTACTCAGTTAAGCACTGAAAAATATTGAAGTATTCATATAAATTAACATTCATAAGGATGAGTAACATCCCGTAAAAAGCATCCTCTACAGGGATGGTAAACAGCCTAATATCTAGGTTTTCTGCATCATTATACCATACGATGGGAGCTTCTAGAAAAGAGCCAGTAAGCAGGCCGTTGGCTAACAGAAAAAACGGAATAATACATGCGTATCCTATAAGTGGTTGGGCTTGATTAATTCGCATTGCAACGCTAAAAAACAGATAAATAGCCAGAGCGATAAACGTCACAGAGGTGTACAGCTTTTCGTACTGAGTTATGCCTATGGCTAGAAAAATGACTGCCATTATTACCTGAGTTACGGGTATTTTTCTTACTGTCTTAGGCAAGAAATGTGTTAAAGCGAAGTATCCGAAAACACAGGCATATGGGATGCAAATGAAAAAAAGAACTTCTTCCAGCGGCAGGTTTCCCAGGTAAATTCCTGTGAGATATTCTGGATTGAATCCCCAGACCCCTATTTCAGTGAAGTAGTAATCCCACACTATAAAAACAAAAGCGACCAACAGATTCGCAGGTATGAAATGCTTCCACTCCTTATAGAAAGCCCGGTATGAAATGAAGCTGAACATGAAAGGAAAGAATATACATCCTAAGTCTATGATTAGGTAAATAAAGGGCTTCATTTAGCTTGGTATTGAGAATAATACTTTTTGGGTACTATCAGCATTCCGAAACACTCGCCATCCCATTTGTCTAAATGTTTGTGGTGAACTTTGTGTGCTTTTCTTAGGGCTTTCAAATAAGCTGAATCAGTGTTTTTAAACCACTTAAATCGCTGATGAATAAGCACATCGTGAACTAAAAAATAAGCGGCACCATAAAACATAATGCCTAAGCCTACAAAGAAAACCCAATTTAGAGAAGGTGTTGTCCCGAGGATTATTAGTGTTGCGCTAGGCAAGGCAAAAATGACAAAAAAGGTGTCATTTTTCTCGAGCACACCAGGAGTCTTGACATGGTGATCTTCATGTAAAAACCATAAAAATCCGTGCATTAGATAACGATGCGCTAGCCAAGCAACTACTTCCATCGAGCAGAAAACCAAGAGCGTAATTAATAGTTCAATGAGGGTCATGGTACTACTTTAAACTTTGAATAAAGTTAAGACTTTCGGAAACGTGACTCGTAGCACGTATGTAGATTATCTAATATGAAAGTAGCATCTTCTGATATATTACCGCAGTAGCCCAAAAAGCTTGGACTTCCCTTTTGAACTAATAGTCTTACATATCTAGCCTCTATGTCTTGAGGATAAGTGGAAATATATTCTTCCAAGCGGTCTTTCCCTAAATTAAAGTACTTAAGCTGATAAGGGGGCCAGATAGAGTGCTCTGCTCTCTGCATTATAGCGCAAGCTAGATAAGGCTCTGCTGTTTCACAAGTCATAGCTTCCATAGAGGTAATGTGTTCTTCTAGAAGTTCAGAAGATGCATTGCCCCTATTAAAGTTTGCTCGTACCGTGGACATGTCACACGATGCGATTGTCGGATGAAGAATATGAAGAAATAGGAGAAGTATAAGATTCAATTTATAACATATTTATTCTGTGTCTGACATAAGACTTGGCTAAGATAAAAATCTTCTTAGGATTACTGATTCTAATTCTTTCTTGAAGGATGGTCTCGCTACTTTTTTGTTTTATTTTTTTGAGTAACCCTAAATAATATTTGTAAGCCACATAAACACCTAATCGCCCTTCTATCGGTAGTTTTAAAATCCCTTGTAAGGCTTCTTTGAAGTCATCTTCAATGTCAGCTATAATTTCCAGCTTCGTGTTTTCCGTAAAATCATATTCAGTTACATTCGGGAAATACGACCTTCCTAATCTCTCGAAATCATCTTTTAAATCACGCAGGAAATTTACTTTTTGAAATGCGCTTCCTAATTTCATGGCTTCATCTTTCATAGCCTCATAGCGCGAGTTATCACCATCTACAAATATTTTTAAGCACATAAGGCCAACTACATCAGCAGAACCATAGATGTATTTTTTATATTCCTCCTCAGTTTTATATTCTTCCTTTTCTAGATCTAACATCATGCTGTAGATGAATGAATCTACTAAATCATGAAGACCATATTGGTTGACTACTTCTTGGAAAGAATTTAATATAGGATTTAGACTAATTTTTCTCTCTAGAGCCTTGTGGTAATCCTCTACGAATTCTTCTATGAGTACTTTTTGATCATACTCATGAAAAGTATCTACTATCTCATCTGCATATCTAACGAAACCATAAATAGCATAAATCTGTGGCCTAACTTTTTTACCTAGCAGATTAATTCCGAGAGAAAACGAAGTACTGTAAGTATTCGTTACCAGCTTGCTGATTTTATAACTGGAACTATCGAAAGTTTCTTTCATTTACTTATGGTGTTTCTTGATTAAACCACTTACTATTTTCCCAGAGATTATACTAGGAGGCACACCTGGACCAGGAACAGTTAATTGTCCTGTAAAGTACATGTTTTTTAGCTTTTTACTTTTCAATTTAGGCCTTAACACATGCGTTTGCAGCAGCGTGTTGGCTAATCCGTATGCATTTCCTTTATACGAGTTGTAATCTTTTTTAAAGTCCTTCACACAGTAAGATTCTTTAAAGAGAACAGCATCTGTAAGGTCTTGGTCTGTAAGGTCTTTAAGGCGTTGCAATAATAACATGAAATATTTTTCTCTGATTTCATCAGTATCTTCAATATCTGGAGCTAGTGGGATTAGAAAGACACCAGCTTCTTTACCTTCAGGCGCGGCAGTAGGATCTGTGATGCTTGGAAAGCTGGCATAAAAAAGAGGTTTTTCAGGCCATGGATTTAGTATCATATATGGTCTCAGCATGCTTTTCGAAATCCGTATCAAAGAATAAAGTGTGATGAGAGAGCTTGTCTAATTTTTTATCAAAACCTACAAAGAACAGCAGGGCAGAAGGAGCGAATGTTTTTTTATCCCAGTATTTTTCAGAATACTGCTTGTTTCCATTAAGAAGTGTCTCCGTGTGGTGATAGTCAGCACCGCTCAGGAGTAGATCACAATCATATTCAGTGCCGTTTGCAGAAACGCTAGTAACTAGTCCGTCTGATGCGTTTATTTTATCTACTGCTGAGTCTGTAATCATCTTTACTCCCAGCTCTTTAGCTAAACTCTCCATTCCTTCAACTACAGAATACATTCCACCTTTTGGGTGCCATGTACCTAGCTTGAAGTCAGCATAATTCATGAAATTATAGAATGCCGGTGTATTGCTGGGTTTAGCCCCCAGGAATAATACAGGGAATTCAAGAATTTTTCTCAGGTTTGGATGTTTTATTTTGGCACGAACCGAACCTTTAATAGTGCCAAAGAACTGCCCTATTTTTTTAGCCGTAGTAGGCGTAATTATTTCAGTGATTTTTTCTCCCGGCTGATAAACCAAGTCTTTAATAGCTACATTATAATTATGTTCAGCTCCATCCATGAATTTTTGAAGCTTGGCACCACTTCCTTTCTCAATAGATTCGAAAGTTGATTTAATATCCTGAAAGTTATCAGCTATTTTAACAGAGTCGTCCTTCCCGAAGTAAACTTCATAAGCTGGATTAAGCTTATCTAACGAGTAATAATCAGATACTTTTTTTCCGAAGTCAGAAAAGAAACTCTCGAACACATCAGGCATCCAATAAAATGAGGGCCCTATATCAAAAATAAATCCGTCTCTTTTAAGTTGCCGAGCTCTTCCACCAACGGTGGTGTTTTTTTCAAGTATAGTTACGTCAAAACCATCTTTAGCCAGATAACAGCTGGCAGCTAAGGAACTAAAACCTCCTCCTATAATTACTAATTTCTTACCCATTTGGATGTTTGTACTTTTTGAAACGAAAATAGTAGAGTTTTCAGAGCAGACTCTCATTAAATTCTAAAAGAAAGCGAGGGTTAAAGAAACGTGATAAATTATTTTGTCTATTCCTGACTAGGGTCAAGCCTAATAATCCTGCGCTTGTCATTACCAGAGGTAAGCTAGAAACCCTTGCCATTCCAAAAATAAAGTAACATAATATGTCGGAAAACACAATAAGATGTACCCCAATAAATCCAATATTCAGAGAAATTCCCCTCTAAGTTTTTTCAGGTTGTAGGGCTTTCACTTTTTCTGATTGAGCCAAGTACGATATAATATCTTTTAGCTCAGCACTGCTAGCTCCTGAGCTTGTGAGATAATTTCCTATTGCTTTATAAAGGTCTCTCTTATTGTCTCTGTCTTATTGTTTCTGTTTTTAGTTTTTCTAGGTTTAATTTACTCATGAGGCTGTATTTCAGTAGATTTAGTGGTTTTATCTAAAAGACATAAGTGATTAGAATTAAATTGAATTCAGCTACGTGTAAAATAAAAGTTAATATGTTCTGAAAAGACTTTACAATTCCTTAATGCGCTCTTCGATTAAAAACGGTAAATTTACTGCGAAATTAATTTAAATTGGGGTCAAATATCCCATTAACCAATTTACCTAAACCAAAAACAATGATATTAAAAAATTTCATGTTAGTACTGTTTTCTGCAGTTCTAGCTTTTCCTGTGTTCAGTCAGGATTTATTAATCACAGAATTAACAGATCCTCAAAATTCAACTACTGCTGGAAGATATGTGGAAATATGATAATTCTAGTGATTCTGATATAGATCTTTCTACCGGATATTCTTTACAGCGTTGGACTAATGGAAATGTAGATCCTCAGTCACCAGTATCTTTAACTGGGATTATAGCAGCTGAAGGATTTTATGTGGTATGTAATGACGATGCTAAATTCTTAACCACCTATGGTGTTGCAGCTAGTCAGGATGTAGGTACTGGTGGAGTTGCTGATTCAAATGGAGATGATCATATAGCTTTATTAGATCCAAATGGAAATATTCTTGATATTTATGGTACACCAGGACAAGATGGAACAATTGGTTCAGGTGGAACGTCAGAGTTTGAGGATGGTAGGGCTGAGAGAAAGTGTGGCACATCGGCTGCAGCGATTTTTGTTCCAGCAGATTGGAATATGGATCACGATAGTGGTGGTGGTGATGGAAATTTGAATGCTCCCGAGGGAGGTTTTGATCCTTTTTCATGGACTGATGATGCTGGTGACCCTTGTGTTCAAGATATCTGTCCAGGCGCAGATGTTGAAATTGCAACTTCAAGTTTTGAATATCTCCCTGCAGCTATAGATGTTGAGGCTGGGACGGTAGTAGGTTGGGTGAACTATGGAGGAAATCATAATGTAAATGGAATAACGAATTCAATTACTAATGCTGCTTTTAACAATCCAGAAGAAATTTCATTAGGGTCAATGATTGGAAATGCTTCAGGTGTTTGTTTGGGTACCATCACATTTACGGTTCCTGGGGTTTACAATTATGATTGTTCGATAGGTAGTCACGCTGCCAATGGAATGGTCGCATCTATCACTGTTTTAGGATCTGTTTTTGGTTGTAATGATGCAAACGCTTGTAATTATGATCCGCTGGCTACTGCTGATGACATGTCTTGTGATTACTCTTGTGTAGGTTGTATGGATACAGAAGCTTGTAATTTTGATCTGGCAAATACCATTTCAGATGTTTCGTCTTGTGATTATTCTTGTGTAGGTTGTACGGATAATTTGGCTTGTAATTATGATATGCTTTTCACTATCGGTGATAGTTCTTGTTTATTTATAGGAGATTCATGTGATGATATGGACGCTGCTACAATAGGTGATGAATACCAGCCGGATTGTTCTTGTTCTGGAACTGTTCCAACATTAACGAATGCGCTACTAATTACAGCTGTTTATGATGGACCTCTTATCTGGAGGATTTCCTAAAGGAGTTGAGCTTTATGCTACTGTAGATATCGCTGATTTAAGCACATTCGGTCTTGGAAGTGCTAATAATGGTGGAGGTACAGATGGTGAGGAATTCAATTTCCCTGCTGACGCTATCACTGCGGGAACTTACATCTTTGTTTCTTCTGATGATGCCGGTGCTCAATCTTATTTTGCAAGTACATTTGCTAACTACAATGCAGGTTCTGTAATGTCTATTAATGGTGACGATGCCTTAGAGTTGTTCGAATTTGGAATGATCATAGATACTTTCGGAGATATCGCTTTGGATGGTTCTGGATTAGCTTGGGACTATCTGAGACTCATGGGCTACACAGAAACTGTGAGCAAACTCCTAACGGTGGAGCGTTTGTATTCTAGCTAATTGGACTTATGGTGGAGATAAATAATAATGATGGTAACAACATTAATAGTGATCGCTAATCCATGCCGTAGACTTATGAACCTACTTGTCCTTCTGTAATTTTCTGGTTGTACAACTGCTACAGCTTGTAACTATAATATCAATGCTACTACAGATGACGGAACTTGTGAGCTAATCGGTGATTCATGTGATGATGCTGATGGATTAACAGAAAATGATGTACTTCTGGGAGATTGTTCATGTGCAGGAACTGCAGTAGTTACTTGTGATCCTATAGCATGGTCTATAGCTACAGTAGCTACTAACTTAGACGGAGATGTATGGATAGATAATCTAGATGGTTCTTATTCTGCTAACGCATATTGTGGTGGAGGATGTGTTGAGACAGTTGATTTATGGTTAGTTTCTAATGGATTTGATTATTCTGCGGTAGTTGCTTCTAATTTGTTGTTTGAACTAGCAGAGAGTTTTGGAGCTACCACATTAGACTTACAATACACAACTTCTTATGCAGGTGATCCTGCTGCTGCTGCTTGGAGTTCTTTAGGTACTTATGACGCTGCTGGTTCATTTAATGCAGATTTAGCTTCATTAAATGGTTTATCAGAGGTTTACCTCGGTTTCCAATATGCAGATGATGGAGCTGATGGATATAGCGGATTTACATTAAGTAGTATAGCACTAACAGGAGACTGTCCTGCTGATGTGACTGTATTTGATTGTCCTACTGAGATGGTCAATTTCGGTGACTCTTGTGATGATGCAGACGCTACCACTTTCGATGATGTAATTCAAGGAGATTGTTCTTGTGCAGGAACTGCTTTTGACTGTGTTATAGCATTAGCTAACTTCGGTGATTCTTGTGATGACGGAAATGTGATGACTAATAATGATATTATCCAAAATGATTGTTCTTGCGCCGGAACTCCGTTGACCTTTCTAACAAATGATTTGGTAATTACAGCTGCATTTGATGGGTCGCTTTCTGGTGGTACATCCTAAAGGAGTTGAGCTTTATCGTTGTTAATGATATCGCTGATCTTTCTGCTTTTTCGGTATTGGCTCTGCGATTACTAACGGAGGCGGAACAGACGGAGAAGAGTTTACTTTCCCTGCTTTATCTGCTACTGCTGGAGATTTCATATATGTTACCACATCTGAATTAGTCGCTTTTAATACGTTCTTTGGATTTGATGCTGATTATGACGCTGGTTTCTCTGTTTCAATAAACGGAGATGATGCCATGGAATTATTCGAACAAGGAGTGGTCATAGATACTTTCGGTGACATCAATGTAGATGGAAACGGAACTGCTTGGGAATATTTAGATGGATGGGCTTACAGAAATTGTGCAACTGGACCTGATGGATCTACTTTTACTATAGCTAACTGGACATTCTCTGGTGTAGATGGTCTTGTAGGAGGATTACGGATAATGCTACAGCGACTAGTCCACTTCCAGTAGGGACATACATGACTACATGCATGGCTACAGGAGGATGTACAGATGAGAACGCTTCTAATTATGATATGACTGCTTTAACTGATGACGGATCATGCGTATACTTGGGATGTACTGATCCTTTGTTCTTAGAGTATAATCCTTACGCTTTGACTAATGATGGTTCTTGTTCTGTAGTAGTTGTGTTAGGATGTATCTACGATTCAGCAGATAATTATGATGCATCAGCCAATATAGATGATAACTCATGTGTGTTCTCTGGGAATTCTTGTCCTGGTGATTTCACAGGTGATGGTTTTATAAACGTAAGTGATTTAGGAGGGTTCCTTGGAGCTTTCGGTACTTCGTGTGAGTAAGACATAAGATAAGTAACTGTAAAACCCCTTATTCCTTTATTGGAGTAAGGGGTTTTTTTTGTTACAAGTTTGAATTGTAAAGGGGAAATAAAATCAATTCATTAGCTTTGGGGTTCATGATGAACTCAACTTTTATGCGTGGTATTTTTCTTTCCGCTTTAGTCCTTTTATTTATTCCTCAGAAACTACTCACCCAGTGCTGTGATTATACATTGATACTGCAAGACGAGTATGGAGATGGTTGGAACGGAGCTGAGCTTGAAGTTTTTATAAATGCTGAGTCATTCGGAGTGTTTTCTGCAGAAGAGTTTGGAAATAATGTGCTACTTCCCACTTGTAATGGAGAAGAAATCACTCTAAATTATTCAACAGGAGAGTACGAAAATGAAAACAGTTATTTACTCCTAGCATCGGGAGGCGTGCTAGTTCATTCAGATGGGCCAGAACCCAGTGAAGGAGAATCTGGACCTTTCATAGCTGATTGTGATTTAGAACCAGCACCTGGTGCTAGCCCATGTTCTGCGATGCAATTAACCCCTGATGAATGCATAAGCGCTGATAATTCAGCTGTAGTAGGTTCAGGATATACTCCTAACTGCTCCGAGTACGATGGCGGAGATATCTGGTATTCTATTGGTGTTCCAGAATCAGGTAATCTTGTTTTTCAAACTGCAGATAATGGAGGTATGAATGACACAGGAATTCAGCTTTGGTTTGGAGAAGAATGTTTTTCTTTAGAGGATGGCCCGTGTGATGATGATGGAGGTACAGGGTATTTTTCCTTTATAACTGTGAGTAATTTAACTCCAGGAGAGATTATTTATGTTCAATTATGGGGCTACGGTGGAGCAGAAGGAAGTTTCGAGTTATGTGCTTTGGATCCAGGAATAGTAGAACTAGAACAGTCTCTTCTTCCTATATTTTTAATAGAAACCAATGGAGAAGAAATCCTAGATGAACCCAAAATAGATGCTTCTCTCAAGGTGATTTATAACGGGCTAGGTGAAGTTAATTTCTTAGCAGATGAACCCGAAAATTATAATGGCCAGATAGGAATAGAAATAAGAGGAGCCACGTCAGCAGGTTACCCGCAGACACCATATTCTTTTGAAACTAGAGATGCCTTAGGAGAAAATAACAATGTGAGCCTCGTAGATATGCCAGAAGAGAATGACTGGGTATTGCTGAGTAATTACAATGACAAAGTGCTAATGAGAAACCTTCTGGCGAGTCATTTGTTTGAGAGAATGGGAGAGTACGCGCCTAGGGTTCGCTTGTGTGAAGTTCAGATAAACGGTGATTACCAGGGGATTTATGCGTTCGGTGAAAAAATAAAAGTGGACGATGGCAGGTTAGATATTGCTACGCTAAATGTAACAGAGAACGATGGAGATGATGTGACGGGTGGGTATATCCTAGAACTTAACTATCACAATAGCCAGAATAGCTGGGAGCTAAATAACACCTCTTTGAATCATCCAGATTTTGATGTTCACTTGGTTTACAAATACCCCAAGCCAGAAGTGATCACAGAACCACAAAAAGAATACATAGCGTCTTATGTAGATTCTATGGAAACAGCTCTTTATGGTGATGATTTCATGAGTATGGATGAAGGGTATAGGAACTATATGGATATAAACTTTTGAAAGAATTGAATAAAGCTGACAATATTGGGCCAATAATGATGGGTTTAAAAAAAGCAGGAATTTCCACAAAGATAAATCAAGTAATGGGGGCTTATTCAAGGCAGGTCCTTCCTGGGATTTTGATTGGGCCTGGAAAGACATGTATACCTGTGAGATTTTTGAAAATCAAGACGGGTCTGGTTGGGCACATTTGATTAACGACTGCCCTACAGATAATTATAGTCCTGATTGGTATGTGCGTTTGCAGCAGGACAGCACTTATGTAAATCAGCAGAGGTGCCAATGGGATGAATACAGAGAGGAGTTCTTAAACCAAGAGTATATAAATAACTATGTAGACAGCATAGCCTTATTAGTGAGTGCTGCTCAAGAACGTCACTTCCAGAAATGGCCTATTCTAGGACTTGCCACTGCTGCTCCAGAGGTAGAGCCGCTTCCAGATAGTTATGCTGGAGAAGTAGCGTTTTTTAAGGAATGGATTAATCTAAGAATAAACTGGTTAGATGAGAATTTGCCAGGCTCGTGTGTCGATCCTATAGTAGGAGTAGAAGAAATAGCTATGGATGTGAGACTTTACCCTAACCCAAACAATGGGCAGTTTACATTAGAATGTATTAAGTGTAGAGGGAGAGAATTAGTATTACTTGATGTATTTGGTCAAGAGGTCTGGGCCAAAAAAAATCATCATCCAAGAACAGAGATTCAGTTAGATTTACCTAAAGGGGTATATGTTCTTAAGGCAGGTGGAGAGTACTTGCAAAAAATGGTAATCGAATAATTCAATTGAGACTGCGAAGAGTTCATTATTTAGACTCAATTTTTTATAGATTTCACTACCAGTATTCGTTATAATTTCGAGTTATAATTTTGAGTATATTTCTAAAAAAAAAACAAGTCCAGATGAAAATTATTTTTTCTTTAGTTCTAGTGTGCTTTAGTATGGTAGGTTATACTCAGAGCTCAATAAGCTTAACTTTAAACCATAAAGTAGGAGCAGAAAACTTAGAGTTAAACGCAGATTTCAGTATAGCTAATGGAGACCAGGTTTCTCTCGATAGATGTGAATATTATATATCTCAAATAGAATTTGTTCATGATGGAGGTCAAGTCACTCTTGCTTCTGATGTTTGGTTATTGGTAGATGCATTTGATCAGGAGGTTTTTCAATTGGGTGATTTTGATTTAGATCAGCTAGAGGCCATTTCGTTTTATGTAGGTGTTCAAACTCCTTATAACAATCAAGACTTAACATTATGGCCAGGTAATCACCCGTTGGCACCCCAAAACCCTTCTATGCATTGGGGTTGGGCTTCTGGTTATAGGTTTTTAGCTATGGAAGGACTTTCTGGTACTGGAGGTGCAGAATTTGATTTTCAAGTCCACGCACTAGGGAATAATAATTATTACGTACAAACCTTACCTGTATCGACTTCAGTCTTGAATGGAGAAATTAATATAGAGCTTGATGCTAACTATTTAGAAGCTTTCAATGAGGTTTCTACTGCTCAGGGAGGGATTACTCATGGTGGTTTTGGTGATGCAGTTATTATGCTAGAAAACTTTAGAGATGCTGTATTTTCTCAGGCTGTACTTAGTTTAGAAGAAGAGGGACTCGATAAAATCTCTATGAGAATAGCACCTAACCCTTCTATAGATGGAGAGAACTCTAAGCTACTCTTAGATTTAAAAAACTTAAGAGATGTAGAGTTGGAAATCTTAGATGTCTCAGGAAAATTGATTTATTCTGAACTGATAAATGGATCTGTTTCTACTTTAAATCTTCCTTTAACTGAGTCTGGAGTATATCTAATTAGCCTGAAGCACCAAGACACAGTATTAGTTTCAGAGAAATGGCTGGTTAAATAATCGTTTCTTTTGATTAAGTATATTTTAGGAATAGGGGTGGCTTTTATGTTCGCTAATTTTTTAATTGTCCACGACTCCAAAGAGGATGAAAGTTTGATCATAATTCCTGTAGGGTTTCCTGAAATAGATTTTCCAGAAGATAACTTGCCAAGTGTAGAAAGAATAAATTTAGGTAAAAGACTTTTTTTTGACACTCTAATGAGTAAGGATTTTAGTGTTAGCTGTGCCAGTTGTCATAAACCGCATTTGGCTTTTTCTGATAATTTACGGTTTAGTATAGGGTCAGATTTATCAGAAGGAAAAAGCAACGCCCCTTCTCTAGCGAATGTTGCTTACAGTCCCTATTTAAATAGAGATGGTGGGGTTCCAACCTTAGAAATGCAGGTGTTGGTACCTATTCAGGAACATCTAGAATTGGATATGAATATTTTAGAAATAGCTGAGAGGATGAATGAAGATCCGAGCTACATAGATATGAGCATGATAGCCTATAACCGAGTTCCTGATCCGTATGTAATCACGAGAGCTCTGGCTAACTTTGAAAGGACGCTTATTAGTGGACAAAGTAGATTTGATCAGTATTATTACCAAGGTGATAAGAAGCAGTTAACTAAAGAAGAGAGAAAAGGAATGGATCTCTTTTTTAGTGATAAAGCGCAGTGTAGCTCGTGTCATGGTGGGTTTACCTTCACGAATTATGCATTCGAGAATAATGGACTCTATGAGCAGTACATAGACTCAGGAAGAATAAGATTGACAGCAGAAGAGTCCGACAGAGCCCTATTTAAAGTCCCTACGTTAAGAAATTTAGAATTCACCTCTCCTTATATGCATGATGGAAGCATGGAAACGATAGAGGAGGTTGTAGAGCATTACAGTAACAGTATTGCAGCGCATAAAAACCGCTCTATAAAATTAAAGCCTTTTCATTTTTCTAAAAAGGAAAAAGAACATTTGGTAGCCTTTTTAAAGAGCCTAAGCGATGAGAAATTTATAGAAAAGCAGTCCGTAAGATGAAAAGTATATTTCAGTTTATAATAGTATTGGCCATCGTTTTATCCTCATGTAAAAAGGATGATGAATTAGCCTGTGAATCAGAGCCTGTGACCTTGGATGAAACAGCTTATGAGCTAGATTTAGGTAGTTTCCCACCACCTATGACACCTGAAGGATTTCAGCTTACTACCGCTAAAGTAGCGCTAGGCAGAATGTTATTCTATGAAGAGAAACTATCTTCATTAAACAATCAATCCTGTGCTTCTTGCCATAGCCAAGCTACCGGATTTTCCGATATCAACCAGTTTAGTGAGGGTTCAGAAGGTAATGTTGGCGACAGACAGGCTATGGCTGTTATAAATTTAGCCTGGAATAATAATGGTTTTTTCTGGGATGGAAGATCACCCTCATTAGCTCATCAGTCCTTGCAGCCGATAATAAGTCCAATAGAAATGGCCGAGTCACATGCAAATGTGATTACAAAGTTGAATGAAATTCAGGGCTATAAAGATCAATTTATTAGAGCTTATGGAAATGAGGAAATAACTCCTCTAAAAATGGGGCAGGCCATGGAGCAGTTTATGATGACCAAACTCAAAATTTGACGCTTATTTACTGGGAACTAATAACTTAACGGTACAGGAAATCAACGGATTTAATATTTTCATGGACGAATCAAAAGGAGATTGTTTTCATTGTCACGGTAGTGAAAATAATCCCTTATGGACTGATAATAAATTTCATAACAACGGATTAGATTCTGCTGTAACAGATCATGGTCTTGGAGGCATAACAGGTGACCCTTCAGATCATGGGAAATTCAAGTCGCCATCGTTGAGAAACTTAATCTTTACAGCACCCTATATGCATGACGGGCGATTTTCAACCATAGACGAGGTTATTAACCACTACAGCGAAGGCCTTCAAAACTCACCAACTATAGATCCTTTAATGAAAAAAGTAAGCCAGGGAGGTGTGCAACTAAACCCACAGGAAAAAGCAACTTAGTAAACTTCCTAAAGACTCTTACGGATGAGTCCTTTATCACTAACCCTGATTTTTCGAGTCCTTTTTAGATAAGTTCGGAGTTACTGTTAAAAGTCTTTGTAAATTAGACACACGCAGTTATCATGAACACTCCATCGCACGATTTAAAGAGCCATTCCACTATCACGATAGAATCCTTGGACTATGTGAATCCGTATGATTTTACGGCAGTTCACCGGCACAACTATTTTGAATTGATTTGTTTCGAAAAAGGTGGAGGAATCCAGTTGGTGGATTTTAATGAATACCCTATAAAAGACTATTCTGCCTATCTTATTCATCCTAACCAAATTCATCTGCTCACACGTGAAGTTCGGTCAAAAGGATTTCTCTTTCAGTTCTATCCAGAGCAGATTATATCCTCAGAAATATCTTCTTATACTGCCTTTTACGATTTGGAGAATCCCGCTTTTTTCGAGGGTGATGAGCATCTTTTTTCTATGTTGAATAGCTATAAGAGATTATTCGAGCTAGAATCTAGAAAGAGTAAGAAATCAGATTTTTACCTGTTGAATTCTATGCTCCTAGATTTAATCCGTCCTGCTCAAGTTAACTTTAAGTCAGACTCTGGAAAAACTACGTATCGATTTAAAGAACTATTAGAGAGTGAGTACAAAGGATTTCATAAAGTTTCTCAATATGCAGACGCGCTTAATGTGTCGTCTAAAAATCTGCACGCCTTGACCAATAAACATTTTGGTTCCAGTCCACTTAAAATGATTCATAACCGCCTTTTTTTAGAGGCCAAAAGGTTGTTGCTTTTTCAGTCCTTATCTATAAAAGAGATTGGCTATGAATTGGGCTTTTTAGATGCGTCTTCCTTTAGTAATTTTATAAAATCTAAGTCAGGATCCAGTCCTTTAGCGCTACAACGGGAAATAAGAAAAATTCACGAGTAATAGAGAAACCTATCCAACAGTTTTCTTTTTAAAAATCACCCATTTATCGTAGGTAAAAAAAGAGCTATTTATTCTAATAGGTTACAAACAAAAAAAGACCTCAATATTGAGGTCTTTTTTTGTTTGCTATAGATTTTAAATTAGAGTGACTTAAATGGTAAATAAGGTGCTTTAACCCATTTTACTAATGTCGAGGCTAATCCAAATATGAATTTATATATAGCTACGGTGATATATAAATTGATTAATGTCACTAGTACTGCTATAAATGACCCGCATATTCCCGCAGCTCCATTCATTGTCCAGGCGCTACCATCATAATTCGTTAGATTAGGGCTTGTTATTTGAGAAATGATATTACTGATGTATCCTATATTTTTTTCTTGCATTAATTCCATTAATGCATTAATTCCGAGTGTATTCATTCCAGACATTGAAAACATAACACCTTCCATATTGGAAACACCGCTTACATTAAGTGTGGTAATAAAGCTCAATACCGCAGCTATCGCAGCGAATAATCCAACCATTGCTAAAACATATCCGCTTAATTTAATAACTGCAACAGGTACGTCTAAAAAGATGAGATTAATGATATTGCTTTTTGAGGAACTAATACTCTCACTAGTATTTCTGATAATTTGCGTAATCGGAAAAGCAGCATAAGTCCAGAGCAAAATACCTAAAAGACCTCCTATAATTAATTTGGCTTCTTGTTTCCAAAATCCACCATCACCCATCCATAGTTGACTAAATAATCCCCATAGGAGTCCTAAAAGCACAACAAGTGCTGCGATATTAAATACTTTGCCAATCCATCCAGCGATGCTGTTTTCAGAATCCTCTACTGAAGAATTCCAATTGTTCCATGGGAGTTTGTCACTGATCATCTTTGGAGAATCAAGCAACTGATTTGTTAATTGGTTAACCTTGTCCATCTTGTTCATTGTTTCCATTTTTATTGGTTTTTAAATAATTAGATTTTAAGCTTTTCTATTTTACGCCAAATTAAAGCCTGCTAAGTATCCCGTTTTTATAACTTCAAACAACAAAATGTTAACAATCAGAGCTTTGTGTTTTCCTGTCTGTTGACTTGAGTTAAGGTAAGCCCTAAGTACTTCATTATTTATTATGTGATTTGTGCTTTTTCATAAGCTTGTATTAAATTAAACAAAGCAGCAAATATTCACTTATTGTTTTAATTGACAAGGATGCTTTTTTGTTTAAAATCAGTTAGTTAACTGTTTTAATAGCTAAAGTGCATTGATTTATTTTAGTTTTGATTTATTAAAGAGATAGGATTTTATTTGGTTTGTTTTGATGCCTTTTCCATTTGTTGTTTTATGAGTTTTCTTCCTGAGATGGGTCTATTTGTATTATAATTCGAAATGAGAAAAATTCACAAGTAACAGAGAAAAATCATCAATGAGTACACCATTTTATAGTTGTTTATTTACAGAAACAAAAACATATACTATGAGAAAAAAGTTCATTTTTACCTTTGCTACGCTTATAATTTGCTTTTCTCTTTCTGCTCAAACATGGTATCAAATAGACTCCACGACAGATAGAGAGTTAAAGACTATTCAGTTTATTTCTGATGAAATTGGATTCATCGGAGGGGATAGTATTCTATTAAAAACACTAGATGGTGGAATTAGCTGGAATGAAATAGTCACCGATTTAGGTGGTGTTGAGTGGGTTCAATACTTAGATGTATATGATCTTCATTTTTTTGATGAAAACCATGGATATGTTATGTCAGGTCTATATGGTGCTATGCTAGAAACATTCGATGGAGGAATAACGTGGGCTAGTGTGAACATATCTTTAGGTTTCTGTCAGCAAGCCAGTCTTTATTTTGAAAGCGAGGATTACGGATTTGCAGGTGGAGGAGGGTGTTTTTCAGGCCACTTTATAGAAAAATTTGTGGATGGAGTATTGACACCAGTAGTGTTCCCAGTTGGTTGGTCGGGAACGGATTATGTGACTACCATTAACTTTAAAAATCCAGAGTTAGGATTTGCTGGTACCGTAGAGGGGATATTATTAAGAACCACGGATGGTGGAGGTATATGGGACACTATTCCTAACTTGGCCACAGGCTATGCGATTACAGATATAGATTTTGCCGGTGATTTAATTAGAATTTCTCACCACAATATCCAGGAGTGGAGTTCTATGACAAGTATCGATGATGGGTTGACCTGGCAGGTTGATTGGGAAATCGGTTCATTCTTTTACCCTAAATTAAATTCATTACATACTACTTCGGAAGGCCTAGCATACACAGCTGGAGAAATAGATAACTTTGATGGTCAGGAGGGAGTTATTTTTGAAAGAACAGCTTTTTTCTGGAATTCAGTGCCAGTAGAAAATAGAATAAATGATATAGAATCTCATTCGGGTGCATCTGTTTTTGCGGTAGGAGATAATGGTTCTATCTATACCAATCAAGCCGACTTGGCCAGTAATATTGGCGAGCCTCAAGCTAACCCAATTCGTGTTTACCCTAATCCTGTTTCGGTAGGCGAGGAGTTAACCATAGAAAACCCTAAGACAAGTGTATTTTCAGTTCGTCTTTTTGACATTCAAGGAAAGGAAATAGCGAATAAGAATAAAACGACTTTAAACCAGGAAATGTCTATCTCTACTGAAGGACTGGAAAGAGGTGTTTACTTGATTAAGGTTTATGAAGGAAACGTGATGGTGCCTATTTCTATTCGGAGGTTGGTGGTTAATTGAATCGGTTTTTTATAAGGATGTAATTTAAAAAGTTCTAATGACACTAATCGAACGAATCTTCATTAAATTATAAAGCAAAAAAAAGCCTCTTATTTCTAAGAGGCTTTAATTTTTGTTGGCGGTCTGGACGAGACTCGAACTCGCGACCACCTGCGTGACAGGCAGGTATTCTAACCAACTGAACTACCAGACCAGTTTTCTTGTACTCTAAGTCTTTTAACTATTTCGATAATTATCGAGAGAACTATAAGACCAAAACTTCATTATGCTGCTTTTCTCTAAAAGCGGAGCGCAAAGATAATTCCTTTTTTACTTTCAGCAAGTGGTTTACTGAAAAAAAATGAAAAAAGTTTCATTCTTATCTCATTTGCCGTTGTGAAGCCTATCATATATAGGAAATGTTATATTTACACTAACTATAGTTTTAGAGCAAATGAAATTCATACTTGGCATAATGATGCTTTTTTTACCGCTAATTTTCACAGCGCAGATTAGTCTAAACGAATTATCTGCCAAGGGAGGTGTTGTAAATATGGGGGGGGATGAAGACTGGTTAGAGATTATAAATACCGGGGCTGAGTCTCTCTTTTTAGCAGACTATTATTTGTCTGATAATGCAGATGATCTTCAGAAATGGAATATGCCGGCATATACACTTACTCCAGGTGAGATACTGCTTGTGTTAGCCTCAGGAAATAATGTGGGCAGTGGATCAGGTGTTTGGCAGTCTTTCGTGCTGGCAGAAAACACATGGAAATATTTACCAGGAACTACAGAGCCTTCTTTAGATTGGAATTCATTAGATTTTAATGATTCTGCTTGGGAAGAAGCTTCGGGAGGGTTTGGCTATGCCGATGAAGATGATGGAACAGAGCTAGAAGGATTTCCTTCGGTATATATTAGAAGGACTTTTCAGGTGTCAGACGCTTCGGCAATCTCTGAAATGATTTTACATGCAGATTATGATGATGCTTTTGTGGCCTATTTGAATGGAACAGAAATCGCTCGTTCATCAAACATAGAAGGATTTCCACCAGCGTACGATTCGTATGCCACTATAGACCACGAAGCCAATCTTTATGAAGGTGGTATTCCCGAAATGTATACGCTGAGCCCAGCAGAGATTAATGTTTTAGTTCAAAATGGTGATAATGTATTGGCTATTCAAACACACAATGTTTCAGCTGAAAGTTCTGATATGAGTAGTAATTTCTTTTTGAGTGGTTTACTCGATTCTTTTAATCCATCATATTTACCTCTTCCAACTTGGTATCAACCTTTTGTGAATTCTTCATTTTTCGAGACTAATTTCAAGTTAAGCCCAGGTGAAACTGTGTTTGCTACCAGTGTATTTGGAGATATTACAGATTCAGTTACGATACCAGAAGAGTTATCAGGTGGGCTTTCTTATGGAAGAGAGCCAGATGGAACAGGTCCATGGTGCTATTTTGATGTATCCTCTCCAGCAGTTGCTAATGCAAATAGTTGGTGTTATGCCGGAATAGCAGAAGAACCTACTGTAAGTTTACCTTCAGGATGGTACACCTCAGACCAATTGTTAACTGTAGACGCACAATTTAATGCAGTACGATTCACTTCAAATGGAGATGCTCCTACTTTAGATTCGCCCTTATTTATTGAAGCAGAGGTAGATGAAAATATTTCTTATTCATTCAGGTCATTCTCTCAGCAGAATCTCCTGCCTAGTGTGGTTGTAGATAGAACATACATTTTGGACGAAGATAATTATGAGCTTCCTGTATTCTCTATCCACACCGATGAGGCCCACCTTTGGGATTGGGAAGATGGTATCTATGTATATGGTCCTAATGCAGACTTAGATAATTATATTAATGGCAGTAATTTCTGGGAGCCATGGTCACGTTTTTCTAGAGTGGAATTTTTTAATGGAAATAAGGAGCTAAAAGCAGAAGAATATTTAGACCTAGAAATTCACGGAGGATGGAGCAGGGGAGAGAGTCAAAAGTCTTTTCGGTTTGATTTTAAGTCTGCTTACACTGGAAATTTGGAAGAGTCTCTGTTTTCTCAAAAACCGTTTATAGAGGACGTAAATAACATTAACCTCAGAGCAGGGGGTCAGCACCTCTGGACAGATAAAATCCAAGATGGTCTTTTTTCAAGAGTAGTAAATGATCTAAATCTAGACAATATGGCTTACGAGCCATGCTTGCTCTATTTAAATGGAGAATTTTGGGGTGTTTATGCTATGCGTGAAAAAATGGATGAGCACTATGCAGAATCCAACCATGACGTGAATTCTAGTGAAGTAGACCTATTAAATTCGTGGGGAGTTTTAGAGGGAACAGACGCTCACTTTATAGAGACCTTTGAAGTCTTAATGCAGGCCAGTTCTAATCTTTCTGAGTTTTATCAAGTGGCTGATAGCAGGTTAGATTTAGAGAATTATATGGATTACTTTATAGCAGAAACTTATCTGCAAAATAAAGATTGGATGGGCATAGAATGGGGGTTAAACAACGTGAAATTATGGAGGCCTCAGACAGAAGGAGGAAAATGGAGGTACATGATGTATGACCTAGATTTTGGGTTTTCTTTTCTATGGGGTTCTGTTGAGGATAATTTTATAGCTAAAGCAAAAAACCCACCTTATCCGTCTATGCACTCGGAGTTGTTTAATAAACTGTTGACCAATAACCAGTTTAAATGTGAGTTCGCTCAGCGCTATGCAGATGTAATTAATACAGTATTTCAGCCATCTTATTTCACCGAAAAAAAGGATGAGATAGTAAGCCAGATGGAAGGTGCTATGACCATTCATGCAGATAGATGGGCTGAAAACGTACCTGTGGAACAATGGTATTTAGATGTCAATCAAATAGCAAACTATAATACATCTCGAATTCCTACGGCTAGAGCGCATGTAAATGATGAATTGAACTTAGGTGGTCAAACAGTAATGACTTTTAACGTACTTCCAGAAGGAGCAGGAACCATTCAAGTAAACACGATAGAGCCAGAATCATTTCCATGGACTGGCGTATATTTCCATGGCTGCCCAGTTCAGATTATAGCCACGCCCAATGAAGGTTTTGTTTTTGATTCTTGGAATGCCAATGGCATAATTACAGAAGGCTCAGGAGAATCTGTCTTACTAGAAAATTTATTCCAAAACGATACATTCACAGCCAACTTCTTCACTGAGGGAGTAGACGTAACAGAAATAGAAACTGTTGTAAATTTAGAGGTGTTTCCTAATCCTACGAATGGATTTACCACCTTAAGTTATGAGTCATCTATAGTAGAAGATGTTCAAATAGCGGTCTATGACATGGCAGGAAAGCAAGTTTTTTATGAGCAAGTGATGAAAGGGAATAGAGAATTAATATTTCCTATAGACTTAACCTTCTTGAAAAGGGAATGTATTTAGTAGAATTGAAGTCTGACTTTAACATAATTTCCACAAGAGTAGCGTTGCAATAGCAGATCAGCACACCATCCAACTCACGACTAAAACTAGCCATAGAATCAGAATTAATCAGAGCATTTTTTTCCTTTTGACTAAGTATTGAAGAAGGATTTGATTGAATCCAGCGTTGATGTCTGCTTCTACGAAATCTATTCCGTACTGTCCGCACTTGAGCTTGAGCTCAGCGGCAAATTCAGTTATACCTTTTACATATTCCTCTCTTACATCTCTTGGGTTAACCTTTACTTCATCACCACTTTCCATATCTACAAAAGTGTAAGGTCTGTTGGCGAAGTCAAAGTCTATCTCCTTAGATTTATCTACGGTATGAAATAAAATAACCTCGTGTTTGTTGTGTTTTAAATGTTGCAACGCAGAAAACAACTCGTCAGATCTTTCAGAGTTATCTAGCATGTCTGAGAATATAACTACAAGTGAGCGCCTAGGAATACTTTCCGCTATTTCATGGAGAGCTTCCACGGTAAATGTTTTCTTCTGGCTGGGCTTATCCATGTCATTCAGGAGGCCCTCTAGCTCATTGTAAAGAAACTGGTGGTGTGAAGCACTACTCTTAGCTTTCGTTTTTAAAGAAACAGTATCAGAAAAAAGACTCAAACCTACGGCATCTCGCTGCCTTCTGAATAATTCTATCATAGCCGCAGAGGCGTATATAGAAAATTTCAGCTTGTTGAGGTTATCAGATTCAGCTTTTACGCCAGCAGGGAAATACATACTAGAGCTATGGTCGATCACTAAATGACATCTCAAGTTGGTTTCTTCCTCGTATCGTTTCACGAAAAGTTTTTCGGAACGGGCATAAAGCTTCCAGTCGATATGTCTTGTAGATTCTCCAGTATTGTACAATTTATGTTCGGCAAACTCTACGGAGAATCCATGAAATGGACTCTTATGCATTCCCGTTATGAAACCTTCTACAGCTTGCTTAGCCATGAACTCAAGCTTACTCAGCTGCTGAAATTTCCTTCTATCTATATTTAATGCCATATTCTTTTCGGTAGATGCTAATTTAACGAAACTCAGCTACCAATAGTTGTGAAAAATCATTAATAGCGAACTGTTGTATTCTGAAATTAATTTTGTTCGATGCTTGAAGTTTTTTGCTGATGCCATTGCGTAAAGCGAATTACCAGTATCTAATCTCCACACTGTCTAAATAAATGGCTTAAACTTTTCTAACTTTGACTCATGGAAATAGCCTCACATCTTAAAAACGAATTTGCATTTGAGTTTTAGTGGGCGCCTGTCCAAGTCCTATGTTCGTACTCCTAAGTCAAGGATTTGTCTCTATTCTTGTAGTAATCGGTGGAGCTATTCTAGGTACATTTGTTTTCAGGATGATTAAAAACTATTTACCTTTTTAGATGGAAGAAACCTTAGTCATAGGGTATGGATTTGCCATTGTTATAGGATTAATAATGGGTCTTTTAGGTGGTGGTGGAAGTATACTCACCGTTCCTGTATTTGTCTATTTATTAGGTTTTGATGAGGTAACTTCTACAGCATATTCACTGTTTGTAATAGGGGTGACTTCTACAGTAGGTGCTGGGAAAAATGTACTCAGAAAAAATGTAGACTTTAAAAGTGCTCTGGCTTTTGGCTTTCCCTCTTTTATCGCTATTTATTTTACCAGAAGGTACCTCATTCCTGAAATCCCAGAAGAAATATTCACTTTAGGCACAGAGGTGTTTACCAGAAAAACAATGATGATGTTATTCTTTTCACTTTTATTAATCGTAGCCGCATTGCCTATGATTAAGAAGAGAAAACTCATATCTTCGGAGGGTTTAGACAAAGTGCTTCCATATACTAAAATGGCTTTTCAAGGAATAGTTATAGGACTTTTAGCAGGTTTAGTAGGCGCAGGAGGAGGTTTTTTAATTCTGCCAGCTTTGGTGTTGCTTTCTAAATTGCCTATAAAAAAAGCGATAGGGACTACATTGTTCATAATAGCGTTTAATTCGCTCATAGGTTTTTCTGGTGATGTGCAGAATATAGAAATTGACTGGGAATTCTTACTCCCATTTACAGCATTTTCTATCTGTGGAATATTGCTTGGAGTATATTTCTCTAAGTTTATAGAAGGACCTAAGTTAAAGCGATTCTTTGGCTTCTTTGTCCTGATAATGGCTGCTTACATTATAGTAAAGGAGTTGATTTTATAATAAAAGTTTAACATGAGTTTGGTTTTGCGTTGCAACGCTTACAGCAGAACTAAATAACTTTGTACAAGAAATAAGAACATGGTAATTCAACAGATATATACAGGATGTTTAGCTCAAGGAGCATATTACATCGAAAGTGAAGGAGAAGTAGCTATCATAGATCCACTAAGAGAAGTACAGCCATACATAGAGATGGCAGAAGAAAAAAGAGCGAAGATTAAATATATTTTCGAAACGCACTTTCATGCAGATTTTGTGAGTGGACATGTCACACTTTCCGAAAAAACTGGAGCATCTATTATTTACGGTCCGAATGCCAATCCATCTTTTAAAGCTACTATAGCCACAGATGGACAGGAGTTTAAACTGGGTAACTTAACTATAATAGCGCTTCATACTCCGGGTCACACTATGGAAAGCACTACTTATTTGTTGAGAGATGCAGAAGGTAAAGACACTGCTATTTTCTCAGGAGACACCTTGTTTTTAGGCGATGTAGGAAGACCAGATTTGGCTCAGAAAGCAGCTACTATGACTCAGGAAGATTTAGCAGGAATACTGTTTGATAGCTTGAGAAATAAGATCATGCCGCTAGCAGATGACATTACTGTTTATCCCGCACATGGAGCAGGTTCTGCTTGTGGAAAGAACATGAGCAAAGAAACTGTAGGAAATTTGGGAGACCAAAAGTCTACCAACTACGCGTTGAGAGCAGACATGACTAAAGATGAATTTATAGCAGAGGTTACAGATGGATTGTTGGCTCCTCCAGCCTATTTTCCTTTGAATGTAAAAATGAACAAGGAGGGTTATGTTAGTATAGATGAGGTAATAAAGAAGGGTGATGTGGCACTTTCGGCATCGGCTTTTGAAGCTGCAGCTAATGAGATTGGAGCTGTAGTTCTGGATGTTCGTCACCAAGATAAATTTGTAGTAGCTCATATTCCAAATTCTATTTTTATAGGTTTAGATGGTGGTTTTGCACCATGGGTAGGTGCCGTTATTTCTGATATTTTTCAACCGATTTTGTTAGTTGTTGATGAGTCTAGAGAAGAAGAGGCTATCACTAGACTTTCAAGAGTAGGTTTTGATAATGTGATTGGTTATTTAGATGGAGGATTGGAAAACTGGAAAAAAGAAGGAAAAGAAGTAGAGAGCTTAGAATCTATTTCAGCAGACCAGTTTGCCGCTCAAGTAGAAAAAGACGGAAGAAAAATATTTGACGTAAGAAAACCAGGAGAATGGGATACTGAACATTTACCAGATGCAGAAAACACATCACTAGGTGAGTTGAATAATCACTTGGCAGAATTCCCTAAAGAAGACAAGTTTTACATACACTGTGCTGGTGGTTACCGTTCAGTAATAGCGGCATCTATCCTTAAGTCAAGAGGCATTCATAATATGATAGATGTAAAAGGAGGATTCGATGCGATAAAGAAAACAGAAATGAAGACGTCTACTTTTGTTTGTCCAAATTCTTAGTCATCTGTCTTTAGCATTTAGATTAGAAGTAGAATCAGCATTAATAATTTATAAAGAATGGAACAATTAAACGCGCAGCAGTGGAAGGAGAAGCTAGATGCTTCATCAGATGGGGTCATCGTAGATGTGAGAACTCCAGTAGAATGGGAGGAGGGGATAATTCCGAATGCAGTTTTAAATAACATACATGAACAACAGGGGTTTATGGATTACGTGGAGTCTTTAGATAAAGACAAGGAGTATTTCATGTACTGCAGAAGTGGCGCTAGAAGCGGGAATGCTTGTGCCTATATGGAGAGCCAAGGATTCACCAAAACTTATAATTTAGCAGGTGGAATTTTAAATTGGCCTTTTGAGAAAGCTTAGGAATGAATATTCATCTTTGATTGTTGCTAAACTGCTGTGATGATCAGGGTGTAAAAAACACCAAGCTATTCCTAATAGCCTCTCTCACTTTGGATTTAGCTCCTTTCTTTCCAGAGCCACACATTGTGGAGAAAATAAGATGGACAATAGGCGGAGCAGATGGATGGCTCTAGACTACCGACTAATCTGGTATTAGAATCTCGAATTAATAATCCATCATTAACCATTAATAAATAAAAAAGGTAAACTCTTTCACTAATTTTACTCCATCTAATTTCATTTATGAAAGTAACTTTTTTAGGAACAGGAACCAGTCAGGGCGTGCCAGTAATCGCGTGTGACTGTGCTGTGTGTAAGTCTGAAGACCCTAAAGATAAGCGACTGAGGGTAAGTGTTCTTGTAGAGGTTGATGGACTAAATGTACTTATAGATTCTGGACCAGATTTCAGGCAGCAGATGCTCCGAGAAAACGTCCAAAAGTTAGACGCCATTCTTTTCACTCACGAGCATAAAGACCACACCGCGGGATTAGATGATGTAAGAGCCTTCAATTTCAAGTACAAGAAGGATATGGATGTCTATGCACATCCTAGAGTTCAGGAAGCGTTAAAGATGGAGTTCAGTTACATCTTCGCAGAATTTACATACACCGGAGTTCCTAAAGTTCAGCTACATAATATTTCTAAAGAAAGCGCCTTCACCATAGAATCTAAAGTAGAAGTTACTCCTATAGAAGTGCTGCATTATAAGCTTCCAGTACTCGGTTTTAGAATTGAGAACTTTACATATATAACAGATGCTAAAACCATTTCTCCTGAAGAAAAAGACAAGTTCCGAGGGACAGAAGTGTTAGTTTTAAATGCGCTGCACAGAAAAGACCATATCAGTCATTTTAATTTACAGGAGGCACTGGACTTAATAGCAGAAATTCAGCCTAAGCAGGCTTACCTTACTCATATTTCTCATTTGTTTGATAAGCATGAGGATATTTTAAGAGACTTACCAGAAAATGTTTTTGTAGCGTTTGATGGGTTAAAAATAGAATTATAGATGGGAAACAAGTTGCTGTATAATTTAATAGTAAAACCGCTTTCTTGGCTCCCGTTCTGGATGCTTTATGTCATTTCAGATGTAGCTAAGTTTTTTATTTACACTGTTTTTGGTTACCGAAAAAAAGTGGTATTGACTAATATGAGAAATTCTTTTCCTGAAAAAAGCGAAAAGGAGATATCTAAATTAGCCAGCGAGTTTTATAGTCATTTTACGGATGTTATAGTAGAGAGTGTGAAGCTGTTTAGCATTTCAGAAGCTAACCTAGCGAAGCGAATGGTTTCTGTGAATTCTGAACTCTTTGATTCATACTATGAGGAAGGCAGAGATATTATTATGGTGTCTAGTCATTTCGGAAATTGGGAAATGTGCGCTACCTTCGGTCAGCACCACATGCCACATTCTACTAGAGGTGTTTACATGCCTATGAAAAACAAGTACTGGAACGAGAAGGCTAAAACATCTAGGTCTAGATTCGGAATGAACCTAGTTCCTAGGAAAGAAGCGATCAGCCAGTTAGGTATTTCAGACGTTCCTGTGGCGCTCATTCTATTGGTAGATCAGAGTCCACATAAAGATAAAAGGTGTTATTGGACTAACTTCTTAAATCAGGAAACTGCTGTAAACTTCGGGATGGAGAGGTTAGCTACTGACCATAATGCAGTAGTTATTTATGGCGATATTCAAAAGGTGAAAAGAGGGTATTTCGAGGTGACATATACTGTTATATCAGATGATCCTACCTCTCATCCTTACGGATGGCTAACCGAGAAAACAACCCTGAAAATAGAAGAAATAGTTAGAGAAAATCCTCAATACTGGCTTTGGACGCATAAGAGGTGGAAAAGAACAAGGAGAGAAGATGAAGAGTTATGTAACGTAATAGAAAAAGCATGAGTTTCGCAGACCATACGCCATTAGCAGAGAGGATGCGGCCTAAAACTCTTGATGAGTATATCGGTCAGGGTCATTTGGTAGGTCAGAACTCTGTGCTCCGAAGGACGCTGTCTAGTGGGAATATTCCTTCATTAATTCTATGGGGACCTCCCGGAGTAGGAAAAACTACACTAGCTCAGATTATAGCCACTTTGGTGAAAAGGCCATTTTACACATTGAGTGCTATAAACTCAGGTGTTAAAGATATTCGAGAGGTTATAGAAAAGGTGAAGAACCAAGGGTTATTTGGCGGTGGAAGCGCCATTCTTTTTATCGATGAGATTCACCGTTTTAGTAAAAGTCAGCAGGATTCTTTGCTAGGAGCGGTAGAAAAAGGAACCATCACACTAATAGGAGCTACTACTGAGAATCCTAGCTTTGAGGTTATTTCTGCTCTTCTCAGTAGGTGCCAAGTCTACACCTTGAAGTCTCATACTAAGGATGACCTGGAGGGTCTGTTACAGCGAGCAGTGGCATCAGAATCTGCGTTGCAACGTAAAAAAATAAGTCTCCTAGAAACCAAAGCATTATTAAAATTGAGCGGAGGAGATGCGAGAAGGATGCTTAACTGTTTAGAGCTGGTGATTTCCAGCGCCAACGAAGATGAGTTGGTTATAACAGATGAGCTCGTAACATCCTTAGTGCAGCAGAACTTGTCTAAATATGACAAGGACGGAGAGCAGCATTATGACATAGTTTCGGCCTTAATAAAGTCCATTAGAGGAAGCGACCCTAACGCCGCAGTCTACTACTTGGCCAGAATGATAGAAGGCGGAGAGGATCCTAAATTTATAGCCAGGAGATTATTAATCTCAGCGTCTGAAGATATAGGAAACGCTAACCCTACAGCGCTGGTGATAGCCAATGCAGCTTTCGATGCTGTAGAAAGAATAGGATTCCCCGAAGGGAGGATAGTTCTGAGTCAGTGCGCAGTTTATTTAGCCACTAGCCCTAAATCTAATAGCACGTATATGGCCATTAATATGGCTCAGGGAGAGGTGCGTAACTCAGGAGATTTATCTGTTCCGCTAGCACTTAGAAATGCACCTACCAAGCTAATGAAAGAGCTAGGATATGGTGAAGAATATAAATACAGTCATAACGGAGAAGGAAATTTTCAAAGTCAAGAGTTTTTGCCTAAGGAAATTTCTGGTATGCGGTTTTATGAACCTGGAAATAATTCCAGAGAACTAAAGGACCGCCAGAAATTAAAAGAACTCTGGAAAGAAAAGTATGGGTATTAGATTTTTATAATCAGAGGACTGTGTATAGTCTTGACTGATTTTTAAGTTCTTAAAACCGTTAAGAAGTAGATTCTCCTAAATTTGCCCCAACTATTAAAAAACAAAAAATGAAAGCATATGTTTTCCCTGGCCAAGGAGCTCAATTTCCTGGTATGGCTCAAGATATTTATGATAGCAGTTCCAAAGCACAAGAACGATTTGCTGAAGCCAAAGAAATCTTAGGATTTGATATAAAAGAAATCATGTTCAATGGGTCTGACGAAGACCTCAAACAAACTAAAGTGACTCAACCAGCAATTTTTCTTCATTCCGTTTTATTGGCAGAAGAGTTAGGGAGTTCTTTTACGCCAGATATGACCGCTGGTCATAGTTTGGGAGAGTTTTCTGCTCTAGTAGCTTGTGGAGCATTAGACTTCCATAACGGATTAAGCTTGGTTTCCAAAAGAGCCATGGCCATGCAGAAAGCATGTGAATTAAACCCAAGTACCATGGCTGCTATTCTAGGTTTAGAAGATGCTGCAGTAGAAAGCATTTGTGCAGATACAGAAGGTGTAGTAGTAGCAGCTAACTATAACTGTCCAGGTCAACTTGTAATCAGTGGGAGTAATGAAGCCATAGATAAGGCGTGTGAAGCATTAACAGCTGCTGGAGCTAAAAGAGCTATAAAACTTCCAGTGGGAGGAGCCTTTCACTCACCATTAATGGAGCCCGCTAGAGAACAATTAGCTGCAGCTATTCAAGAGGCGAATTTCAGTTCTCCTAAATGTCCTATTTATCAGAATGTAACTGCACTTCCAGAAACAGATGCTGCTGTTATCCAAAAGAATTTAGTAGCGCAGTTAACAGCTCCAGTAAAATGGACTCAGATCATGCAAAATATGATAGCTAACGGAGCGACTTCAGTAGTAGAAGTAGGACCTGGAAAAGTATTACAAGGGTTGTTTAAGAAGGTGGATAGAAAATTTGAGACATCTAGTGCTGAAATAGTAACAGAAGTATAGTCTAAAAAATAAGGGCTTCCTTTTGGAAGCCCTTATAACTATATACAACTAAATTGTAATTCCAAACGGAAAACCGACTGGAATATTTTTGATCTTATTAATCCGTCCTAACCATTTATGTGGCTTAATAGGGTCTGAATTTTTTCGTCTTTTCTTTCAGATTCGTTTCTGAGGGTTTCGATTTCACTATTTAATCTTGAAATTTCTTCGTCAGCTAAGATTAGTTTTCTTTCTGCATCGAAGTAGCGTTTTACTATTTCTTGTTTCTCTTTTGTTTTAGCATCAATTCCCATAGCAGAATAATTTTTTATCTCAACAGCTAAAATAGGACTTCTAAAGTACATAATATATCGTTAAGTTCGATTGTTTTAAACAAAAAATCATAATGAATGACAATCTCGACACGAAGGGTATTTCGATATAACTATATTTAAATCAAATGGTTGTGTGGTTTTGGTGTTCGTGTTCGGCTCTTTTGATCTACTAGTTTTTAACAAATTCACTCATCCAAGAGTCGCTTTTAGCTCTAGTGAAGTGAGTAAATGATACGATTTATCGCTTGAACAATAGCTGTTTTGGAACGAATCCACTTCAGGTTTTGCGTTAGCTTTTTCTCTGGCAGAGTCTAATCCGTATTAGTAATTACATAGGTTTATTTAGCTCTACTAGGAACCAAAACAGAAAGCACCGAAGCTAAAAGTATCTGGAAGTGCTGTTTGGGGTGACTCATTTATCTATAATGTTTAAGATAGAGCCATTTATATCAAAAACGATTTAATTCACGACTTCCTATTTTAATTTCGGGAATATGCGCATGAATCGAGTTCTGAAAAATGCGCTCAGAAATTTCAAATCCAAAGTGATTCTACCAAACTTATCGTGTTTTCAGATCACCATAGAGGTTTGGGAGATGGAGCAGACGATTTTGTGAACTGTGAACAGGTCTGTTTAGAGGCACTTGACTATTACTATATGAATGGTTACACACTCATTCTTTTGGGTGATGTAGAAGAGTTCTGGGAGTGTGTTTCTCTTCTGGTTATGAGAAAATACAAACAGGTATTAGAGAAAGAAGTACTCTTTCACAAAGAGGGTCGATTGATAAAGATTTGGGGAAATCACGATGACCATTGGCAGGAAGGTCTATTTAAATCGGCTACGCTTCCATCTATATTTAAAGGACTTAAAGTTTACGAAGGAATAGTCATAGAACTTAAAGAGAGTAGTTCTCAAAAAAAGATTGAATTGGTGATGATTCATGGGCATCAAGGAACATTGAGTGGTGATAAACTAGCCCGAATAAGTCGGTGGTTTGTAAGGTGGTTCTGGAGACCCATTCAACAGATATTTAAGATTAAATTAAATGCTACTCCGTCTACAGACTTATAATTACGGAGCACACATGATAAAGACATGTATGCTTGGTCTAAGAGCAGAGGAAACACCATGCTATTCTGTGGTCACACGCACCAACCTGTCTTTATGTCTAATACACATTTAGTGAATTACCGGATTCGCAAGTCTGATTCGTGTAAAGAATTAGAAGATGAAATTAAAAAAATGATGACAATCTACAGAGTTAAAAGTAGATGATAAATTCCTTATGATTTTAATTCTTGGTTGCTGCTCTTTCGATAACGGAGCTATTACTGGTCTGGAGATTATAGAAGAAAAGATCCAATTAATCAAATGGAAGGCTGGAGAAGACAAGACGGTGAAGCGTGAAGAATCGCTTTCTAAATTGTTCGAATTATTAGGATAACACGATGTACATTTGTACCAAAAAATTATAGACATGAATTCAGTAGCTGTAATCGGAGCAGGAACAATGGGAAATGGAATCGCACATGCATTTCGCTCAAAAAGGATATAACGTTTCTCTTATAGACGTTTCTCAACCTGCTTTAGATAAAGCTTTGGCCACGATAGCTAAAAATTTAGATCGTCAGGTAACTAAAGGGTTAATGGATGAGGCTGCTAAAGAAAGTGCGTTGCAAAATATCACCACTTTTACTGAAATGTCTGAAGGCGTAAAAGGAGCAGAGATAGTAATAGAAGCGGCTACTGAAAATGTAGATTTAAAAATGAAAATCTTTAAATCTTTAGATGAAGTTACAGGAGATGATGTGATTTTGGCTACCAATACGAGTTCTATTTCTATTACTCAAATAGGTGCACAAACTTCAAAACCGGGTAACGTAATAGGAATGCATTTCATGAATCCTGTACCAGTAATGAAATTGGTTGAAGTGATTCGAGGATATGCTACCTCAGATGAGGTTACTGCTAAGGTGATGGAGATGTCCAAAAATCTAGGAAAGATTCCTACAGAAGTAAATGATTATCCAGGATTCGTAGCCAATAGAATTCTGATGCCTATGATAAATGAGGCTATAATAACACTGCACGAAGGAGTAGCAGGAGTAGCAGAAATAGACACAGTGATGAAATTAGGAATGGCTCATCCAATGGGACCACTGCAGTTAGCAGATTTTATTGGATTAGATGTTTGTTTATCTATAATGAATGTGCTGCATAGCGGTTTTGGAAATGGAAAATATGCCCCATGTCCATTATTGGTAAATATGGTAATGGCTGGAAAACTTGGAAGAAAATCAGGAGAAGGATTTTACTCTTGGAGTGGATTACGTTATTTCCTATTTGTAGCAGATAATTTCTGTTAGTATGAAAAGTTCTACTACGGGTTTAATTATTAATGGTGAATGATCTCTGTCTCTAAGTCAGTGGCTGCAGAAATATAAGGATCTAAACCTCTTGGCTTATTCCACATTTCTTCTCCTTCTATTCCTTTCAGGTATGAAGTTGTCTCTATAAGAGTGTAACATACATTATGTCATTGATTTACAGGGGATTTTGGAAGATATTTTAAGACGTTTTTCTATTTAATGTAACTCGAATTCTGTTAATTTTAAAATGGTATAGGGCGTTTTTGAATCAGACAGACTATTCATAATTAAACATTAAGATTTAGTTTAAAGTAAACTGCCAGCCGTTCTCTGTTCGGTCCATTCTTAGCACATCCCATCGTATTAATTTAGCCAATGTGTCTTCTGCTTTCCATGGTTTTTGACGCATGATGTTACAGAATTTTATAAAAGTGATGTGCTGATTCTCCTCGAGATATTTGAATACCTTCTCTTCTTTTTCAGTGATGGTGAGCTCTTCTCCATGGTCTTTTTTTTCAAACTCCCACAGCTTTAGTTGAACTCCATTCACCATATAATTATGGTCTGCTTTTCTCACGTACGCCTTCCATGTATCGTCTTCTAATTTGGCGTAGTGCGGTCTTTCTTTAGATTTTAAAACAGTAATTTCAAGCACAGCTTTGTTCTCTGTTTTATAAACTTTAGACATGAACTCCACTTCAGGCTTGCAGTATAAGTCAGAGGCTCCCTGGATCATGTGGTATTCCTCTTCAGGATCCACTCCTGATATTCTGCCATTGTCTTTAATTCCGATTAATATTCTACCACCAGAACAATTGGCAAAAGCCACTAAGGTTTTAGCGATTTTTTTGGAATCATCTATCCGCTGTTTAAAATCCTGCTGTAGGTGTTCTCCCTGCGCTATGAGTTTTTGGATATAGACTGACATGTAGCACGTAAATCTAGAGTTTTCAGGGAAATAAATGTATATTCATTCTCACAAAGTTGGCTTAATAAACGGGATGTAGAATAAGAAGTTTAAAATGGTCAGGAATTCTAGTAGAAACTTATCTGATTGCTATTATCAAACAGATACGTGTGGTTAATTTAGGATTAAGCCAGTTTAATGGGGGTGATTATTTAAGGTCTCACTATTATTTTAGCTGTCTTCCTGTCCATAAGAATAAAGTTCTTTGAACCTAGGAAATCATCTCTTACTTCTGCAGCCCAATAAAAATATCCTTAAACTCTGTCCAGAATTCATCTAAGGAGATAAGTTGGGTTTTAAGAAACTCGATGGCTTTAGGTATATCCTCATCACGAAAAAAATTGATTTGAGTGTCTTCACTCATGACCCGAGCACTAAAAATTCCTGATGCTTCTATTTTATATTCATCTAAAAAAGTAAGTGGGGTAGAAAAACTGCTTTGCATCACCGTTTTTAATTCTAGGAACTGCTCGAAGAATAATGCTCTTATGCTGGTGTCTTTATGCTGAAGGTCTAGACATAACCTGCAGCCTTTACCATCGAACTCCATGCGGATATAAAGTTCTTTTACGCAGCTTTTATAGGATAGCCAGCTGACTTTGTTTCCGTGAACACCTCTTACAGGCGTCATTTCTGAATCTAGTAGAGTCCAGAAATCTGTTCTTCTTTTTTTGAGTTCTTCTTTAGGTAGCATCTAGATGCAAACTTAACAAATGTTATGCTTACTAGTGGTGAAATTGAAGGAGGAAGTATTACTTAAGATTTAGTGGTACATAACAGACTTATCTAGGCATAGCATTGATACAACTAGTAAGCTTTAAAGCCAAGGGGCTAGTTAAGTTTAGACATAGTGACTTTTTTTGAGCCACGACTTTAATTCTGTGGCTTCAGCGTCTACTAAGTTTTTGAAAGCTTTTCTAAGCTCTTTTCTAAAGAGCAGTTGATCAAATCTGACTTTCCCTAATACAGTTTTATAGTATTCTAACATTTATTCTAACTGGTTTATGTTTTTACTAAATCAGCTCAAACGCAGTGATTAGATATAATTTTGTGTTTTCATTTGTGGGAGGTGTTTTCTGTTACGGGATGTTATCTGTTTTTGTTACCATTGGAGGGTGTTTTGTATTTTAAGTGTTTGATAATGAAGTAACAAAAATGGTCAGCTCCGTTGAGCTAACCAATTTTATTGTCGCTCTGAGGCGACCTAAACCTTAACCAAAATAACTATCAACCAATATCTTTGATCGGATGATTGAGATACTAAAGAATTAGCCATAACTATGCCATAATTGCTTGTGTATTGTTAAACGATGTGAAAAAAAATGATGTCCAGATTACGCGGTTAGACCTCAGAAACAGGAGTTTAGAAGAGATGTATTTGCTATCTTTGCAACGCTAAAAAAACAATCTTAAAAGAATGAAAGAAGTATATATAGTAAGCGCTAAAAGAACTCCAATAGGTAGTTTTATGGGTTCGTTGTCAACAGTATCAGCTACTAAGCTTGGTGCGGCTGCCATTAAAGGAGCTATAGAGTCTGCGGGAGTTGATACGGCTCAGATTCAAGAAGTTTTTATGGGAAATGTAATGAGTGCTAATCTTGGTCAAGCACCGGCTAGGCAGGCAGCTATGTTTGCAGGAATTCCTGATAGTGTTCCTTGTACTACTATAAATAAGGTATGTGCTTCTGGAATGAAGGCCATAGCTCTAGGAGCTCAGTCTATAAAAACAGGAGATAATGACTTAGTAGTAGTCGGTGGAATGGAGAATATGAGTATGGTTCCGCATTATATGGGTGCTAGAACCGGTCAGAAGCTTGGAGATATGAAGTTAGTAGACGGGATGGTGAAAGACGGTCTAACTGATGTCTACAATAAAACGCACATGGGTGTATGCGCTGAGCTATGCGCCAAAGAGAAAAGTATTTCTAGAGAAGAACAAGATGCGTTTACTGTAGAGTCATATAATAGATCTGCTGCTGCATGGAGTGGGGGTAAATTTTCTGATGAAATAACTCCAGTAGAGATTCCTCAGAGAAGGGGAGACGCTGTTATCTTTTCTGAAGATGAGGAATACAAGAATGTGAAGATGGAAAAAATTCCAACGCTACGTCCTGTATTTGATAAGGAGGGAACAATAACTGCGGCCAATGCTTCTACATTAAATGATGGAGCTTCTGCACTGATCTTAGCGAGTGCTGAAAAAGTAGCAGAATTGGGGTTAACGCCTATCGCTAAAATTAGAGCTTGTGCTGATGCGGCTCATGCTCCAGAATGGTTTACTACTGCACCGAGTAAAGCGCTACCTATTGTCTTTAAAAAGAGCAGGATTAGAGAACAATGATGTAGATTTTTGGGAATTAAATGAAGCTTTCGCTGTAGTAGGAATAGTCAATAATAAAGAGTTAAATATTGACAAAAACAAAGTAAATGTCAATGGTGGAGCAGTTTCTTTAGGCCATCCATTAGGAAATAGTGGTTCTAGAATTATAGTTACGCTTATAAATGTGTTAAAGCAGAATGGAGGAAAAATCGGAGCTGCTGGAATCTGTAATGGCGGCGGTGGTGCCAGCGCGATGGTAATAGAAAACGTATAAAACAGTCTATTCAGGCATAAAAAAACCTCGTGAGCTTTCGAGAGTTTTTTATTTTATATGCTTATTGAACTATTCTTTCATGATACTTCTTCCTTTAATAACAGCCGTTTTAAGACCATACATTTTTTCTTTCAACAGTTCAACTTTTTGGAAAGCAGCTATTTCTTCATCTGTACAGAACCCTTTATTTTAGCAGCGTCTAATTTTGCTTGAGCTGCTTGAATTTTAGTAAGGGCAGAGATTACCTTTCCTTCACTAGCGCTTAGAGATACATTTGCTTGTACTTCTTTCACTTTAGCCTTTTCTATTTTCTCTAATTTATTCACATCATCTGCAGACATAGATTCCATCTTATGAAGCTCTTTCTTAGATATTTCTTGCTTTTTCATGAGCTCAGATCTACCATTGGTTATGCTTTTTTCCTGCTTTTCTTTTCCTTTAGTGCTTAAGTTAGACCCTTTATTGCTCAGGTCCTTCTTAGCTTCTTTTGCTTTAGAAATAGTGGTGTTTAAAGAAGCACGAGCTTTAGAAACTTCTGCCTTGAAAGCTCTTTTTTCTTCCTTAGACATCGTAGCTATCTTCTTTGTAATGTCTCCTTTGGACATGTTAGCCAGTGTTTTAAGCTCGAGTTGGCCAATAAATGCTTTTGGAAATTTCTAAATCTTTTTGAGCAACACTCATATTTTGCTCAGCAATTTTAACTTCGAATCTGTTTTCTTTAGCAGAATTGATTACTTCATCAACATTCTTTCACTTGTAAGTTCTGAATAATGCTGTAGCTGCAATAAGTATATATTTCATGATATTTCTTTATTAAAAATCTAAATTGTTTAATGCCTCATCTAGCTCAGCTTCCTTAATTTCCACTTCTTTTAAAGTGCTATCGAGAGCTTTTATTTTTTCGTCAGCGTCTTTTTCTAATTGGTTCACATTAGCCTTGTCCATTTCGGGCTTATCTTCTTTATGGCTCTGCTCGCTGCAGCTAGCTATAGCTATAGTTCCGAAGAGAACTGAGGCTAAAAATGTTTTTATATTCATCTTGATTGGTTTTTTTGTATAAAGTTAATCTCTTGAATTCACGAGTCTAAGTGCAAAATAGAGAACGTTAGCTACCGCAGCTAAAGCAGCCACTAAATACGTTCGAGCAGCCCATTTCAAGGCGTCTTGGGCTCCTACATATTCGTCTTGAGTGACCACGTGACTTTCTTTCATCCAGGCCAGAGCTCTGTTACTCGCGTCATATTCTACAGGAAGAGTTACGATACTAAAAAGTGCCACTATTCCAAAGATAACTATAGCTATCCATAAGAAAATAGGAGAGTCCATTAAAGCGAGCATAAAACCACCCATCAATATAAACTGAGTAGCTTTGCTCGCTATACTAACCATTGGGACTAGCTTAGACCGCATAGTTAACCATTTGTAGGCAGTAGCGTGCTGCACAGCGTGCCCAACCTCGTGAGCAGCCACTGCAGCAGCTGCAGCATTTCGCTCCCCGTAAACTACCGAGCTTAGGTTTACAGTTTTATTCTGTGGATTATAATGGTCGGTTAATTGACCCGGAACAGAAATAACTTCTACATCTCTTATCCCGTGGTCAGATAGCATTTTTAAGGCTATTTCCTTTCCACTCATTCCATTTTGTAGATGTACTTTCGAGTATTTCTTGAACTTGCTCTTTAATCTAGAGCTGACCAGCATGCTTAAACCACCGAATATGGCGATGATGACCATGTATTGTATATAATCTCCTGACATTATTTTAGGGTTGTATTTTCATTGCCTAAATAACTACAATTCTCCATTATCTCCAAGGTTTTAGAAGAAACTATGGTATTATAATAATTATCGGTGTACTTTATAAAAAAAACAAGACAGAATTCAAAACAAAGTAAATGCAGGCTCTTATGATTTTGGGTTGATTCTAATGGAAGTTCATTCTAGAGTCTCATGTCCAGGGTTCTTCTGAATCCAAACTAGCGTTTTTTTCTAAACCGTGAAACAGACTTCTTGGCAAATCCTTTAAAGAAATCATGACATCCCAAACAGATAACCGTAGGCCATTAAGAATAGAATATAAATTGGAAAAATAAGAATGAAGTAAATCACCGAGAACAGTACAGATTTTTCACCACCAGTAAAAAAAGCCACTACAGGTTTCTTTAGAAAAGCGATAGTACTTCCTGTAAGTGCAAATACGATTAATATAAGAATCACCTGCTTCCCAGTAACTCCCCATCTATTCTGTAATTTCTCGAACCAACCCATCTTTTTTTAATTGTTAATGTTGAATTATTAATTCTAATACTAGAGTTTAGTCTAAAGTCAGCTTTACACGAATACTCGTTTAGTCCAAAGTCTAGAGAGTTGGCAGTTCGGCTAACACTGAGTCAGCGTAAGTTCTGCTAACTTATTAATCAATCCAATCCGCCACGAAAACATTCGTAGCTCCACCATGTGCATTGGGGTCAGCGTTGTTTCCTCTATTGCTAGAGAAAGCTATTTTTTTTCCGTCAAATGAGAACATAGGGAAAGAGTCAAACACGTTATCGAAAGTTACTTGCTCCAGTCCAGTTCCATCTAAGTTCATTAAAAACAAGTTAAATAATCTACCAGACTTGCTGTGGTGGTTAGAAGCGAATAGAACTTTCTCTCCACTCGGGTGGAAAAAAGGAGCCCAGTTGGCACCACCTAACTCTGTAATCTGTCTAGCCTCAGAACCATCCGCTTTAGCGATGTATAATTCCATTTCAGTAGGCTGAACCAGTCCTTTCTTCAGTAAAGCTTTGTACTGAGCTTGCGCTTCTTCCGTTTGTGGTCTGCTTGATCTCCACAATAAGTATTCACCATCTGGAGAGAAAAATGCGCCTCCATCATATCCTAAACCAGAAGTGATTTGTTTCACATCAGAACCGTCTATGTTCATCGTATACAACTCTAAATCACCACTTCTTAATGAAGTAAATACAATTTTATCTCCCTTCGGAGAAACAGTAGCTTCAGCATCATATCCAGGTCCATCTGTTAACTGCTGAATGATGTTTCCTTCCAAATCAGCCACGAATATGTCAAACTCAGGATAGATAGGCCACACATACTCGCCATTAGGCCCTCTATGCGGAACAGGTGGGCAAGTGTCCATAGCCAAATGTGTAGAAGCATATAAAATAGTAGAATCTCCAGGCATAAAATAACTACAGGTAGTTCTTCCTTTTCCAGTACTCACCATTGTGGGAGTTTGGTCATGGTATTGTTCATCCGCATTCATGATAAAAATCTGGTCACAGGATGTATTCCATTTTTCATAAGACGCTTGAAAGACCAATTTATCATCTGCAAAACTCCAGTAGGCCTCCGCATTATCTCCGCCATTAGTCATCATGATCATATTGGCAAAATGCTTTTCGCTAGGGTATAGAAAATCTTCTCCTAATACTGGAGTCTCAGCTTGCTCACTATTACTGTGGTGTGGATTTTCTCCATGCTTTCCTTCATGACCATCACCGTGTTTTTTATCGCCATGTTCATGGTTGTGAGGTTGACCTCCACAGGCAAGTAAGAGCGTAGCAATACAGAAAGTAGCGCAGAAAAATATTTTAGACATTTAATCGAATTTTCCGCGAAAATACTCAAGTCGTCTTTAATATGAATGCCAAAATAGAACTGCTAACAGATAATTATGAAAAATACCATGAATAGGGTATGATATTTCAGCACTCGGAGAGTAATTTTGATGTTCAAATTAGAAAAGATGAACCTTTCCATTAAGAGTATAGTTTACGCAGGATGTTTCTTTAGTTTAATCAGTATAGCATCCACCTGCGGAACACAAAGGCCATTGATTAAAGCTCCCTCTGTATATGAGTTTTCACAAGTAGAAGTGCTTACTGTTTTAGCTTCAGATGATATGGAAGGCCGTGAAGTAGGAAAAGTGGGAGGATTAAAAGCCGCAGATTTCATCCAATCAGAAATGACTAACATAGGGTTAGTTCCTAAAGGAGAGAATGGATTTTTTTTCCAAGATTTTAATTTTAAGCCTATCAGCGTAAGTCCGCACGGAACTGCAGATGGGATAGGCTTAGGTCAAAGTAAAGTAGTGACTGTAAACGGCAGAAATGTAGTTTCTGGAATAGATAATGGAGCTGCTCACACTATCGTTATAGGAGCACATTATGACCATTTAGGATATGGAAATGAATTCTCATTATTCAAGGGAGATTCAGCTATTCACAATGGAGCAGATGACAATGCCAGCGGTGTAGTAGCTATGCTCAAACTAGCCAATACGATAACGAGTCAGTCGGAAAAGTTCAATGCCTACAACTACCTGTTCATCGCTTTTAGCGGAGAAGAATATGGGCTGATTGGTTCAAACCATTTCGTGAAAAACCCCACTATAGATTTAACCAAGGTGAGCTGCATGCTGAACTTTGATATGGTAGGAAGACTAAAAGAAGATAATGCGCTAGCCGTGTATGGAAATGGAACCAGTCCCGTGTGGACTGATATAGTGAACGAGGCCAACCAAGGAAAATTCAAATTGGTTTTTGAAGAATCCGGAGTAGGGCCTTCTGACCATACTTCTTTCTACTTGGCAGACATGCCAGTGCTTCACTTTTTCACGGGGCAGCACGAAGATTACCACAAGCCATCTGATGATGTAGAAAAAATCAACTTTGAAGGATTAAAATCGGTAACAGGATTTGTGGAGGATATTGTTCTGGCATTGCAACGCTTAGAAAAACTAGAATTCACTAAAACCAAGGACTCTTCAAGAGAAGATATGTCTTTTAAAGTAACGCTAGGAGTAGTGCCAGATTACATGTTCACAGAAGGCGGAATGCGCATAGATGGCGTCTCAGAAGGTCGTCCAGCAGCAGCTGCTGGAATGCAAAAAGGAGACATCGTGATCAAAATGGGCGAGTTCTCCGTAAACGACATGATGGGCTACATGGAATGCCTAGGTAAATTCTCAGAAGGAGAAACGACTAAAGTCATAGTGAAAAGAGGAGAGGAAGAGGTAGAAATCGATGTGACTTGGGATTGAATTAATGATTAATTCAGATACTAATAGTAGTTAGTCCAGAATCGAAAAGTGTTGATTTTTAAAACTTTCATCTTCTTGACTGATGCGTCATCCGAAGTGCCAATCTAAAACCTCTACTCCACCAAAGAAATCCGTACCTTCTTTTTCTTCAATCTAGAATTACTCAACGCCTCAATCAGTGAGAAAGCTTTGTGAGCAGGAACTGCTACAAAAGAGCTTTCTTGTTTAAGTTCTATAATACCCAGCTCATCTTTCTTAAGTCCACCTTGCTTAAAGAACAGTCCGGCTATATCACCCTTAGAGATTTTGTCTTTTCTACCCCCAGAAATATGAAGTGTTTCCCACTTGCTTTTTACTATTTCAGTAGTTGAGTCTATTTTAAGTTCCTCATAATCGGTAATGAAATCTGGCAATTCTTCGTTCTCCCATTTGATAACGATGGCTCTACCGTTTCTATTCATTCTAGCTGTACGCCCGTTTCTGTGCGTGAACTCATCTGCTTTTTCAGGAATCTCAAAGTGGATAATATAATCCAGTTCAGGTACATCTATTCCTCTAGCCGCTAAGTCAGAAGAGACCAATATTCTCTCCGTTCCATTACGGAATTTCATAAGTGCTCTCTCTCTGTCTATTTGTTCTAAACCACCATAAAAACTGGTGTGCCCAATATTTTTTCGTTGTAAATCATCACTAACCTCCAGGATAGTATCCTTTAAGCTACAGAAAACGATACCGTTTTTATCTCCCAGATGGCCTAGGAGACGCTCCAGCATAATGAGCTTATTCTTCGAGTGAGAAACGACCACTTCGACTTTTAACCGAGCCACACCTTCAGAAAGGTAATCCAGTTTTACAGGATTTTTTATTCTCGTAAAAGCAGGAATTTCTAACTTTTGCGTAGCAGAAGTAAGTACCTTCTTTCTAAGCATAGGCAGCGCATCCATAATTTCGCGCATCTCATTTTCGAATCCCGTCTCTAAAGATTTATCGAATTCATCTAGGATGAGCGTGTGTACATTTTTAGTGTAAATATTTTCTCTTCTAATATGGTCAGACGACCCTTCCAGGAGTTCCTATAAGTAGAGCAGGAGAGTGCTTTAGTTCAGCTTTGTCCTTAGAGCCAGAACGTCCACCATAAACAGCATTTATCTTGAATCCGCTCCCTATTTCTCTAGCCACTTGCTCTATCTGCATAGCTAGTTCTCTAGAAGGAACTAAGATCATAGCTTGAAGCTCATCATCAGTTCTATCTAAATCCTCTAGAAGAGGAAGTAAAAAAGCCAAGGTTTTCCCTGTTCCTGTAGGAGAGAGGATAATGGTTTCAGGATTCTCTAGAATGACCTCATAGGCCTCTTTTTGCATGGCATTCAGTTCTCTTATTCCGAGTTTTTTAAGAATGGCATCTAGATTTTTTATTGGAGCAGACATAGGCGCAAAGGTATTTCATTTAAGCCCTTATGATGTATATAGATTGGAACCAATTTCATATTGATTAATAGATGAAACAGTTTATTTAGATTTCAATTTAATTCCAATGAAAATGGTTCTAGGTTGAGAAGGACCATACACGAAATTACTGTCTCTATTTTTACCTATATCAAACTGATCTTGGTAGGCATTCAAAATATTCTTCACTCCTGTGTAGAGCTCAATTTTAGAATTTATCTTTTTCAATCCGATAGAATACGCGAACTTGAAGCTCACTTCAGAAAAAGAAGCTGAACTAATTATTTCATCCACAGTTTGGTTCGGAGCACCAGCAAAATGCGGGACTAACATACTTCCGGTATAGATGTAATTCATGTTGGCGTTAATCCGTTTATTCGGAGTAAAGCTTAGCGTAGCAAAACCGTATTCATTGGGAGTTCTCACAAATTCTTTGATTCCATCTAAGCCATCTATGTAGGCCACTTCCTCATCAAACTCTGAAGTTTGGATTGTAATTCCAGCCTCTAATTGAGCCTTTCTATTGTAATTGGCTCTTAGTTCTAGTGTACCTCCAGTAACGGTAGCTCCCTGCCCGTTTTGCTTTTCAAATAATTCACCGAACTCATCTTCTCCAATAGGAGCCAGATAGAAGGCTCTGTTTAATCTGGTATAAAATCCTTCAAGTGTGAACCCTAGAATGAACTTATCTGTAGGCATATCATAATTTATATGAACCACTAAAACTACTTGATATTTCTTCTCTCAAATCATCTGCTAAAGATATTCTTGAAATTCCTCCACCAGCAAATGCAATATGTAAGTCCGTATCAAATGCTTGAGGCGCTCTAAAACCTGATGAGTAAGAGATTCTAATTTGTGAATTCGCTCTTAAGTTATAAAGTAAAGAGAGTCTTGGACTAGCCACAAAATTATGTATGTCCATTCTCACACCAGACAGCAGAGTGATATTCTTTGCTATTTTCCAGTCGCTTTGCAGAAAAGTACCATAATTCCTGGTCGTTTGGTCTATCAAGTAATTGTATGCTGGAATAGCATCACTTACTTCATCATAGATAAACTCAGTACCTAGAGTGAATACATTCTCTCCAGTTAGAAACTTGTTTATTTTATGATTCAGCTGCACACCGGTATTAAAAGTAGTTACATCAGAAGTTCCATAAGGAGGGTTTTCTAAATGTTCGAGTAGCGCTTCATTTTCGTCAGGAATAATTCCTGTGTAGTGATCTCTGACTGTGGATTGCCATGCAGCGTAGGTAATAAGGCTCGACTTATTCTTATTAAAATTAATCTGATAATCTGCACTTCCCATCCACACGTTATGCGTTCTTTCTTCAGACTGAGCTGCTAAGTAAGCAGGTTTTTCGGTCACCATTTCGCCACCGAATCTATATTCGTTTAGGTTACTCAGGCTTACTTCCAGTTTCTGATTGTCGTTCGGTAAAAAGAACATATTCATCCCTATAGAAGTGTTTTCTATCAACGGTATTTCAGAAAAATCATCTCCATTATGGTCGTAGAACCCTCTATTTCTATTATTTATAAAAAGAGAGATGCCAGAATTGGACGACTTAGAAACTAAGGTAGCGTTGGCTAGAGTTTGATTATCTCCAGTCTGCTTGTTGATATTCTGGTAGTTGTAATTCAACTCATAGCTGTTCTTTCTTGGAGTTTTGGTAATTACATTTACAGTTCCGCCTATAGCGCTAGAACCATATAATGAAGAACCTCCACCACGCACCACTTCTATGCGCTCTATCATATTTACAGGAAGCTGTTCCATACCGTAAAGCCCTGTAAGCGGACTGAAAATAGGTCTTCCGTTAATCAATATTTGTGAATATCCACCCGCTAGTCCATTCATTCTTAACTGAGTGTAGTTACAGGTTTGACAGTCGTTTTCTACCCTAAGTCCCGGTTGAAACTTCAGTCCCTCAGACAGGTTACATGCCTGCACATTATCTAGCGTTTTGCTGCTCAGCACATTGACTATCACCGGTGAGTCTGTTTGTCTTTTATATGTCTTAGTTCCAGAGATAACTATTTCATCTAAATCCATAGTTTGTTCAGTAAGGGAGAACTCTATATTTAAATTGGGAGAGTCGCTGCTCAAGGTGATTTCTTGAGAAACCAGTTCATAGCCTATATAGCTTGCTGTGATTGTATATGTTCCATAGGGTATGTCATGCAGATGCGCTTTACCACTAGAGGTAGTAACAGAAGAAACGCTTAGTTCTTCTATGCTGAGCGTAGCAAATGCAACAGGTTCAGACTCCTTTTTTACACTAGCATGGATGTCTCCTGTTTGACAGAAAGCTATAGGTGAAATTAAGATGAAAACATACAGGAGTATGTTTTTTAGGGAAATCATTTATTATTATTTAGGAGTGCAAATATATAATTTTTAGGCTTGCCTAAAAATTGAAGGCGTTAAATTATCTATTTTAATTTTGCGCGTTTATTTCATCTATGAATATTTCACCATTTCATTCTTAACTAATTCTTCATTCACAATATTAAGTAGCGTCTCATTGTTCTACATTACACTTACTAAATCGCACCTTCATGAGTGAATCAGAAAACATAGTAGAAATTAAACATGCCACGATAGCACAGTCGGATAATATCATCCTGTCTGGATTAAACCTAGAGATTAAGGGTGGGGAGTTTATTTATCTGATAGGTAGAACTGGCTCGGGTAAGTCCAGTTTAATGAAAACGCTTTATGGAGAAATAAAGCTAAAATCTGGAGAGGGAAGTGTTTGTGGATATGATTTGGTAAACATGAAGAGGAAACAAGTTCCCTTTTTAAGAAGAAAAATCGGGATTGTCTTTCAGGATTTCGAGTTGCTGATGGACAGGACAGTAGAGGATAATTTATTCTTTGTAATGAAAGCTACTGGCTGGAGGGACAGGAAGAAGATGGAGATAAGAAAAGATGAGGTGTTGGATGATGTCGGTTTAAAAACCAAAGGATTCAAGATGCCTCATGAGCTTTCTGGTGGAGAGCGCCAGAGAGTATCTATAGCTAGGGCGCTCATTAATGAGCCTGAGTTGATTTTGGCTGATGAACCTACGGGAAATTTAGACCCGAAGACTACAGAAGATATTTTAGGTTTATTGCACCGCATAAGCCAGCAGGGAATTCCAGTAGTAATGGCCACACATGATTACATCTACATGAAGAAATTCTCTTCACGCGTGCTTATATGTGAAAACGGAAAGTTGGTTTCTCAGTCTGAAGTAGATGATATTATTCAATTTACTGAATTAGGTTAGCCATGCTTAGTATCCTGATTCCAGTATATGAATATGAAGTTTCCTTGATGGTAAAAGAAGTTCATCGTCAGGCTTCATCGCTGGGCATTGATTTTGAAATCATCTGCCTAAATGATGCGTCTTTTAGCAAAAATCCCGCCTCAGAACTTTCTAATTTTAAGTGGATAGAGAATAAAACTAATTTAGGAAGAGCTAAGAGCAGGAATAAGCTAGTAAGCGCGGCAATGCATAGAAACCTTCTATTCTTAGATGCAGATATGCAGCTCACTAATCCTGAGTTTATACAGAATTACATTACTCATCTAGATGCTTCTCTGGTGATTTGTGGAGGCATAAGTTATCAGAAGAAACCACCTATGACGGGCTTAAGGCTGAGGTGGAATTACGGAAATATTTATGAATCTGCAACTGCTTTAGAGAGGAGTAAAGAACCTTATGGGTCTTTTATGACAGGTAATTTCTTGGCTACTAAAGAAGTTTTGGAGAACCATCCGTTTGATGATACGCTCATTATTTATGGGCATGAGGATACGCTATTTGGAAAGGCGTTATTGGAAGGTGGTATTTCTATTTTACACATAGAAAATCCAGCACTTCATGCAGGACTAGAAGAAAATGACGTATTCATAGAGAAAACAAAGGAAGGTCTGGGAAGTTTGCTTCAGATGTATACAGAGAAGAAAATCACTCGTGATTATTCGCGCATAATTAAAACCTTTGAGCTTCTGAAAAAGTCTGGAACACCGTATTTAGTGGTGTTATCTATTTCGCTGCTAGAAAAACTGTTTTACCCCAAGCTATTGGCTCAAGGAAAGCATATATGGTTCTTCCAGCTATTAAAATTAAAGTGGTTTCTAGAGCTAGCTAGGAAGTCTTAGCAGCTTTCCATTTGTCATGCTCTTCAGTAAGTTTCTTTTTGGTGTACAGAGCGAAATCTCCATTCATCATCCAGGCGTAATATCCTCTTTCTTTTTCGAAGATAGCAGTTAGTTTATCTCCTTTGAATTTCCCGAAATTAAGGCATACGTCACCATCGGCATCGTATACTAGTCTTCCTGCAAAATCTGCTACTTTATGCCTCTGGCTAGTGTTATGTAAAACCTTCATATCATTTTGTACAGGCTTTATGAGTTCCCCTTTGTCGTTCAATACTTCGACATCTTGGTAGCGCTCTATTTGCGCCTTAAGAATTTCATAAGTGGCTACGGTATCGGGAAGAGCTTCGTGGGCATCTGGCAGTTCTTTTCCACAGTAGAATTTATATCCAGCACCAAGTGTTCTCTTTTCCATCATGTGAAAAATAACTTGAACATCTAAGACATTTCTACCTTCCATACTAAAGTCTACACCTACTCTCATAAACTCTTCTGCCAGTAGAGGGATATCGAATTTATTTGAATTAAATCCGGCCAAATCACAGTCATGAAGAAACTTGAATAACCCTTTCGCTATTTGTCTAAAAGTTGGTTGGTCAGCTACATGTTCATCGAATATACCATGAATTGCGCTGTTTCAGCTGGAATAGGTATTTCGGGGTTCACTAAAAATCTCTGCTGGTCTACACCTTTCTCAGGTCTAGTGATGATAGTTCCATCGGGCATTACTTTTACGCATGCTATTTCTACTATTCTGTCTTTAGACACGTTAATACCAGTGGTTTCTAGATCGAAAAATACGAGAGGTTTTTTGAGATTTAATTGCATGTTGATAAGTGGAAATGGATTTATGTACGAAACCCTTTTTAAATGCGTTTAATAAAAAGGTAGAGTAGTAGACTTCGGATCGGGTACTCGGAAAGGTCTGATTCGAAGATAAAAAAGGGCTGTGTCTGGTTAGCTGATACAGCCCTCTTTATTTAAAAATATTATTTAGCCGATACTTTAATGTATTGATAAAGCTCATAAGCAGCTCTGTTTTCCTTTGCGTCATTTTTATATGCCGGTCCTTGAACTTTAGCTAAGGGCTTGGCAAAGGTGATTTTGTTTATATCTACGCCTCTTCTCTTAGTGGCTTCAATAATTTGATTTTTGGCTTTAGCGGCCCTCGAGTCTGCTAATTTATTGTTATTAGAAAACCTAGAAGAAGGACGTAAGATGCACTCGCTTCTATGAGTATTTCTACTTCACCTTTTATAGCAATAATCTTTTTTAAATTATTAGAGAACTCCTCGAATTTACTCTCCTGTAATCCGAAATCATTGAAATCATATACGAAGTATCTTGTATACTTGGCTTCAGCTTTTGCTTCATCGAATGTAGAAGAAATAGGAGATTCAGGTTGTGAAACGCTTTTCTTAATTAGTTTCTTCGTGAGAAGATCTATTTGTTCTTGAAGTTTTGCTATATCATCATCACATGGAGTTCCTTCAGCTTTCAGTTGCCAGGCTTAAATCTTCTTTTTTAAGTTGAACAGGAAGAAGGAATACTTCTCTGTCAATAGTTTTATAACCTGCCTCACATGGAACATTAATAAACTCTTCTTCTACCAATTCGTCCTTCACGAAGTATTCAATTTCATAAGCCATACATGGCGGAAGGATTGCCACGTAGCTACCATCTCTTTGTCTAACACTATACTCAGTTACCTCACCAGTATTTTTATTAGTCACGACTACCAAGCAATTTTCAGGAAGTTTTTCTCCTTCTGCTGGATATACATAACCTTTAAGAACAGATAAGTCAGAACCTATTTCAGAATCAGGCATGTCTATTGCGTAGATATCTTTAAGGCCTAAACCGCCTTCTTTTCTAGAAGAGTAATAAGCTCTATTGTTATCAGCTGTGGGATAAAAGAACACATCTGCATCTGTAGTGTTTAGTGGGTATCCTATGTTTTCTGGTTTAGACCATTCTCCATCATCTCCTAAGGAAGAGAAGAAGATATCGAAATCTCCCATACTCTTATGACCGTTGAAGAAAAGTAAAGTGTTTTGCCATCTGCCGAAAGGAAAACAGCATCTTCATCATAGGGTGTATTTACCGATGGGCCTACGTTTAACGCTTTACTCCATTCATTGGTAGGTAATTTCACACATTGGTAAATATCTCTTCCGCCATACCCGTTCTCTCTATCAGAGATGAAGAATAATGTCTTTTCATCACTAGAAACAGTAATATGTGTTTCCCAGGCGGGTGAGTTAATATCAGAACCCATTGGCTCAGGAGTAGTCCAGCTTTCTCCTACAAGTTGACTTTTATAAATGTCACCATTTCCGCCTTGATCAAAATAGATGTAAAGCGTTTGGGCGTCTGGCGAAACACTAATAGAAGCAGCATGCCCATCCGTATTAATATTTAGAAGTTCCGGACTCTGCCATTCGTTGTCCTGATCTTTATAACTAACGTAGATGTCTTCTTTGTTCTCGCCAGTATCATCATCCGTAATGTTAATATTCGTACTGTCCATTCGAACTCTTCTAGAAGTGAAGAATAGTGTTTTCTCATTAAGCGAAATTACAGGGGAGTAATCATTATAGTTACTGTTAATAGTGCTCCCTACATTGGATATGGTATAGTTCTGTGGATTAGTTACTTGAAAAATAGCTTGATTACACATCTCTATCTGTCTCTCAGCTAAGGGAGCTAATCTATGCTTACTAGGAATGTCTGCCAATAACTGAGTGTAATTGATTATCGCTTTCTCCATTTGATAATCTAAATGAAGAGCTCGAGATAAATAGTACTTAGAATCTATTGGTGCTTTTTTCTCGCTTGGGTCAAATGGGTCATAATTTTTAGATATCCCTGCTTCAACGGCTAGCTCTAGATATTTTAGAGATTCTAATTTTCTGTTTGCAGTTTCTAAAAGACAGTAACCAAGTTTGTAGTTCACGTTTCCGTTAAATTGGTCTTCTAAGATCAGTTGACTCCAAATATTGGAAGCTCTATTCCAAAGCTTTTCTTCCATTAGTTGATTCGCTTCTATAAATTTAGAGTTGAAGTTGGACCCGGATATTTGAGCTTTCACTCCAATTACTAGAAGAGAGAAAAATAAAAGTGCTACTCCTTTTTTCATTATGATTTAATATTAGTACCGTCTTTAAAATATAAAGGTAGTAATTAAGCCTGTTAATCAATGGATTCGGGCTTAATTAGTTTTACATTTCTCTGTTAGTGTCAAAATTCTCTAAGTACTCAGCAACTCGTTTTACAAATGTTCCTCCAAGCATTCCGTCTACTACTCTGTGGTCGTAAGAGTGTGAAAGGAACATCATGTGTCTGATTCCAATTAAGTCACCGTGCTCAGTTTCTATTACTGCAGGCTTCTTTCTTATAGCTCCAGCGGCCATAATAGCTACTTGAGGTTGGTTAATAATAGGGGTTCCCATTACATTACCGAATGTCCCCACGTTGGTGAAGGTGTATGTCCCACCTTGTATATCTTCTGGTTTTAGAGCGTTTGTTCTAGATCTGTTTGCTAAGTCATTAACTTTCTTCGCCATTCCGACAAGATTCAGCGTATCCGCATCTTTAATCACCGGAACGATAAGATTTCCTGTAGGGAGTGCTGCTGCCATTCCTATGTTAATGTGCTTTCTCTTAATGATTTTAGTCCCGTCTACAGAAACATTTACCCCTGGCATATCCTTAATAGCCTTTGCGATAGCTTCAATAATAATAGGAGTGAAGGTGATTTTCTCTCCTTCTTTCTCTATGAATTTGTCTTTGACTTTGTTTCTCCAATTAACCACATTGGTCATGTCTACTTCTACATACGAAGTTACATGTGGACTTACTCTTACAGACATGACCATGTGGTCAGCTATAAGCTTTCTCATTCGGTCCATTTCTACGATCTCATCTCCACTTCCTATAGAAATCATAGGAGCTTTGGGCTGAGATGTAGGTGGCTTAACTTTTTCAGGTTTGCTTTCGGTTGCCTTAGGAGTAGGACTGGCGTTCTGGTTCTGAGGTGCAGCTACTGGAGCCGCAGAGCCCTTGTTTTCGATGTAACCTAAAATATCAGCTTTAGTTACTCTGCTTTCTTTGCCTGTCCCGTTAATTCCGTCTAATTCGGTTTGTGAAATACCTTCGGTTTTAGCTATATTCTTCACCAGAGGAGAATAAAACCGGTGAGAGAGTTTCGTGTTCTAATTCGTATACACATGCACTCTTATAAAAGAGTTCAGTGGGATTGAGATATCTCAGGCCGATTGTATTCCCTGTATTCATACCAACAATACCATACATTTCGTCTTCGACTCCGTCTTCATTTACTAAGACTTTGACTATATCATTTTCAATTATTTCAGAGGGCACAATCATGCTTAGAGTTTTCGGACAAAAAATAATAAGGGATAATATCACAGATGAAAGTTATTATTTATTCGAAGGAAGGTTGTGAGTATTGTGACCATGCAAAGACACTATGTGAGTCGGAGAACTTCGACCATGACTTGCGAAATTAAGGATTTATGCCATGTAATCAGAACAAAATTGACGTAGATATTAAGGGTTTTATACAGTTAGATTTCCTAGGTTTTTAATAAGTGTAGAAAGGTCATTTCTCCACTTGTAATCTCTGGCGTATAGAATGTTCATTTTCTGAATAATATCTATTGAAGCAGACTCTTTTACCGTAGGAATGATGCATGGTTTTAGGCTTGGTAGGTCTTTAGGCTTATTTATTTTCCCTGCATACCCCACCAGAGTTTTGCTGCCAAGGACTAATTTACATAGGTTTTTCACCAATTGAACTACTGATCTGTTCATGATGGTCAGAATGGGTAAGAGTAAGAATAGGAGTAAGCCTGCCAGTAAATCGAATGTTCGCTTTTTCTTTTTATTCTCGTTTTTAGAAATAGAGTTCACGTCTAGAATAAATAGATCTCCTTTTTTGTCGATGCTATTACTGCCAATAATATATAGAGATTCTGGCGGTGCAATTTTGAAATCTATATGCTTATTACCAGACAAACTCATTAATCGAATAATGTCTGATGAGCTTAAATTGACTGCGCAAAAAACGATTTCATTCAAGTTATATACATTGATTAATTCGTCTATTTGCTCGATTTTTTCCTTCTCCTTTTCGATGTCGAAATGGATGTACTCAGAATCTAAAGTTCTGGTTTGAGAAATTAATTCTGTAACTCTAGTGTACTCGGCAGTATCACCTATGATTCCGAATCGGGTGCTCTTGTCTGTTCTAAATGGAAAGCGCTTTTTAGAGATCGTGTTCAATAACCCTCTTGACGCCATTAAGTATACTCCCGCGATAAGAGGTGATAATAAGATTATGGCTCTAGAGAAGCGCATCGTGTCTGGCATTAAACTATAAATCCCTAGTGAAATAGCGAAACCTAGAATACATGACTGAAAGAGGCTCCACTTTTTCCATGGTTTTCGAAAGGCTCCTCGGAAGAAGAGTGAGCTTATGTAGACCGCAGAAACTCCGAGTAGGACCTTATTGGTTAGGTCTTTATCGTAGTCTATTAGTTGCCATTGGCCATACCATTGCAACGCAAAAAGGAATAGTCCAAATAGCACCAAAAAATCGACTGTAGGAAGAGTGATTTTCTTAATAAATCGCACGAGTATGGACCAGGATGCTCTTAGCCAAATAGCGATGTTTATCAGTCTAGAAAAGATAGCGGCATTTTTAGAGCTGAAATGCTTTTTGGCGAAAATCACCATGGCGTTATAGAAAACGAAGACGTAGTTCAGGCTTCCTTTTTTTGTACTTTCTCCTTTATAATGAATAATGCTGGTTTCTGGGAAATAATAATTCTTATATCCACCAAGAATAATTCTGTAGCTGAGATCGATGTCTTCTCCATACATGAAATACGCCTCGTCTAACAACCCTACTTCATCCAATGCTTTTTTTCTCATAAACATAAAAGCACCACTTAGAATTTCTATTTCATTCGTATCATCAAATGATAAATGGCCTAGGTAATATCTGTTAATTCTCTTCGAGTTGGGGAATAACTTATTTAGTCCGGTAATTTTATAGAAAGCTGTTTCTGGGGTAGGAAGACCTCTTTTCGATTCAGGAAGGATGATTCCTTTTCCATCGACCATCTTTACGCCTACGCTCCCTGCGTCAGGTCGTTCATCCATGAAGGTGATGCATTTTTTAAGCGTATCCTCCTCTATTACTGTGTCGGGATTTAGTAGAAGAACGTACTCAGCTTGAGACATTCTCATAGCTTGGTTATTCGCTTTACTGAAACCTAAGTTTTCTTTGTTGTCCACTACGATAACAGAAGGAAATTTTTCTTGTACCATTTTCACAGAGCCATCCACCGAGGCGTTGTCTACCATGTAGATGTCTACGTCTAATTCATTAGAGGCCTTGAGCACAGAAAGAATACACTGCTCTAAAAAGTACTCTACGTTATAATTAACTATGATTACGGATAGTTTCATGCTACTTGGCCATGGAGTCTGAGTAAGGAGAACGATTGGTGATGGATCTTCCCAATGAGATTTCATCGGCGTATTCGAGGTCATCACCTACGGCTATGCCCCGAGCGATAGTGGTTACTTTGATGTTTAACGGGTCTAATTTCCTGAAAAGATAAAAGCCGGTAGTTTCTCCTTCCATATTTCCTTTGAGGGCTATAATTACTTCTTTGAGGGCTTTTTCTTCTGCTCGTTCTATCAATGATGAGATGTTAAGGTCATTTGGTCCTATACCGTCCATAGGAGAGATCACTCCGCCTAAAACATGGTAAACTCCGAAATATTGAGAGGTGCTTTCTATAGCTAATATGTCCCTGATGTCCTGTACGACACATATCTGAGATTGATCGCGACTCTTAGAGTTGCAAATAGAGCACAACTGTTCATCAGAGATATTTCTACATTTTTCGCAAAACTTTATTTGAGCCTTTAATTTGGTGAAAGCACTAGAAAATCTATCGATCTCATGGGTTTCTCTTTCTAGTAAATTTAAGACCAGTCTTAACGCTGTTTTCCTTCCTATACCTGGAAGAGAAGACATCTGGTCTACTGCTTCTTCTATTAATTTACTCGAGGAACTGTTGTTCATGGCTCAAAGGTAATGCACTGCGCATAACTTGTATATCTCTGTGGGTAAAAAATCTGTGACAGAGGTTTAAACTTTCTAAATGTCTATGAAATTGCATGTGTATTAAAAAAAAATATCACATGACCCCTGGACTTATATTAGGATTTGTTGGATTATACTTCATAGTGCTCTTTGCCATAGCTAGATGGACCTCTAAAGGTGCTACTAATTCAGATTTTTTTGTAGCTGGAAAAAAAGCTCCTTGGTATTTGGTAGCCTTTGGAATGATAGGCGCATCTCTTAGTGGTGTTACTTTTATTTCTATTCCAGGACAGGTTGCTGGGAGTGAGTTTAGCTACATGCAGATGGTTTTAGGTTACATCTTGGGTTATGTAGTGATCGCTTATGTTTTAATCCCAGTTTTTTACAGGCTTAATTTAGTTTCTATTTATACCTACTTAAAAGGGAGGTTCGGAACAGTAAGTCATAAAACTGGAGCTGCATTTTTTCTTTTTTCCAGAACGTTAGGAGCAGGAATTAGACTTCTTTTGGTGGCCAATGTTCTTCAGTATTTAGTTTTTGAACAATGGGGAGTGCCATTCGAGATTACCGTATTATTATCTATAGCATTAATTTGGCTCTACACACATAAAGGAGGATTGAAAACGATTATTTGGACAGATACTCTTCAGACGGGGTTTATGCTTGTTTCTCTTGGTTTGACGATTTACTTTCTTTCTGTAGGTTTGGGTTTCGAAGGCATTTCGGAAACGTTCAGTCAGGTCGGAGATAGCAAATACGCGAAGATTTTCTTTATGGACGACTGGTTAAGCGGAAATTATTTTTACAAGCATTTTTTCGGAGGAATGTTCATAGCTATCGGCATGACAGGCCTAGATCAGGATATGATGCAGAAGAATCTAAGTTGTAAATCAGCCAAAGAAGCACAGAAGAACATGATGAGTTTTACCGCTGTGCTGGTTTTCGTGAATTTATTTTTTCTAGGTTTAGGTGCTCTACTCTATATGTATGCTAGTAAGACGGGAGTAGAAGTGCCTGTTGTCGATGGAGTTCCAAGAACAGATTTACTTTTCAGTAAAATAGCTTTGAATTCGGGATTAGGAATGTCTGTAGCTATTTTCTTCTTGCTTGGATTGATAGCGGCGGCTTATTCTAGTGCTGATTCTGCGCTAGCTTCTTTAACCACTTCTGTAAGTGTGGATTTTTTAGACATAGGGTCTAAATCAGTTTTAGATCAGGAAAGAGTGCGAAAAAGAACACATATAATAATGTCTGCAGTGTTATTTGTGGTCATTCTAATTTTAGACAAAACATTCGATAGAAGTGCGATATTTCAGATCATATTTCTTGCTGGTTTTACTTACGGTCCGCTTATAGGCCTCTACTTCTTTGGGTTATTTACTAAACTTAAAGTGTCTGACAGTTGGGTTCCTTTAGTTTGTTTGAGCTCAGTGGCAATTACGGTGTTCTTGTGGTATACTTCTTTTAGAGCACTAGAGGGCCAAGTGGCAGAACAGTGTTTATTCGGAGGGTATAGATTCGGGGCTGAGCTGATAATAATTAATGCATTATTGACTTTTATAGGAATGCTGATTTTAAGTGCGGTGGGTGGGTTTAAAACGATGGATAAGGTAGGTTTATAAGGTTAGGTTTACAATAAGTTGTGTTTTCTGATTTATCTTTTACAGACGCTTTCTTTAATTTAATTTCCAAATCAAAATGAAAAAAATTTTATTCTTTTTTACTGCGGTAATTAGCGCAGTAAGTATTAATGCCCAAATCGGAGCTACAGCTCCAGATTTTACTGTTACTGATATTGGTGGTAACGAGATTAGTCTTTATGCTGATATCCTTGACCAAGGATATGTGGCTATACTAGACTGTTCTGCTACATGGTGTGGTCCTTGTTGGGCTATGCACGATTCTCATACATTACAAGAGGTTCATGAGGCATATGGTCCAAACGGAACTAATCAGGTGAGGGTTGTTTTTTATGAGGCAGATGCGGAAACGACACAAGCCGATTTAGAAGGAACTGGTCCAAGTACAATAGGTGATTGGATAACAGGAGTTACTTACCCTATCGTAAATGAAAGTCCTCTGCAGTTATCTGGAGGTGAATATTGGCCGTTAGGATTTCCTACAGTTAATGTTATCAGACCAAGTGATGGAGTGATAGTAGCAGACCCATGGAATCAAACTACTTTCGAGAGTTTCGTTGCAGCAGTAAACGCTGTAGACACGGGCGTTACTTTAGGAGCAGTTAATGTATCTGAAGCAGATGCTGAAAACGCAGATATTAATGTTTATCCTAACCCGTCATCTGATTGGGCTACTCTGAGTCTTTCAGGATTTACCGGAGCGGTGAATGTTCAAGTTTACGATTTATTAGGGAAAGAAGTAATGTCATTTACTTCTAATTCATTTAAAGAGGTGGTTGATGTAACGAGCTTAGAAATAGGTAGCTACGTGGTTAAGGCTACTAGCGGAGTTTCTGAGATCACTAAAAGAATTAGTGTAATTCGATAATTTTTTAGCATAATTAATGCTTGATTTAGGGCGATCCATTTGGGTCGCCTTTTTTTGTTGGAAAAAGTAAGTGAAAACTTAAGAAAGTAACGTGCTTTTTATTGGAGGTTTAATAGCTTTGTAACGCATAAATGAGTAGTTAACTCCACTTAAATAAAATAATACCATGAGTACTAAAACCTATGTTTCTGATTTACTTAATCGTCTTCCTGAGTCGGCTACTTTGGCCATGGCAAGAATGAGTAGAGAATTAAAAGAATCTGGAAAAGATGTTAATATCTTTGAGTTTAGGTGAGCCTGATTTTAATGCTCCAGACTTCGTGAAAGAGGCGTGCAAGCAGGCTGTAGATGATAATTACTCTCATTATCCACCAGTAAATGGGTATGGAGAATTAAGAGAGGCTATTTGCCATAAGTTTAAAAGAGACAATGACTTAGTGTATACACCAGACCAAATAGTGGTCAGTACAGGTGCTAAGCAGACTATAAGTAATATCGTTTATGCATTAGTGAATCCAGGAGATGAGGTGTTGTTGCCAGCTCCGTTTTGGGTGAGTTATGCTGCTATGGTTCAATTGGCAGGAGGAGTTCCAGTAATTATTCCTACCCAAATAGAAAATGATTTTAAAATTACACCATCACAATTAGAAGCGGCGATTACGCCATAAAACAAAGCAATGATTATCTACATCAGCCTTGTAATCCATCAGGTTCTGTTTACAGTAAAGATGAGTTAACAGCTTTAGCAGAAGTGATCAAGTCTAAGCCAGACTTTTTTGTGGTATCTGATGAGATATATGAACATATTAATTATACAGGAGAGCATGCTAGTTTAGGAACTATTCCTGGCATTTTTGACCAAGTAATTACTGTGAACGGTGTGAGTAAAGCTTTCGCTATGACCGGATATAGGATAGGCTATTTAGGAGCGCCAACATGGATAGCTAAGGCTTGTTCTAAAATGCAAGGCCAGGTTACCTCTGCTCCATCTGGTGTGAGTCAAATGGCTGCTAAAGCTGCAGTTTTGGCAGATCCGTCTTCGGTTTCTTACATGAAAGATGCTTTTCTTAAAAGAAGAGATATGATGCTAGAGAAATTAGGTGAAATACCGGGGTTAAAGTTAAACGTACCTGAGGGAGCTTTTTATATCTTTCCTAACTGTATGGAATTACTCGGAACTGTAACTGATGATGGGAAGGAGATTAACACGTCTTCTGATCTATGCATGTATCTTTTACAAGCAGAGAATGTAGCTCTAGTAGCAGGAGATGCTTTCGGTGCGGCTGAATGTTTTAGACTTTCATACGCAGCTAGTGAAGAGATGCTAGTAGAGGCTAGCAGAAGGTCCGTCTCTAGCATTTGGTAAATTAAAAAAACAGAACTAAGCCTGTGGATTATAAGTCTATAGTAAACAGTTTTCAAGGAGCGAATGTGCTTATAGTAGGCGATGTGATGATAGACGCCTACTTGTCTGGTAGCGCAGATAGAATTTCTCCAGAAGCTCCAGTTCCTGTCTTAAAAATTGATGAGGAAGTCTATAGATTAGGCGGGGCTGCCAACGTGGCTTTAAACGTGATGACTTTAGCCGCTAATTCTATTATTTGTTCAGTGATAGGCGAAGTGAAATCGGAAAGGTTTTTAGGCCTTCTGCGTGAAAGAGGTTTTTCTGAAAATGGAATTATTCTATCTAAGGATAGAAAAACCACACAAAAAACGAGGGTTTTAGATAAGGGAAAACAGCTTTTAAGAGTAGACGAGGAAAGTACTCATGACTTAACTGCTGATGAAGAAAACAAACTTCTGTCCCGAATAGAAGAAATAGTAAATGCAAATTCGATAGACGTTCTAATTCTTCAAGATTATAATAAAGGAGTGCTGACTAGTAATGTGATTACAAAATGTATCCAGCTCTGCAAGAAAGGTAATATTCCTACCGCGGTAGATCCTAAGTTAAAGCACTTTTTATCGTACAAAGGAGTCACTTTATTCAAGCCAAATCTTAAAGAAATTAATGAAGGGCTGAACCTTGAAGTGAGCGGTGATAATTTGGAATCGTTAAAGGCGGCTATTGAAGCGCTAGAAGGAGAATTAGAAAATCAAATTTCCTTTGTCACTCTTTCGGAGAATGGAGTGGTCATAAATGAAGGCGGTAATTTTATTCATCTTCCTGCTCACCACAGAGACATAGTAGATGTGTCAGGTGCTGGAGATACCGTTATTAGCGTAGCGGCTCTCTGCCTGGCTAGAGGGGCGAATATAAAAGAACTCGCAGAGCTGTCTAATTTAGCGGGAGGATTAGTCTGTGAAAAAGTAGGGGTGGTTCCTATTAATAAAGAAGAGCTAATTTTAGCTTCAGAAAACCAACTGGATGTCCTTTAGCAATCTCAGAGAAAAGGCGAATTTTTTCTTATATGAGAATAAATCTCAGGTACTGCTTATTTGTCGTATTTCCCATGTAATTATTTCTTTCACTGCATTAATAGTGTTGGGCTTTCTTTATGGATTTGATCATTCGGCAGATGAAAAGAAATTTCTCCTCGGAATCATAGAGGCTTCTTTTGTATTCTACTCTCTCTACTTTTTTATTCGATGGATTTACGAATTTAACCCCAGGGAGTTCATCAAGAAAAACTGGCTAGAGTCCCTAGTCATACTCACTCTTGTAGTAGAAGGAATAAGCTACAATATATTTGGAGTATTCCTACTAGAAGAATTAGCTAAAAGTTCTAGTATATCTGATTATACAGACATTTCTAATGTCCTCATTCAGTTGTATTTTTTCTTTACTATCCTTATTACATCTGGGAAAGGAGGGAGGCTCTTCTCTTCGGTTAAAGTCCATCCAGCCATGGTCTTTATTTTTAGTTTCTTACTGCTTATATTTATAGGAACAGTGCTGTTAATGCTCCCTAAAATGACTCATACTTTCAATGGAATGGGGTTCGTAGATGCTTTGTTTACGAGTACAAGTGCTACCTGCGTAACCGGTTTAATGGTAGAGGATGCAGCTAATTTTTTCACCTTTAGAGGTCAAGTTATTATTCTGATTCTAATCAAGCTTGGTGGGTTGAATATCATAGCTTTTGGTTACTTTATGGCATTTGCAGGTAGGCTTGGGTTTAAGGTGAAGCAGCATGATGTGATAGAAGATTTCGTGAATAAAGAAACAGCTCTTAACGCACGAGCTATGCTCGGGAAAGTGGTGGCTTGCAGTATAGGAATAGAGATACTGGGAGCGCTAATGTTATTTGCGGTTTGGGGTCAGGACATGTTTGCTACGCTAGGAGACAGAATTTACCACTCCATATTTTTATCTGTTTCAGCGTTTAACAATGCTGGAATATCACTGTTTACCGATGGATTAGCTGATATGGAATCTGGTGTAGGAACTAACTATTTAGTGCATTTAGTAGTCACGTTTGTGGTGTTCTTCGGGGCATTGGGAATGGTGGCTATATTTGATTTATTCGACCCTAAGAATCTTAGAGAGCGACTTCAGAAGCCCTGGAAAACCATTTCTTTCAGCACTAAGATAGCGCTCTATTTCTCGCTTATTTTGGTAGGAGTAGGAGCCCTGGCATACTTCTGCTTGGAGTATAACAATACCTTAGCTGATTTAGGACCAGTAGAAGCCATTATCACTTCCCTTTTTCAATCCGTGACTAGAACTTCTGGATTTAATACTGTAGATATCGGTTCCATAGGAGCGCCTATGCTTTTCTTGATGATTATTCTAATGTTCATAGGGTCATCTTCAAGCTCCACGGGCGGAGGGATTAAAACCAGCACATTCGCAGTGATTCTGGCAGATGTTACCGCTACTATTAAGGGTTTGAAACACACGTCATTATTTAAAAGAACTATTCCAGCTGCGCTAAGATCTAGAGCTTATGGGGTGTTGGTTATATTTATCGTAGGAAATGCGGTAGGAATTTTCATTTTAAGTATATCAGAAATCGAGATACTTAACACGCATAAAGATGGTATGTTAGCCTTAGTTTTCGAGCAGGTTTCTGCTATGGGAACAGTAGGGCTCTCCATGGGTATAACTCCCGATTTAACTGATGTGGGAAAAATGGTACTGGCCGTGAGCATGTTCGTGGGAAGGGTGGGAACACTGACGGTAGCCTTCGCTTTGGGAAGAAAGCTTATAAGTAAGAATTTTAAATATGCCGAAGGTCATACGATGGTCGGTTAATTAAGAAAAACAATATTTTGGGAACTAAAGTAACTCCGTATAGTAATGAGGCGAGTAAGAAAGAACAAGTAGCTGAGATGTTCGATAACATAGCACACAGCTATGATTTTCTGAACCACTTTTTCTCTTTAGGAATAGATAAGTTATGGCGTAAGAAAGCTATAAATATTCTTAAGAAAGAGAACCCAGGTAGTATTTTAGATGTGGCCACAGGCACAGGAGATTTCGCATTGCAAAGCATAAAAAACGGTCTTCCTTCTACCGGAAAAATAACTGGATTAGATATCTCTAACGGTATGTTAGAGGTAGGAAGAAAGAAAATAACCAAGAAAAATCTATCTGATAGAATAGATATGGTTCAGGGTGATTCAGAGAACATGCCGTTTGAGGACAATACGTTTGACGCTACCATGGTAGCTTTTGGAGTGAGAAACTTCCAAAACTTAAAGCCTGGATTACAGGATATGTATAGAGTAATCAAACCAAATGCTTTATGTGTAGTGCTTGAATTTTCGAAGCCAAAAGTATTTCCGATTAAACAATTATTCGGATTTTACTTTAAAAGGATCATGCCTTTCTTTGGTAAACTGGTGAGTAAAGACGCTAGAGCTTATACTTATCTTCCCGAGTCTGTAGACGCTTTTCCAGAGGGTGAGGCGTTTAAAGGAATTATGAAGGAGTGTGGTTATAGAGAGATAGAGCAGAAAATGCTTTTTGGAGGAGTAGCTTCTATTTATTGGGGAAGGAAGTAGATCTACCCGATAGTTTTCTGTAAAAGGTTTCTTGTTCATAGTGTGATCCATTTATACTACCCATAACCGACTACTCCAAGCCTAGTTTCAACATCTTTATTAAGTGGTGTGAATCTTTTAGCTCTAGAAATGGATACTCAATCCTGCTCAGAAACAGGCCATTCGGAAGGGCTGGCTGCTTGTCTTTCAGTTGTTTTTTTCGCTTCAAAATCTCCTCAAATTCTTCCAAGGTCATTTTACCGCTTCCCACCTGTAATAAGAAGAAAACACAGTAGCGAACCATACCTCTGAGGAATCCGATTACTGGTGATGGTAAACCGCAGTCGTCCCTTATCTTCATTGATGAATAATTCAGAATTCGTTACTCTGCATAACGTGTTTTTATATACATCGGGCTGTTTGCAAAGCGGTCTGAAATCTTTCGTTTCTAAGATAAGCCCCGCAGCCTTTTTCATGAGGTCGAAGTCCAATGTTAAATCCTCATAGAACGAGCTGTAGCGAATAAGAATAGGATCCTTCTTTAAATGAATAAAATAGTCATAGGTACGAGATACAGCGCTATGTCTAGCATGTTGCTTATTGTCTACTTCAAATATTTCAAAAACAGCAATCGTATCAGGTAAATTCTTGTTTAGGCGGAACATTAAATCAAATGAAGGGTCTTCATCCAATTCTATTTGAACCACATACTGACTAGAGTGAACACCTGCATCAGTTCTTCCACAGCCGTTTGCAGTCACTTCTTTCTTAAATACTTTAGAGAGAACATCCTCTATAACCTTCCTGTACTGTGTTTCGAGGTTTAGTTTGTCTCTGCCAACCTCTGTATGGGGTGCCGTCAAATCCTAGGTGTATGAAATAGCGCATCTGTAAATTATAACAAGAGTAGGCTTAATTTTTATGAATTAGCATTAAATGGCTAAACTAATTTCAAATTATCTCTCTTTTTTCAAGGTCTTTATATACCTATCAGTTTGTGCAGTTAAACTCGGTCCTTAAGCTCATTTCAGCCAATAATATTTGGTTAAAATGAGGTTAGAAATTATGATTACCATCCAGTACAAATTTTATGAGGCACTGTTTCTATTACTATCAGCTTACGGTCCCGTGATAGGGTTGGCGCTCACATTAAAAGTAGGTAAGAAATTCTGGTACAATTCAGAATTAGTGATGACATCAACTGAAACAATGTTGACTAAATCATTTGGGATCTCTGCTACAGCCTCAATTGTGAATACTTTGGTGTCGTCCCAGTTTTCTGAATCCCAGTATAACATTGTTGGTGTTATTGAAACGCTGGATGCAGAGCTTATTAAGTTCACAGTCAATCCAATATCTGTTCCCTGTAGGCTTATAATGGGATCTGTTAATGTGACTGAAACTTCATAGGTCTCTCCAATCTGAGTGAAGTTTATATTCTTAATGTCAAAGTTGATTATTTCTGTTACATCAGAATCATATTCACAAGACCCATCATCTGTATTAGCTAAAGCATTATAGTTTGTAGCTGTAGAATCTATACAGCCTAATAAAGTTGATGTTGAACATGGAGTACCGAAAGCCCCAAGGAAGCCACCTAAGTCACTTACGTTTACATTACCGTCACCAGAAAAATCTCCAGGACACACAGAGGCTACACCAGCATCAAAAGCCTCTTGGTTGTCTGACGCTATGTCTGGGCACTCAAATACACAAGTCCCATCATCTATCGTGACTGCCGAATCGTAGTTCGTTGCTGAGGGATAAGTACAGCCACTATTACAGGAAATAAATTCACATGACCCATCATCACACGTTGCAACAGAATCGTAGTTACATGCCGTTGAATCTATGCACCCATTAATTAGTTGACATGAATCATCGTCATACAGCGCATCTGGGTCGAAGTTACATGCCATTGGATCCATACAACCACAAGCACTATTGTTGGCGCCGCCTTCTACATAAAAGGTTCCAATAAGAACGTCCCCGGCATTCGAATCATCCCAGAAAAGGTCTAACAAAAAGCCTTCTGAAGATTCTACAAAAACACCTCCATAAACATTCTCCCATATCCAGCCGTCCCCATAGCTATCTGAGAGTTCGAGAGTATAAGTACCCTCAGACAATGAAATAGTTTGTCCTATTAAGTAATATCCTTCTAATTCTGGATCGCTTCCATTAACATCAAACTGGAGCTGGTCAGGAAACTCTCCATCTGCGACGATAAGACTACCATCTTCAACGTACATCAAATTAGCTATTAGATTCCCTGCTTCATCATAAATATTTGCAGATGCCTCGGCAACATAATAGTCAAACTCGTAATTGAATGACACCAACGATGGTCCAGCACATGAGCAATAATAACATGATCCATCATCGCATCCTGCGGTCGGATCAAAATTACATGCTATAGAATCAGCACAACCTGGGTAGGTGCATAATCCATCATCACAGATTGCAGCTGAATCATAGTTACACGCTGTTGAATCAGTACATCCATCAGGCAATACACATGATCCATCATCGCAACCTGCGGCTGGGTCATAGTTACACGCTGTTAAATCAGTGCATCCATCAGGCAATACACATGATCCATCATCGCAACCTGCGGCTGGGTCATAGTTACACGCTGTTAAATCAGTGCATCCTGGATAGGTGCATAACCCATCATCACAAGTTGCTGCTGAATCATAGTTACACGCTGTTAAATCAGTGCATCCATCAGGCAATACACATGATCCATCATCGCAACCTGCGAATAAATTGTAGTTGCATGCTGCAACATTGTTACACCCAGGATAGGTGCAAAAGCCATTATCTATAGTTGCTTGTGCATTGAAGTTACACGCAGTCATATCAGTACATCCTAAATTAGGGTCACAGTTTTCAGTTGTGTAAGGATTAAAATTTGGATCTAAACTTTGCCACATGCCACACTGGTTGATTACACCCAAATTTTCAACCACCCCTAGATTAATCACGTCCCCGTTATTATCTACAGATCCAGTTGGCTCATTTACAACCGCACCCGAATCATGGATCAAAAAATACCCCTCATTATCAATGAAACCATCATTATAAATAAATCCAAAATTTTCAATACTCGCATAATTCTCTATGACTCCTGATAAGTTGATGATACTACCATCAGGTTGAATCTCAATTATCGCAGTTCCATAAGCTGATATATTCCCAATGTTTTCAATGGTTCCGGTGACAACTATAGATGCTTCATTAACAAGTGTTGCATTCGTTGTGCAAGGTGTAATCAATGTCTAAACCATCCCTTATAATCACATTTGATCCAATTGAACAGTAGCATCGTTCCCCGGACCGGGAAATCCATTATCCCAGTTACCTTCAGTGTGCCAGTCTGAACTTATGACACCGGTAAAAATGGTTCCGCCAGTTCCTCCTGAACAACTTGGGTTTGATGCACAATCTGGGTCGTCGCAGTCTATCAGTCCATCACCTTCATTATCTATACCGTCTGCACAATCGCATTCGTAAAGGGTACAATCAACGCATTCAGAGGCAGATACACAATCTGAATCGTTACAGTCTATCTGTCCATCACCATCATTGTCTATACCGTCTGCACAATCGCATTCGTAAGCAATGCAATCGACACATTCAGGGGCAGATGCACAATCTGGATCGTCACAGTCTATTAGTCCATCACCTTCATTATCTATACCGTCTGCACAATCACATTCGTAAAGGGTACAATCAATTTCATTCTGGCAAGCGGCAGTTTCCAAAGGATTTCCATTTGGATCTGAACCATTCCAAAAACCGCATTGGTTGATGAGCCCACTATTTTCAACAGCCCCATCATTAAAAACCTCCCCACTGTTATCTATAAATCCTGTTGGCTCATTTACAACCGCACCCGAATCATGGATCAAAAAATACCCCTCATTATCAATGAAACCATCATTATAAATAAATCCATCATTATAAATACTCGCATAATTAGAAATGACTCCTGATAAGTTGATGATACTACCACTTGGTTGAATCTCAATTAGCGCAGTTCCATAAGCTGATATATTCCCAATGTTTTCAATGGTTCCGGTGACAACTATAGATGCTTCATTAACAAGTGTTGCTTTCGTTGTGCAAGGTGTAATCAATGTCTAAACCATCCCTTATAATCACATTTGATCCAATTGAACAGTAGCATCGTTCCCCGGACCGGGAAATCCATTATCCCAGTTACCTTCAGTGTGCCAGTCTGAACTTATGACACCGGTAAAAATGGTTCCGCCAGTTCCTCCTGAACAACTTGGGTTTGATGCACAATCTGGGTCGTCGCAGTCTATCAGTCCATCACCCTCATTATCTATACCGTCTGCACAATCGCATTCGTAAAGGGTACAATCAACGCATTCAGAGGCAGATACACAATCTGAATCGTTACAGTCTATCTGTCCATCACCATCATTGTCTATACCGTCTGCACAATCGCATTCGTAAGCAATGCAATCGACACATTCAGGGGCAGATGCACAATTTGAATCGTCACAGTCTATCTGTCCATCACCATCATTGTCTATACCGTCTGCACAATCACATTCGTAAAGAATACAATCCTCGCCATCTTCACCTGTGCAAGATCCCCAAGATCCCCAAGAACCATTTGCGCAGGTTCTCGTTTGCGTTCCGCTATTATTGTTTCCGCAGGCTATTGTTTCTTGAGAGCCATTTGTGCAAACATCTGGGTCATTACAACTTCCCCAAGCTCCGCTTGTGCAGGTTTGAGTTCCGTTGTTGTTTAAACCGCAAGCTTGTGTTGCGCCTTCTGTACAATCAGAATTTTCATCAATTTCACTATCACAGTCATCATCAATATCGTTGTTTGGTATTTCGATCGCTCCCGGATATATAGTATCGTCACTGTCGTTGCAATCTAAATCTGAGTAGTATCCATCTCCCAATCATGTTCCATCCTGATTCTAAGTCTCTACTTAAACACCATTTATCTATGGTATTCTCAACACAATCACCAATTGAATATATGCAAGACCCATCGTCTACTTCTTGCAGTCGAATCGTAGTTCGTAGCAGCTGAATAGGTACAACCAGCGCAAGAAGTAAACTCACAAGAACTGTCGTCGATTGTTGCAGTGGCATCGTAGTTACATGCCGTAGTATCTGTACAACCTGGCCCAGCACATGGTGTGTAGAGGTTAAATATTGGATCGCCTCCACCCCAGAAGCCGCATTGGTTGATGGTCCCGCTCGTTCTCGATGGTCCCGTCGTTATTGATGCTCCCGCCGTGTTGTCGATGGTCCCGTGTTGTTGATTTCCCGAGTGTTGACATCCCGCCGTTATTGATGCTCCCGCCGTTGTTGTTGTTGATATTCCCGAAGTTGTTGAAGATGCCCCCGTAGTTGACGATGGTCCCGAAGTTGTTGAAGATGCCCCCGTTGTTGAAGATGCCCCCGTTGTTGTCGATGGTCCCGTCGTTGTCGATGGTCCCGTCGTTATAGATGGTCCCGCCGTCGTTGAAGATGGTCCCGCTCGTTGATGATGGTCCCGCCGTCGTTGTAGATGGTCCCGTCAGTTGGTAGATGGCCCGCCGTTCTCGATGGTCCCGTAGTTGTTGATATTCCCGTAGTTGTAGATGGTCCCGCTGTGAGATTTCGATTGATGATTCCCGTCGTTGAAGATGTCCCATCCGTATGATAACAGTGGATCCAGAGGGAATAGTGGCGTCATTGCCCATGGCAGGAAGCCCATTGTCCCAGTTTCCAGCCTCAGCCCAATCGTAACTTATGACACCCGTAAAGGTGGTTTGAGAGAGGGCTTCTGTCGTAAATAAGATTGTAAAAATCAATAATATAAATGCAAATAATTTTTTCATTACGGGATTGTTTGAGAGCAACTATTAAGTTACAATTTAAATAAGTCTAATCTATTAGATTTCATTCAACAAAAATATATGGAATGTTTTCCACGCTCAAATGCAAATACGGAATAGGCCCCGATTAGTTGCGTTTACTCTAGTATAACTTCTTGAAACTTTAAATTTCATATTTCTGTCTTTTCTTTTTAGTAACCTCGATTATATCTTAATCAATCAATATCTCATCTACAAAAATCCATGGAGTTTCTCCTGCGCTTATATGCCAGCTTGGCATAGGACCCCAATTAACTGCCTTTACTCTTACATAGCGCGCTAGAGTGAATATTTCTGCTCCTGCTAATCCATGTTCCACATCTTCTTCTAGTGGCTCTAAAGAGAATGTAATGCTGGAGTATGGCTCCCAGATTTCTTTGTCTGCAGAAGTTTCTATTACTACTGCGCTTGGTGGGAAAATCCAAGGCTTGGTATCTTTTAAGTAGCTGAGGTGAATAGATGATATGGCTGTTTTAGCTCCCAAATCCACTATGGCGTTTAGGTCTTCTCCCCAGTACCCTTGGAAATCACCGCTTTTATAATCAGGCCTAGATCTTATTCCATCTATCAGCGCCATGTCTCCACCACCAGTGTATTGATTGTTATACTCAGAGAAAAGTTCTATGGCCCAGTCGGCTTTTCTTTTTATAACTATAGCTTTCACTATTCCGCTAGCAGAGGCCACTTGTTTTTGGCTCCTAGCTTCTATCGTCATGGATTCATTTATGTTAAATGGCTCGGTATATAATTCCCAATCAGTCGTATCTATTACTGCAGTAGTTCTATACTCTGTCCGTGCTCCTTTTTCAGAAGAGATGGTCACGGTAGTTTCATCTAGAAAACTTCTCTCAACAGTAATGGTGGGAGCCATGGTAATATCAAAACCATCTATTTTAGAGGTAGGGCGGTTTGTTTGGTGCCGTTCCCCATGATTGTATTTGGGACTAGGGGACAGTTCAAATGACAAGATGCTCCGCCTTCCATAATCATATCATGAGTGATGTATGAGTTTGGCCAGTCGGCTCCGTTATACCTCACGCTAGAGATATACCTTCTTTTCTCTTTAGGGGCTATTTCTTCTAGTTCCATCTCCAGCATAGAAGTAGAGATAGAAAACGTATTTCCGTTTTCTAGATGAATGGCAGCACTGTCTATAATAGGCGCGCTCAGGGCATATTCCCTGCTTCCTGGAGTTACAGAGTATATTCCCATAGCAGAGAGTACGTACCAGCTGCTCATCTGGCCGCAGTCTTCATTTCCACTGAGACCATCGGGAGTAGGAGAGTAAAGGTCCCTTAAAATTTCTTGAGTTCTGTACTGCGTTTTCCATGGCTGTCCAGAGTAATTATATAAGTAGGCCATGTGATGGCTAGGCTCATTTCCATGGGCGTATTGGCCTATTAAACCGGTAATATCTGGCTGGTGTCTTCCTGCTAAATCCATAGGGGCTGTAAAGAGTTTATCTAGCAGTTCATTGAATCTTTTCTCGCCTCCTACATGGGTTATTAATCCATCCACATCTTGAGGAACGAAGAAGCTGTACTGGTAAGAATTGGCTTCTGTAAAATTGAAATTTACCTCAGAAGGATCGAACGGTGAAATCCAATCTCCATTTCTCTTGGCTCTGCAGTAACCAATTTCTCCATCTATAGTATTTCTATAATTCTGTGCACTTCTGTAATAGGTCTCTGCCACTTCCATGTTTCCTAGCGCTTCAGCAAAAATGGCTATGCACCAGTCGTTATAGGCATACTCTAAGTTCTTAGACACAGATTCTCCTTCATCTTCCATAGAGATATATCCTTTCTCTCTAAAATGCTCTTTTCCGAATTCTACTGCTTCTGAGGTTTTTACCATGGCTTCCAACGCCTTCTGCGTATCGAAATCAGTAATCCCCTTCATGTATGCGTCTACTATTACAGGCACAGCATTATACCCTATCATGCAGTGCGTGTAATTTCCTGCGAGCTCCCACATTGGGAGGTCTCCTCCCTGATCGTACATCTTCAGAAATGAGTGTATGAAATCTTTAGTTTTATCTCTCTGCGTAATGGTGTAAAGTGGGTGCGAAGCTCTAAATGTATCCCATAGAGAAAATACCGTGTACTGCTCATGGTCAGTGGCAGAGTGTGTTTCCATATCCACGCCTCTGTATCTTCCGTCTACATCTGTAAACGTATTCGGTACGGTGTAGGAGTGATAAAGTGCCGTGTAGAAATTTTGTAGTATGGCAGTGTCCTGCGTTGCAATATCTATTTTGCTCAATTCCTCTAACCACGCTTTTTTAGCCGCTGTTTTATATCTCCCAAAATCCCAATGCGGAGCTTCTGTTTTTAAGTTTTGCAACAAACTTTCAATATCTACTGGTGAAAGTTTTTCTTTTACATTAAATCAGCTCCTTGATTAAAGACTAGCGGGAACACAGGAACCATCTCTTGGTAATTTCTGATTTCTCCATTATCCAGTTCCTCATAAACGATTTCGAAGGTCTGATCTGTATAGGTAAATGGTCTGGAAAACTCTGCTACGAAGTAAACATGCTGTTCTTCTGCCCATTCTTTAGAAACTCTCATTCCGGCTACAGTAGAATCATTCAACGGATAAAATTGATATTCAATTAGCGGGTCTCTGTGTGCTAAATCTATAAATACAGTGAAACTATCAGCTTGATTAGTTAAGTGGTATTTGTGAATTCCCACTCTGGTGGTAGTCGTTAATTCGGTTTCTATATTCTGGTCATCCAGAAAAACAGAGTAGTATCCAGGAGAGGCTTTTTCAGTTTCTTTTCGGAATGCACTTCTGTACCTCTCCCCCCAGTTTTTTCCTTGATGCACAGCGCTATTTGTAGGCGACAGAAGAACATCACCATAATCAGAGATTCCAGTTCCCTGCAGGTGTGTGTGACTGAATCCGTATATCAAAGAATCTGAATCATGGTATCCACCGCAGCCATCCCATCCCGTAAGCCGCGTGTCTGGACTTAACTGCACCATCCCGAATGGCATAGTAGCTCCTGGGTAAGTATGGCCGTGACCTCCAGTTCCTACGAATGGATTTACGAAGTCACATACGGTAGGTTCTTCTAGAAGTTCTGCTGCTGGTGTGGTTTTCTTATTCGCAGTGCACGAAGCCAGAGCTAAGAGCGCTAGTATAGTTAGTAATGAAAGTGAGGTGAGAAATTTCATAATCTGATTAATGATTTATAGTGAGTAAAGGTAAAAGGAAAATTGATTTTAAATAGGGGGATGTTCGGCTGTGGATAATTTTTAAATCCTAGTTTTGGACCTCAAAAGAAAATCCAATGTCAGTATCTACTTCTACTATTATTTCTGCAGTCATACAGGCTTGTATGACTAATGATTTAACGGTTATTAAGCCGTTGATTTTTTCGGAGTCGGTAGAAATAAGTGGCCAGAATAAAGAGAAGTTTTTTCAGTTTTTCGAAAAGACAGTAAACGGAGCACATAGAAAAGCGAAGGGAGATTGGAATATGAGTATAGAACCAGCAGAATGGTTAAAAGAGAAAAACGCAGTGGTCTATGATTTTTACGAGGGGAAAGGAAATCAACCGGTTATTTCGGTAGTTGTTGAAGAAAAAAGCGAGGTACTCTGGATGGAAGTTTTAAAGTAATCTGTCGCTTATTTGTCTTTCATCTAGAGCTAATGCGCTGGTCGTTTCACGAAAATCTTTTCCTCATTAGCGTTTTGATATTTTATCTCATTACCTATGTATGTAGTTAAAAATGAACGATAATTATACTTGGATTTTAAACGGGTTACTAACCAAGATAACTTTTAATTATGAGGTCAATTTTACTACTTGTACTGTTTCTAGGAATGGCGAATTTCTCTTCAGCACAAGAATCTGCAGATGCTTTAAGCGCTTTCGTGAATAGTGAAGAACTGAAAAATGCCAGTGTAGGGTTTTCTCTACTAGATCCATCTGGAAAAGAAATCCAGTCCTATAATTCCGAAAAAAGTTTGGCGCCAGCTTCTACGGTAAAGCTTTTAACGAGCATCACAGCTTTAGAGGTTTTGGGGTATGACCATAAGTTCGTAACCACCTTAACTATACAAGGGACGGTTATGGAAGGAAAGCTAATAGGGAATGTTATTGTGAAAAGTGGAGGAGATCCTACGTTAGGAGCATCCGATTTTAAAAATCATTATGGAGACTTTGTGGGTGAATGGGTAGAAGCTATAAAAGCAGAAGGCATTACAGAAATAGACGGTAGGATTTTAATTGATGATGGCGCTTTAGAAGGAGACAGAAATGCGGGATCTACTGCACTGAATGATGTAGGAAATTATTATGGTGCGGGAGCGCCAGGGTTTTCGTTTATGGATAATGAGTTTACCGTATTCTTCAATACTGCCGGAGTAGGAGCGGCTAGTGTAGGTAGTAAAGACAGAGCCAGCACTTCCTGATTCCGTAGAGTTAGTTAATGAGGTAAAAGTAGGAAGTAAAAGTGGAGACAATGTGATTATCTATTCACTTGATGGAGGAAATCAAGTTTTCTTTAAGGGGGAGCTGCCGGCCAATAAAAAGGGTTTTCAAGTTAGAGGATCTATTCCCGATGTGACAGGTTTTGCTCAGGCTTATCTTCAAAGGGCTATAGAAAATTCTGGAATATCTATCACGGCAGTAGAAAAGAAGGGCCCGTTGTTTATGCATTCCAAAGAACTAGTGCGAACTAAATCTCCTGCGCTCATAGAGATACTTAAAGTACTCAATAAGAAAAGCGTAAACAGCTATGCAGATGTCCTGCTAAAACACATAGGGAAAGCCAGTGGAAGAGCAGCTACATTTGAAGGGGGCTCAGAAGCGGTGAAGGCTTATTGGAAGGAGAAAGGGTTGGATACCAGTGGGATTTATATAGAAGACGGAAGCGGTCTTTCTAGAAAAAACAATATCACGGCTAAATTTATGACCGGTTTATTGCAAAGTCAGGTAGAGGATGAGCAGGTAAATAAGATGATGAATGAAGCTTCTTTGTCCTTCTTCTGTGAAGTCCATGTGGGGCGAGGCTTTCAGAGGTCAGATTCAGGCTAAGAGCGGATATATAGGGAGAGTAATGGCATACGCTGGTTATATCATTAGGGATGGAGAAAAATATCCTTTCTACCTTACCGTAAATAATTTTTCGGGTAGTGATTCTAAAATGAGAAAGTTAATGGGAGCGGCGTTAAGAGGAGTGAGACTTGAACTTTAGATTAATTCATTGATATATTTAATTCAGAAACGGCTACATCTCCTGTTCTGATTCTCTGTACGATTTCTTCTATCATCCAGTCGTCTCCAGTAGGGTCATACTGGTGCTTTAAACTTGAGCTAAATATTCTGGCTACACTCTGCCATAAAAATGCGCTACCACCGCCTCTAATCTCTTTAAGCACCTCGTAGCTGGTATGGCTAGTTTGCCTGTCTATAAGCTTTACTAGGATGACACCTTCTTGAACTGTGATCTCTCTAATTTTTCCTTCGAATTTTTCTTTTAATGCTTTTTCTTCTTCTTTTAAGTACTTTCTTCTATCCTTATTTTTTTCGAATTCATCGATTTTAATCATGTAATCTTCATACATATAAGAAGCGAGCATGGCATAGGGATATACTTTCTTTACTCTTCTAAGTGCTTTTTTATAGTTTCTGGATTCTCTGTAATTAGCGTCTGAGTATGAGATGATGTTGGCCTCTGGTGTTACTGAAACTAATAAGGTGTCTCCGTTTTCTATGAGATAACCTACCCATACACCAGAAGTGTCTGTTTGAGCCATTCCATTATATCCTGTAAGAATGAAAAAGATGAACAATATGAATTTAAACGATTGCATTAGGTTTGGTCCTACTGTAACTCTAACCAAATTTACGCCAATTTTATTGCTACGCAGTGCACCTGAGGTCTAATCTCAACCTGAAATGAGTCGTCTGTTTAAGGCACAGAATTAAACTGATTTGTGAAAAATTAATACTTCTTTCTATTCTTAGCCCACTTAGAAGTAGGTGTTTCAGACTCAGGAGAGTCATTGTTTTCGGAACCTCTAGCTTTTTTATTCTTACTGAGGTAAGCCATGAAAATAGCCGCTTTTCTTTTCAGTTCATCAGAATTAGGTTTTAAATCTTTTGGTGAAAAGTGATTTTTCACGAAGTGTGTATCAAAGTTACCTGAAACAAAAGCCTCGTGATTTATAGCGTATCTGCAGAAAGGAAGAGTAGTTTTAATACCGTTAATTTCATATTCATCTATGGCTCTAGTCATTCTGCTGATGCAGTTATTTCTATCCGTAGCGTGAGTGATGAGCTTAGATATCATGGGGTCGTAATAGATTGGAATCTCCATTCCTTCCTCGAATCCATCGTCCACTCTAATGCCAGTTCCCTGAGGCCTAACATACCTTTTTAAGGTTCCTATGTCTGGCAAGAAGTCATTCTCAGGATCCTCTGCATAAACCCTCACTTCGATGGCATGTCCATTAATCTTAAGATCATCTTGACTTAACGGAAGTTTTTCTCCCCGAGCGACCAAGATTTGTTCCTTCACTAAATCAACTCCAGTAATCATCTCTGTAACAGGATGCTCTACTTGAAGACGCGTATTCATCTCTAAGAAGTAATAATTCAGATTTTCATCTAGCAAGAACTCCACAGTTCCCGCTCCTACATAATCACATGATTTAGCTACATCTTTGGCACTTTCACCCATCGCATGTCTAAGCTCTGGGGTAAGAATAGCAGATGGAGCCTCTTCTACCACTTTTTGGTGTCTTCTCTGGATGCTACATTCTCTTTCGAATAGGTGAACGATATTTCCGTGGGTGTCTGCTAATATTTGAATCTCTATGTGTCTTGGACTAGTAACATACTTTTCTATGAAAACAGCTCCATCTCCGAAAGATGAAATGGCTTCACTTATAGCTCGCTCCATCTGTTCCTTAAGCTCAGATGCTTCGTTGACTACTCTCATCCCTTTCCCACCACCACCAGCGCTTGCTTTTATGAGCAATGGAAAGCCTATTTCTTTTGCTATTCTTAATGCTTCCTCTGGGTCTTCTACAGCTTCATCTGTACCAGGAACCATAGGGATGCCAAACTTTTTCACAGCAGCTTTAGCGGCTAGTTTACTTCCCATTAGATTCATAGCGTGACTTTTAGGTCCTATGAAAGTGATGTTGTTTTTTTCTGCTAACTCAGCGAACTCTGCATTTTCACTTAAAAACCCATAACCAGGATGAACTCCATCTACATGGTGTTTTAAGCAGATGTCTATAATTTTATCTTTTAATAAATAAGATTCAGAAGAAATAAGGGCCGAGTAAAAATGCTTGACCTGGACCAAACTCTAATGGAGCATTCCTATCAGCCTCGCTATACACGGCCACGGTGCTTATCCCCATCTCTCTGCAAGTTTTCATAATCCTCAGAGCGATTTCACCTCTGTTCGCTATTAAAATCTTTTTCATTTTAAATCTATTTATAGTGCCGTAAAATTAACCATTGGAAGAATCTCTGCGGAAGCAAGTTTTTAATAATTGGCGTAATTTTATGTAGAAAACTCCCCACAGAATATTTTAAGGGTAATCTTTTTCTGCGTAGCAATTTTTCTAACTTAACCGCGACCTTCTCTGCAGGCATGGCTTGAGACATTTCATCTTGGAGGACCTCCTTCATTCTCATGTAGGAAGCTTCGTACTCTTTAAGGTCTTCTGTTTTCGTTTCTAGTCTAGAGGCTCCTATTTCGGTTCTAACGTCTCCTGGAAGTAAGGTGCACACATCTATTCCAAAAGGTTTAAGCTCCATGGCCAGTGATTCCCCTAATATTTCTAAAGAACCTTTAGCAGCGCTATACCACCCTCTGTAAGGTAGTCCCATTTTTCCTCCTATAGAGCCGATATTGATAATTCTCCCGCGATCACTTTTCTGCAATAATGGAAGAAACTCTTTAGTCACTTGCATCAGACCGAAAACATTGGTCTCCCATGCTCGTTTTATGTGCTCTGCTTTTGAATAGGCCACAGGACCCATAAAACCGATCCCTGCATTATTTATAAGAATATCTACTTTACCACATCTTTCACTTATAAGCTGAAAAGCTTTCAGAATGGAATCCTCAGAAGTAACGTCTAGTTGGATTAATGGAAAGCTGAGGTCGGAGTGTTTCTCTGGATTTCGAGCAGTGCCTATCACATCATACCCTTTTTGAGTTAGCAGTTTACATATAGCTAATCCTATTCCTGAAGAACCTCCTGTAAGTAAAACTTTTTTCAATAAACTGGTGTCTAAAATTGGGGCAATTTACTGAATCAATGTCAGTGATGGATTATTCTGCGAATGATTTATTATAATTTAAACTTCTGGGATTTCATAAAAAGTTTAGGGCACAAAAAATGGCAAGCTACTCATATCGCACCGCTACGACTATTTACCCTTGCTACCTTCCGATCCTGGGGGAGTTAAACAGGAGCTGGTCGTATGAGACTTGCCCATGCGAAGTTATTAAGTATATACCATTCAAACAAAGCTTATTCGTAACTATTTTTTCTAAGGGAACCACTATCTTTGCTTAAAGCTTAAACCCACTGAGATTTGGACGTATCTGTAGTAATCCCGCTGTTGAATGAAGAAGAGTCTTTAACCGAATTATATAATTGGTTAAAGAAGGTTTTTGATGCTCAAAAATGGAGTCATGAAATACTTTTTATCGATGACGGTAGCACAGACGGCTCATGGTCAGTGATTAAACATCTATCTGCTCAGGACTCTTGCGTAAGAGGTATAAAGTTTCTTAGAAATTACGGAAAATCAGCTGCGCTCAATGAAGGATTCATGATAGCTAGTGGAAATGTCGTTTTTACTATGGATGCAGACCTACAAGATTCTCCAGATGAACTTCCAGAGATGTACCGCATGATTACTGAGGATGATTTAGATGTAGTAAGCGGCTGGAAGGAAAAACGCCATGACCCTATCACCAAGACTGTTCCTACTAAACTTTACAACTGGGCCACTCGGAGAATGAGTGGAATACATCTACATGATTTTAATTGTGGATTAAAGGCCTATAAAAAAAGAGTAATCAATGTATATGGAGAAATGCACAGATATATACCCATATGGCCAAACAGAATGGTTTTGGGAGAATAGGAGAGAAATCAGTAGCACACCAGGCCAGAAAATACGGCTCTACCAAGTTCGGAATGGAACGATTTACTCGCGGGTTTTTAGATCTTCTTACTATTTCTTTTATCTCTAAATTCGGAAAACGCCCAATGCACTTATTCGGGACGTGGGGCACACTCATGTTTATCGTTGGGTTCATCGGATTTGCTTACATAGGAGGGAGTAAAATATTCTGTATGCTGAATGACATCCCAGCCAAGAATATAGCCGATATAAGTGCGTTTTACATTAGTTTAACAGCCATGATACTCGGAACACAGCTATTTTTAGCAGGATTTTTAGCCGAGCTAATCTCTAGAAATGAACCAGGTAGGAATAAATATCAAATTGAAGAGCAAATTTAGAGGCCTTACTCGGTTCCTTCAGATTTTCTTACTTCTTGTTCTCTTAGTAACATCTTTAACTGTTTCTGCGCAGGAATACCGTCAAAAGGTGGGTGTAGTTCTAAGTGGTGGAGGAGCTACTGCAGCTGCTCATGTGGGTTTTTTGAAGGCCCTGGAAGAAAATGGAATTCCGATAGATTACATCACAGGTTCTAGCATGGGAGCTATAGTAGGAGCGTTCTACGCAGCGGGTTATTCTGTAGCAGAAATAGAAGGATTAGTTATGAGCCAGGAGTTTCTTATTATGAGCCAAGGAGAGCTGCCAGATACATTAAGTTTTTACTTGAGAGAAAACGAACCGGATGGCAGTATCGTCAATGTGAAATTTAATCCTTCCTCTATTGTGACAAGTAGCATTCCTACGCATTTGGTAGATCCTGTGTATATGGATTATAAGTTCGCGGAGATATTTGGTCCGGCTAGTGCTAGAGCGGATTATGATTTCGATAAGTTATTTATTCCCTACAGAGCTGTAGCGTCAGATATAGAAGCCAATGAGTCTGTGGTTTTCAGAACTGGAGAGCTAAACATTGCAGCCAGAACTTCGGGAACATATCCGTTTTATTTAGAACCTTTAATGGTAGACGGAAAGCTGCTATTCGATGGAGGATTGTATAATAACTATCCAGCTGATGTGCTCTATGATGAGTTTATGCCTGATGTTATATTGGGGTGTAATGTGAGTCAGAACAACACACCTCCCAAGGAAGATGACTTGCTGAGTCAGCTGATTAATATGATTCAGTACAGAACGAATTTTGAGAATGTGTGTGATCAAATGCTTACAATTTCACCTGACTCTAGATTAGGGACTTTTGATTTCGATGATGTAGGTAAGGCAATAGATGAGGGTAGAAAAAGCACTCTGCTTAAAATGGATGAGATTCTAGCCATGTGCACAGAGAGAGTTTCTACCGCAGAATTAACAAAAAGAAGAGCAGAATTTAGAGATGGATTTAGCGAGATCCTAATCAAAGAAATAAAAGTAGAAGGACTCTCAGATCTACAAGCACAGGCGCTGAAGAAAAACATATTGCAACGCCAGACTTATATAACGCTACAAGAGTTTCAGAAACGATTTTTCAGGCTATATGCTGATGAAAAGGTGAGGTATACTTATCCAACGCTGAGGTTAGATCCGCTTGATCAAAAATATATAGCCACTGTTCACGTGAAGTCTGAGAAGAGAATGGAAGTGGGGTTCGGAGGAAATTTCTCTTCCAGACCATTAAATTCTGGTTTTCTTCAGGCTAAATACCATATACGAGGTAGAAATAACTTATCACTCTTTACGAATTCCTATTTTGGTAAGTTTTATAGCTCAACTAAGGCTGGTTTCAAGTTGGATTTGAATCTGAAAAACCCCATGATATTCGAGGCTTCTTTCACTTATAACTCTTGGGATTACTTTAACAGTTTCGCGCTTTTCTTCGAGGAAGTGAAGCCTTCGTTTATTGTGAAAAATGAACGGTTTGTGAATACAGAGCTCAGTCTTCCTGTAGGAAATAGAGGGAAACTCCAGTTCGGAGGTAAATACGCAGAATTGGCTGATGATTATTACCAAACAGGTGACTTCTCAAACATTGATACTACAGATCAGACTAAGTTTAACACTCTTGTGCTTAGCGGGAAATATGAACGAAGTACACTGAATAGGAAGCAGTTTGCCGATAGAGGAACGTTCTTTAAAATTTCTGCCAATTACTTAAATGGAGAAGAAAGCACTATTCCTGGGAGTACCTCAGAGGTAAGGGACACTACCAATGCACAGCACAGTTGGACGGTGTTTAAGGGAGAGTACAGAAACTTCTTTTACCATAAAAAAGCCTTTAGTTTAGGATTTCACTTGGAGTCTGCTTGGGCTGCGAACCAGCCTCGATTTAATAATTATAGAGCCACTCTTATTCGTTCACTCGCATTCGAGCCTATTCCTGAGAGTAAATCATTCTTTATAGATAGATACCGAAGTAATTTTTACTCCTCAGCGGGTTTTATAGCTACTGTAAATATTCATCCTAAACTTCAATTTAGAATGGATAATCATGTGTATAGGCCTTGGGAAAGGATATTCTCTACGCCACAGGATGAGTCAAACTTCGAGCCTACAACAGAGCTGTTTTATGTGGGTTCAGGAAGCCTGATTTATCACAGTCCGCTGGGTCCTTTAAGAGTTTCTGCTAATTACTACGATAGAAAAAATCTACCATGGAGCATACTCTTCAATTTCGGGTATTTTATATTCAATGATGGCTACTTAGATTAGCGCTAGAGATCAAATAATTCCACTTCTTTTACTTCTCCATTTTCCATGCCTGTTAACACTTCATTTCCTATCCTGTAACGTATGAGTCTGAGCGTAGCAAAACCAGCTGCAGCAGTCATTTTTCTAACCTGCCTGAACTTTCCTTCTCTGAGTGTGATAGAAACCCAACTCGTAGGGCCGTGATGGTCTCCTCTGATTTTAAATGGATTTAACTGAAGATGTGATGGAGCTTCTATTTTTCTAGCCAAGCAGGGCTGAGTCATGTACTTCTTTCCTTCCAAGCCTATTTCTATACCTTCTTTAAGGAGACTTACAGCTTCTTCTGTAATTTCTCCATCTACCTGAGCATAGTATTCTTTTTCGAATTTATTACTTCTTATGAGCTGGCTTACCGCGCCATGTGTAGTTAAGAATAATAATCCCTCAGAAGTAGCATCAAGCCTTCCTATGGCCATAGTTTCTTCTGGAAATTCAGCTAACTCTCCTAAGAATTTATTTTTATTCTTCCGAGTGTTGGCTATGAACTGCGAGAGGAACCCTGCCGGTTTATATATGATGAAGTTTCTGGGGTTCACGAGATAATTTGAGTAGGCTAATTTAAGCGGAGTTGTTTTCTTAATCCTGAATCTTTCACAGAATTTTTATTCCAGTAATCAGATTGAATGGTGTTGAGCACTGAAGCCTCTGTGGTAAGGATAGGAGAGTCTGCTGTCCATCCATCGGGGTAGGATTCTGTCCATCCTAAGATTTTATGCGGAAACTCATTTTGGAAGGTGATGGCTACGTTTCTTTTTAACCCTGGGTAATTCATTTCATAGGTGCTCGTAGTTTCCTCTTCTGTAAGCTTGGCTTCACAGGAATAGGCTTGTGTTTCTTTGTGCTTTAACGTGAGGTAGAAAAAACTAGGAATCACTTTAAGTTTCCCCGTAGGAAGCTCTTCAGGACTGATTCTGATTTTAGTCCAGATGTCATCTTCTAGTAGGTTCTTTTCCAGATTAATTAAGTTGGACTCTCCCTCGAAGTAGGAGTGGATAGCGACTTCGAACTTCTCCTTGTTCTGAAGTTCCATATAGGTGTGTCCGCACCATTCCTGACTAGAAGATGTTATTTTCAAAGAATGCTCTCCGTTTTCTAAAGGCAGAAAGCTGCTGGTCATCATGGAGTACGGGTAGATTCCCGTGGTGAATTTTTTAGTGTGGTTTAGCTTTAATACTTGCACATCACTCTCTGAACCGTAATCAGACTTCACCAGTTTAGACGGGTTAAAGGGTTCGGTAACAAATACCAGCACAGATTGGCCTTGATGGATTTCTCCGTAGCGGGCTTGCTTTAATTCATAACTGGAGATTTCTGCTTTTCCACCAAACCAGTAGGATTCCATAGTTTCAAGAGGAAGTCTTTTGGGTTCGTCTTCTGGTGTGGCTGGTTTAGAAGCACACGTGAGAAGTAAAAGTGAGCTGAGTACTAGTCTTAAAATCATCTGTTAAATTTTAGAATACCGAAGGTAAAAATTGGCAGAAGAAAGAGGTCACAATAAATAACAATGGTTCCATTATTAAGGTTACTCGCTTGAAATCTTAGCAAGCTCTAGAATTTGCAACGCGGCTTCTCTCTCTATAAATCCTTGAGATTCCATTTTATCTATGCCTTTATAATTGGTGAGCCATGTGTCTATGATGGAACTTACTCCAGGAAATTCTGCGTTCAACTGGCTCATAGAATTCACCTTCCAGAAGGAGTTCTCTAGTTACGGCTATTAGTTTATCATCCTGTTCACCTCTGTCTAGAAGCCTTAGAGCGCCTATGATCTTAATGTCCAGCTTGGCTTCTCTTTCTACAGCCGCTCCCAGCACAAGCACATCTAACGGATCTCCATCTCCACCATCTTCTTTAGCCAGCAGGGTGTTGGGAATGTAACCATAGTTGGCAGGGTAGGCCAGGTATTGAACCACACGAGGGGTGCCATCTTTATGCTCGTGCTCTATTTCATGGGACTTTTTATTCAATTCGAATTTATCCAATGTTCCAGCAGGGATTTCTATAATGGCTTTAGCGTCTGTGTCTAAGAGCTGGTGGAAGTCTCCGTTCAAGCCCCTCCTCGGTTATGATTATATCGCATGAAGCTAAGAAGAGTGCTGGTAAAAGCAAAAAAGGAAGTAGAGTTTTCATAACAGAAGGATTTATCTCAGCGAAACTACCAAATAAACGGTTAGGAGGTGTTAAGGAAAGATGGTGATGTTCAGTTCCTTTTTGGATGACGCTGTAGAGGTCGTTTACATCAGTATTGGTAAGAGAAACACAGCCTAAAGTCCAGTTGGCTCCTTCTTCTACCCAGTAGTCCATGCCTTCTGGCACCCCGTGAATTCCTACTTCACCACCTATAGATGCTTTGGCAGGAAGGGTTCCGTCAGCTTTGGCTTGGGCGTGATTTAGCTCAGACTGTTCATTGGGATAATCAAACCAAATAAACTTAGACCATTTAGCATGAGGGTAAAGGTTTCTAACCTTAAAAGTGCCTTCTCGGGTTGACTGATAGCGTCTATAATAAAAAAATAGAAACCAACACTTTTGAATCCAACCACTAAATTTCTTACCCTCCTCAGTCTAATTATTTCTGGAGAGGTTATTTTCTTTTTGCCTTTTGTGTTTCCGCGAATTTTTAAGCCCACCATTCTAGAAGTTTTCCAAATATCAAATACTGAACTGGGATTTTACTTTTCTGTTTATGGAATAGTAGCCATCGGCTCTTATTTTTTTGGGGGACCACTAGCAGACCGTTGTTCTCCCAGAGCATTAATGACTTTAGCGCTCGTGTTAACAGGTTTAGGTGGTGTTTGCTTGTCGTTTATCCCGGCAGCAGGTGCTATGTTTTGGTTGTACGGATTCTGGGGGATGACTACCATTTTACTTTTTTGGTCATCACTCCTGAGAACTACTCGCCTGCTAGGTGGGGAATCTTCACAGGGAAAAGCTTTTGGTATATT
>CAJJDD010000003.1 GCA_905182895.1 Flavobacteriales bacterium UBA4466
ACCCAGCAGGACTAAGGAACTTAGGATAGAGACAGAGATAATTGAATTATAGAATTTATTAGCCTTTACTCATTAAATATTCCAATAATAATTAAGCATCAATCAGTAAAACCCAAAACAAGGAGTGTGTGTGCAGTTCTAGTTCTAACGCAAGAAAAATACCTATAAAAAATGGTAATACTGCCCTCGAAAGAGGCATTTTTCTCCAGAAATTCATGTTTAGTAGTCCTCAGTGAATAGACGCTAAATTAGTGAATTAGAATGGGTTGGTGAGTGTTAGTGTGTTATTCAATAATAAATTGCACAGAAACTTGAGCTGATATTTCTATCTGGCCATCAGCAAAGCTAGGTTCACTCGGGCTATCCTCCATAGAAGTGTTTCTAGTTTCTCTATCAATTCTTAAAGTTTGATGATCTTCTTGAATTTCTTCAATTTTAAGAGGTCTGCCGGTAGATTTTCCGTAGACTTTAGCCATGTTTTCTGCCTTTGTTTTAGCTATTGTTAGAGCATTTCTAATAGCGGAATCCTTGGCTTTTTCTAGTTTAGTACTTCTAAAAGAAGGCCCTTTTAGATTAGCTACTTCAAATGCGAATAAACCATCTACTATATTATCGAGCCTAGTAAAATCGGTTACACAAACATTAATGTTTTGAGTGGCTTGATCTCTCTTTTCAGTGTTAGGGTTTTTATCATGTATATAGTTTTCTCCAATTTTTATGTGCTGTGCTTGTGCGCACTTTTCATCGACATTTTCATCTGTTAAGAAACTTAGGATGTTTTTTAGAAATAGAGGTGTTTTCTGTTCTGGCCTTTGATAATTGGTCATGGCAAGTGATTATACTAAAAGATAAAATAGCTTCATCTGGAGTGATGTATACGGTGCTTTTCCCAAAAACCGTTCTAGACGATAATTGGTCATTCATTTGACCGTAGGGATTTAAAGTTAAAAAGTACTAAGAAATAGCTTATTGCTTCTATGATACAGAGGAAATAGGTATTTCAATCACTTATTACTTTATAAATTGCGAGTATTTTTTTATTTTCAGGATGAAAAAGGAATAAATCAGACTTTTATTAACGAAACCTTTTATTTCCACTTTCTCTTTTGGAAGGCATTTTTTTCTTTTCTTAAGCAAGGCTGGAAGATGCCAGTAATACATAAAGTGAGCTTTGGCTACCGCTATAAAATTATTTACCTCTCCTCTGAATAGAAAACGCCATGCAGCTATTCCATCCAGTGACATTCTGTAGGAAATTTTAAAGAACAGAAGACCTCTAAAGTTCTTAGTAATTATAAATAGATTATTCCTGAAATTTAAATAAGTCTTGTGTGAGTTATGCTGAGATAGAGTACCTCCTCCTAAATGGTAGACGCTACTCTGAGGAACACAATAATTTGTATAACCCTTGTTCTGTAATCTCCAGCATAAATCTATCTCTTCCATGTGTGCGAAGAAATCCTCATCAAACCCGCCAATATCGTTAAAGACAGCAGAGCTAATAAATAAAGAAGCACCAGAAGCCCAGAAAACTTCTAAAGGCTCATCATACTGCCCAGAATCTACTTCAAGCTCACTTAGCATTCTTCCCCTACAAAAGGCGAATAAGTCTTTATCCATAAAGCCTCCAGCTGCACCTGCGTATTCGAATTTAGACTTGTCATTCCAGTCTAATATTTTAGGCTGAATACACCCTACATTTTCATGAGATTGATGAAATTCTAAAATAGGACCTAACCAATTTTCAGTTACCTCTACATCACTATTTAGGAGTAAGAAATTTTTATTATTGAGGAATTTAAGGCCATGATTATAGCCTCCAGCATAGCCTAAATTTTTATCTAAAGAAACGATTTGTAAGGTCGGGTAGAACTCTTTCAGATATAGAATACTTTCATCTGTAGAGGCATTATCTATAATAATGACTTCGGCTTGATGAGAGTATTTAACTACAGAAGGCAGGTAGGTTTCTAGAAGCTTTCTACCATTAAAGTTTAAAATGACTACTGCTGTTTCCTTCAATTTTCCTGGAGATAATTAACGCGGATTCAAATATAGGTCTTTGATTATGTTTCTGGCTCCATCAGATAGGGTAGTTTTATCAAGTGCGCTCTGCCCTTGATTATTCACTCTATTCGTTTGAACACCACTTAAAATCATGTCTATCCAATTGTCATTTCGTACCTCTCCTATCATATCACTTTGAATTAGCCTGTAATCGTTTAATACTTGGTCAGTATCCATAAACACAAAGCGTTTATTAGCGAACTCTTTTGCTTGATAGAAATGCCATATTTCATAAGGATTTGCTCCAGTGTCATATTTTCTAACAACTCTTGTATTAGGTGATCCGTATTCCAAATAAATTCTTCCTCGGTCAGTTTCAAATCCTTTTTTTAGTCTATTCCCAAATTCAGCATCTACAGCTTCTACTCTGCTTAGGTATTCAAGCCAAGATTTTAATGGACTCTCTGGACTCTTTTCTACCCAAAACTTGTAAAGGAAATTCTGCATATTGTTTAGATTGGCGCTTGATTCGCTCTGTAGTTGAATATTTTCGATTGATGTTTCTTCTGTTTTAATAACGTCTAAATCATTATCTGATAGGTCATTAGAAATAGTACTGCGAATAGTCCTTAAGTCATACACGTCTGCTATAGGTTCTAATGAAAGGAGGTGGTCATATAATTGATCTTCATCTTTCAGTTGGGCCACGTATGCAGAGAATTCATCAAGTACTTTTTTGTTTTCCCCAATAGTGCTGTTTGTATTATTACCAGAAGTCTTTATGAACTCCAATCTTTTCGAAGATTGCACCACATTTTCTCTATCTCTAATTTCGATAGTCAGGTTGTAAACACCTTCTTGCAGTTCATTGATTCGTTTAGTTTGAATAAGTGGAATTACTGGATTTGGGCTAAACTTTTTATAATTTACAGATTCCTGAATTACTTTAGTGAAATATGCATTTTCTATGGAGGTAGAAATAATAAATTCCTTTCCATTATCGAAAAATTTATCGGTGTGGTAAACCTCTGTGTAAAAAGCGAGTTGATTATCACCTCCAGAATATACGCTGGATACGCGTGGCAAAACATCATAACCGCTTCTGCTTAAATCATTGCTTTCCTCTGTAGGTCCCCAACCACTGATTAAAATAATATCAGAAATAGTGAGCAAATCGTAAGCTGGTATTTCCACAACCTCCTCATACATAAGGGGAGCGCTGTTTTTCTAGATTAAGATCGGTGATGGATAACTCCAAATAGTAAGAGCCTGCCGATAATGTAAAACGTCTTATGTCTAGGAAATCTACAAATAGAGAATCCATGGTTTCAGGACTCTTTAGATTTATTTTTTCGTAGGCGACTATTTCATCTGAGTTTCTGAAAATAATTAAAGCTTCTATGTTAGCTTCTAGGAAGCCATCATTATTTCTAGCGTAGTTCATGGTGCCGCCAATGAAGTTTAGGTGAGTTTCTACATAAGGACCTTCATTTGGGATTAAAAAGGTTTTGTAGTCGAAATTCACCTGAACTGAAGCTAATAGAGAACCAGAAAAAATACTGGATAGTACTATAATGAGTATTGCTTTGAGTTTTTTCATCTCCAACAAAGTTAGCAAATCCGCGCTAGTAGGGCATTCAAAAAAAAACTAAAATAATCACTTCAAAAAGCTTGGATGGTACTTAAAAAAGGAATTATCTTTGCCGCGGAGAGTTGGCAGAGTGGTCGAATGCGGTGGTCTTGAAAATCTGCTGTACGGCAACGTACCGGGGGTTCGAATCCCTCACTCTCCGCTTTTTAAAATTAAAACTTTGGAGGTTTTTTTATGTCTTTTTTTTAGGGTTTGATAAAAAAATGGATTATTTCAGTCACATTAGTCTTCTCATATACAGTACTTAATAGTCTTATTTGTGATTTTTTCACTTTTTATTTCAAAAAAAGTGACCGCCAATTATACTTTGTATACTGCGGATGGAAAAAAAATGAACTCTTCAGAGGATATAGGGAAACCTATCGTTTTTAACTTAAATAACAAACAAAAACCAATGATTAGTGGCTTAAAAGAAGGACTTTTATCTATGAGGTTAGGTGAGAAGTCACGTTTTTTTATTCCCCATACTATTGTTGTTTTCCTTCAGCAATACCCCTTTGGTTAAAAGGCTTTGCGCATGTGAATCCTTGTTTCTAAATCGGATTTATTGTATTGTTTTTCACCCATCCTTTTTGTTTAGTAGGGAGTTCTACCGAACTCCACTCTTCGTAGGATTTTATTATTCGTAATTTATACCCTGGGTTTACAGAAGTAACCAATGGAGCAGTTTCTGAAGTAGATTCGTAAATCTTAGTTTCAGGAATCTTCACTATGGCCTCTTCTGAATTAGTCGACAGTGTAGCCAAAGCTAAAACGATGCTTAGCACAGCCACTGAATAGAGGATGAGATGAGTTTTTTTATGATTAGTTACACATAGGTCTCTATATAAGACAATTATTGAGAGGATGAGTAGGATGTAGCTCGTAAAAGCATAGAGGTCCTTAAATATTGGATTGAATAGTCGGTTGTTAAAACTGCTGATGTCCGAAATAAAGAAAGTGTTGGCGCTATTAGCAGTATTCCCATAAGCCGCAGTTAAGTTTCTGAGAAGGTAAGGATGGCTAGAGTCTAATTTTCTAGCCTGCTCGTATTTCAATATGGCTTCTGCAAAATTCTGTTCTTGAAAACAGCTATCTCCTTCGAGTATTAGTTGAGAAAATTCTTTTGGTGTGGGCATAGCAAAACTGCTGATGAGAACAAAAGAACAACTAATCAGTGTCATAACTGTTTTCATTTTATCTGTTCAATTTGTTTAATTAATGCTTGAGATTCTAAAACTAATTTTCTTATTTCTTCTGCGTCATCTTTGGTGTCAGCGCTATTACCGAATTTCTCTAATTCTAATCGTTCTATAAATTGAATACTTTTAAGGGCTAATCCCTGAGGTAGAATGGAAGATAAACACTCCTTAGTAAAGGAGTGTTTGGTTAATGAGAATTTGAATAAAAAATAATTTTCTGTGTATTCTAGTAGTTTCCCACAGGCATCTTTACTGTGATGAGCGATCTTCATTTTTTCAAGTTGAGTTTCGAAATTTTCATATGGTGACATCACGACATTTTCTTTAAGCCTGTTTTTCTTATTAATATTAGTCAATCTCAATACCCAGGCCAGAACAAACGTGAGAACGATAGATATTAACCCGATTAAATAAGTGAAAAATGACTTGATAATGGGTCTTCTAGGATTGCTTAGTGTCTCTTGGGTTATTGGTCTAAAAGCTGTCTCTGCTATTTCTGGGGTGAAAGAAATATCCTGTTTAGTGCCAGTTTCTACATTTGTAGTAAACCCTTTGATTTCTAGCGAGTCAAACTTCTCATTAGATGAGTTAAAGAAGAATAAGTATCGGTTATCGGCTTTGATGTAGCCTTCTGTTTTAGGAACTAAAGTGTATTCGAAAGTTACTGTGCCGTTTGAGTGGTAAGCTAAATCAGGGTAATCAGATTTTACTGAAGGGGTGTAAACTTCAAATAATGAGTTTAATTCAGGGAGTTCAGGAGTCGCTAAAGAGGAGAAGTTGCCTTTTCCAGTAAGCTGCAGGTTTAGTGTTGCCGCCTCTGAATAACTTATTGATTTTCTAGGGTATACCACCTCTAGTTCTAATTCAGAAAACACTCCTAAGTAGTTTTTAGGTTTATCTTGAGTTATTTGTAACACCCTTAAATTTACTGGAGAAGTGTTTATTTTGACTATTTCATCGGTGTATCTGGTAACTCGTCCTTGTCTTACTTTGTTGCGTATAGTAATGTTTACTGGTAGACTTGGTATTTCATAATTCCCAGCCGATTCTCCAGTGATTCTATAGCGGCCTATTATGGCCGTGGAATAGAGTTTTCCGTTAAGTAAGGCCTGACTTTCTTCGAAATCTTTTTGATCTAATTTTTCTATGGTCAGTTCTTCACTTGTGGTAATGAAGCTGCCATTAAGATCCTGGATGTTTATAGAAAAATAGACTTTAAGTTCAGCTATGATAGACTCACCTTCATACAAAGTGTTAGAGTTTAACTCTAGTCGAGCAGTGTAGCTTTGTCTTCCTTCTGTGGCTTTGTTCGAGACCACATTTACAGTAGATTTTTTTGAAGTTATTTGAAGGCTTTTCACCTTGCCGGATAGGGATGGAATCTGAATTAAATCTCCCCGTCTTTTTCTGGTATTACGGAGAATACGTATGTGACGCTTTTATCTCTATTTAGCTGTCTTGAAGGGGTTCTTTTATTTATGATGTTTAATTCCTTATCGTCATTAGAGATGGTCAAGTCAGAGACCTCGTTAGTGCTTATGGTGTAGCTAATATTGAATTGCTGACCTACCACGACCACTTTTGGATACTCTACAGATATTCCTTGAGAAAAAGCGAAGCTTTGAGTGACCAAGAACGATATGAATATAATGAGTCTCACCAATCTTTCTCAGGTTTTTTATCGGCTCCATTACCTTTTTTATCCTTATTGTTATTTAATCGTTCTCTTGTCTTTTTTTCTACTTGATCCAGATAATCCATGATTTCATCTGCTTTATCCAGATCTATGTGCTCAGATTGACTTGACTTCTTTTCTTCTTCATTTTTCTCCTGATCAGAGGCTTCTTTTGGTTGAGCAGGAGAGTCTTCATCTCCTCCTTGTTCGTCCTGGTTTTGGTCCTGCTGCTCTTGTTGCTGTTTTTGTTGTTTTTGTTTCTCTACGTCTTTTAAGCTGTGCAAGAGCTATTTGTAAATTTTCACTTGCTTGAATATCCTCGGGATTTTATTTCAAGTGCAATTTTGTAATTTTTAATAGCATCCCCAAGGTTTTGTTCGGCATAGTTTAGATTCCCCAGGTTATAAGCGGCTTTAGATTTTTGCTGCTCACTGGCTGAGGAAGAGTTCAATAACTGGGAGTAAGTCTTCTGGGCATTTTCTAAATCTCCTGATTTTAGGTAAGCATTCCCCAAATTGAATAAGTACTCATTATTGGGTTCTAGTTTTAAGCTCTCATTATAAAGATGAATAGATTCATCATACAGACTATCCTTATATAAATCAGAGCCTAAAGCTGCGTTTAGCTTGGAGGGAAGAGTAGTAGTAATAACACTCCCGCCAAGAAGAGCGAATAAAAATATTCTTAAAACCATGGGCCCTCCTTTTCTTTTATCAGCATAGAGATAATAAAAAACAACACGCTTAAAAGTAGCGGTACTTGAAATCTAGGGGTTAAATTATTGAACATAAATGTACCAGTTTCTGTTTTCTCTTGAGTTCTTAAATAGCCGTTTAAATCTTTAACTTCTTTAGGTGAGCTAGATTTAATTTGGTTGAAAAATCCATCATTTGATTCAGCTATAGATTGCAACAGCGGAATATTGGCTTTAGATATTACTGTGTTTCCTTGTTTGTCTTTCTTGTATTTATCTTCCGAGTTAGAATTTGGTATAGGAGCTCCATTACCTGAACCTATAGCCAAACAGGATATTTTAATTTGTCTTTCCTTAGCTATCTTTAAAGTCTCTTCTAGCTCCTCCTCATGGTCTTCTCCATCTGTGAAGAGTAATAAGATTTTACTAGCACTAGAGTTTTGATCGAAGCCCTCCATAGAGACTTTGATGGCCTCAGAAATACTAGTTCCCTGGATAGGAACTGTAGATGTGTTTAAGGATTCTAAAAAGTTTATGGCAGAGGCATAATCGTTACTCAGCGGCATTTGAGTATAGGCATTGGCAGAGAAGACGACTAAGCCGACTTTATCTCCGTCCATCTTTTTTAGAATATTCTTTATGGCCGCTTTAGCCGCGTACAATCTGTTGGGCTGAACGTCTTCAGCGAGCATGGATTTAGATAGGTCTAGCGCTATCATAACCTCTACGCCTTCAGAAAGAGTTTCGGTCATTTCTCCACCTGATTTAGGGCCTAAAATAGCTGTGATCAGAAGGAGCAGTGCGAGTTTTAATGCTGTGAACCGCGCCACAGAATTTCTAAAGGATAAATCCTTAAAAGAGATATCATTCTTCAGTGTTCTCTTTAAATCTGAGGTTTCTTTCCAGTTTAATATAGCCTTGGTTTTCCAATGCCATAGCCATAGAAAACCAATAGAAATTAAAGGAGACAAAACGAATAGCGATTTATACTGTTCAAACTCCCACTTTAAAAACGCTAAGAAGTCTAAGGAGACTTAAAATACGGAGCACCAAGGAGTAATAAAGATGGTAGCGTAAGTCTTCATGCGAGAAAATTAAAAATCCAACATCCTATTACAAAAGAAATTCTATCCTTTAAAGCTAACCCTATGAAAACGGGGATATGGAAGGCCGTTCCTTGCGATTAAACTGAATTGCTTTTTGTTTAATAATAGTGGATATAGGAATGTTTTTTATTTTACTCTCCAACCAAGAAAGAATATCTAAATACAAAAACGAGCGTTTTTCATATGGATCATTTTCATATTGCTTAAGTTCTTCATAAAGAGATTCAAAAGCTGCTTTAACCCGATAGTGCCAAATCTATCTCTGCCTGGGGATAGAGCGGTGCCCTCACTTCCCACTCCTATAGTGTAAACTCTTACTCCGTATGCTTTGGCTAGTTCGCTGGCTACTTCTGGTCTTATATCTCCCTGGTTGTTTTCACCATCGGATAAGAGGATTACAGCTTTACTTTCTGAATTTGATTCTTTTAGCCTATTTACAGCCGAGGCTAATCCCATTCCTATAGCAGTTCCATCTCTTAATTCTCCAAATTCAATGCCATCTATAGCATTAAGGATAGTCTGTTTATCGCTTGTTAGAGGCACTATAGGGTAGCTCTCTGCGGCATAAATAACGATTCCTATTCGGTCGTTCTGTCTATCTTTCACGAACTCTTTAGCTACTCGTTTAGCTGCGGCTAATCTGTCTGGCTCAAAATCCTTGGCTAGCATACTTAAGCTTACATCTAGCGTTATTATTATATCGATCCCTTCTTTTGAAATGTCTTTTGGTACCATCTCTTCTTGCGGCCGAGCTAGACTTAGAATCATGAAGAGTAGGGCCGTTTTAGATAGGTATTTATAACTCGAAGGGAGCGACTTAAGAAACCCAGATGCTGGAATTTCGTTCACCTCATTTAAGGTTAGTTCTCCGAAAACTTCATGTTTGTTTTTAATGAAAAAGAAAGAGATAAATGGCAGGATTATTAATGTTAACAGCCATTTTGGCGAATGAAAATCATACAGCTGAATGCATATAAGAGTTAGGCATAGTAAGAACGCGTAAAACAGAATCAGAGGCACTATGTTTTTTCTGGAAATCACTGTTTTTTGGGGCTAAATTCAGAGTGAATATTATCTATTATTTCCTTTATACTGGAGAGAATCTCTTTGTTTTCAGCTTCAGTAGGAAGTTGCTTTGCAAATTTCACTAAATCAGTTAAAGAAAGTAGCTGTCTGATCGAACGGGTGTTTTTTTTAGAAAAACCTATTTTAGAGCATTCGGTTAGAATCTCTGATGTCGATTTTTCTAGTGCTTGAAAACCAAGCTCACCTTCTAAATATTCTCTGAGAATATAGCTTATAGAAGTATGATAGTCTTTTAGGTCTCCATTCTGCCAAGGTTTCTTCTCTGACAGATGGTTTATTTTTCTTTGAGCTGCTGTAAGCAGGTTCTTTAGGTTCTGCTGCTATTTCTGTTGGACGTTCTTCTGGGTTTTGTCGATTGGTAAATCGTTTTACAGCTATCACAGCCGAGGCGATGATTATTAGAAATACACCGATCCAAATCCAGTTGTCTGCCAGCCAGTCTAATATTCCGTAAGACACTTCATTGCCTTCTTTTACAGCTCTAATTTCTTCTTGCGCAGGATTGGTTAATGTGCTGTAAACCCCCACCAGTTTAGCTTGACTTGTAAATGATTTATTACGAACTTTAACTGTAATCGGTTCTATAGGGTAGAACCCTGTTTTTTCCGCTCTAAACCTTATTTTTTTAGAAATTGAATAACTGCCCTCTTCATTTCTAATGGTGCTTACTTTTATAATCTCTAGTCCTTCACTTAAAGAGTCTAGAGGAATGAACCAATTAATAAAAGCCGAGTCTGATTCATTTTTCAATAGAAGAGTTAGTTCGTAGCTGCCAGGCTGACCTACATATATACTGTCGTTAGACAACATAGTATTCAGTTCCACCTGTGAGAATAGGGTAGACCAAGATAAAGTGACTAATATGGCTAAATAGAAATATTTCATTTTCCTCTCTGGAAAAGAGCTGTTAAAGGTCTGATGTATGGAAGGTCGGTGTAGCTTGCCTTGGAGCTGTTGTCCACTTTTCAAAAACATTTTTTCTAGGCCGTCCTGACGTTCAGTCATAAGACTATTGTATTTTTTTCTGGTTTGGGAAGAGCTCGTGTTCACCCATTTTAGCTTTCCGCTTTCGGCATCTTTTAGTTGTACCAATCCTAGATCACTCATTTGCGTTTCACGCTTGTCTATTATCTGAATAGCGGTCAAGCTATGCTTAAGGTTAGTTCGTTTTAAATTATCGCTGTAATTATCAGCTTTAAAGTCTGAAATCAGAAATATGATGCTTCGCTTTTTTAGCATCCTATTGGCATAAATCAGTGCCTGATTTATGTCTGTTTTTTTAGAAACAGGAGAGAGGTGAACCAAGTCTCGTATTATTTTCAGAACATGAGATTTGCCTCCAGCAGGGGGGATGTACTTTTCTATCACATCAGAGAAAAACAGAACACCTACCTTATCTTTGTTTTGGATAGCGCTCATAGAGAGAACAGCAGAAATCTCTGTAATGAGGTCTCGCTTGGTTTGTTTTCCACTTCCTATAAGATTGCTTGAGCTTATATCTACCAATATGAGTGCATTTAATTCCCTTTCTTCCTCGAACACTTTGGTGTAGGGTGTGTTCATTTTAGCCGTCACATTCCAGTTTATAGAGCGGATATCATCACCAGAATAATATTCTCTATTTTCTCTAAAAGACATACCTCTTCCCTTGAATTTAGAGTGATAGTTCCCGCTAAACATCTGCATAGAAATTTGTTTCGTCCTAATTTCTATGGCACGTACTTTTTTGAGTAATTCCTTTGTTTCCATATGCGCTGAGGTTAAGGAATTTCTACTTTATTCAGGATCTCCGTAATTATTTGTTCTTGGTTGATGTCTTCGGCTTCAGCTTCATACGTTATGCCTATTCGGTGTCTTAATACATCGTAGCAGATTTCTCTTACATCTTCAGGAATAACATAGCCTCTTTGCTGAAGAAAGGCATTTGCCTTAGAGGCTTTAGCTAAAGCTATGCTAGCTCTAGGAGAACCACCGAATCTTATGAGAGGTTGAAGATGAGCTAAATTGTATTTTTCTGGGTTGCGAGTTGCAAAGATGATGTCTAGAATATACTTTTCAATTTTTTCATCCATATAAATAGATTTAACCAATTGTCTGGCCTCTAAAATTTCTTTTGTGCTTACTACTTTATTAGGACTAGGGAATTCATCCTTGCTCAAATTAAGTTTAACAATTTCCCTTTCCTCCTCTATTGTAGGATAATCCAGCACCAGTTTTAGCATAAATCTATCGCTTTGTGCCTCTGGAAGCGTGTAAGTCCCTTCTTGCTCTACAGGATTCTGAGTCGCTAAAACTAAAAATGGACTAGGTAGTTTATAGGTTTCATTTCCGAGCGTCACTTGTTTCTCTTGCATAGCCTCTAGAAGAGCGGATTGTACTTTCGCAGGTGCTCTGTTTATTTCATCTGCCAGTAAAAAATTAGCGAATATTGGACCTTTCTTTACTGAGAAATCTCCAGTTTTTTGACTGTATATTAGCGTGCCTGTTACATCGGCAGGAAGTAAGTCGGGTGTGAACTGAATTCTGCTAAAGTCTCCACCTATAGTTTTGGATAAGGAGTTTATCGCTAGGGTTTTTGCTAATCCAGGGACGCCTTCAAGAAGAACATGGCCGTCACTTAATAGGCCTATGAGTAGTTTTTCTACCATGTTTTTCTGACCAATAATAGCCCTGCCTACTTCAGCTCTCATTAATCCAATGAATGCACTTTTACTAACGATTAGTTCATTTAGCTTTTGTATGTCTTGGTTCTGGTTTTTAGTAATATCGTTTGGGTGATTCTCTTCCATTTTTCTCTTCTTAATACTCCGTTAGCGTTGTTACGTAAAGTTAATATTGGCCGCTAATTTCATGCTTATTATTAATATTATTAGCTGTTAAATCATGTTAAGCAAAATTAGGGTAGGGTTGAAAAGAAATTGTTTTAGGTGCATAACTTCTATTTGAAGGTACTAGTTAGCTGAGTAACCAGAGGTAAATTGCTCTGCATAAATAAAAAAAAACATGGAATTCAAGGAGATTATAGGTTGTGTAGAGAAGTTTCATGACTCATTTAAAATTGGTAACAATTACAGTCCTACTGTAGCTCTGTCTAGTGCAGAAAAAGAGCTTCGTTTTAATCTTATGAAAGAAGAAAATGAAGAATATCTGGAGGCCGCTAATAATAACGATTTAGTGGAGGTGGCCGATGCTTTAGGTGATCAGTTATATATCCTTTGCGGAACCATGTTAAGGCATGGGATGCAGGATAAGATAGAAGAAGTTTTTTTAGAGATTCAGCGTAGCAATATGTCAAAATTAGATGCTGACGGAGAGCCTATTTATAGAGAGGATGGAAAAGTCATGAAGAGTGAATTATACTTCAGGCCAAATATTAAGGCAATACTAGACGCTCAAGAAATGGGGTGATAACCTCAAATTGGGAAGATGTTTTCTTCAAAGCTTATCGGTGAAATTCGCTGGTAGGCTTTTTTTTGTAATACAAATTATATGAAAGATTTAAAAGGTATTTTGGTGAGAGCAGGGTCTAATCCCAGATTGCTTAAAATGTTAAACCCTCTAATGAGAAAAATGATCCCTTTTAATAGGCCTCATCGGTTTAGTCTAGAGGAGATTACCTCTGAACGAGTTGTCGTAAGGATTCCGTATCGCAAATCAAATTTAAACCATCTTAAGGGTATCCATGCCTGTGCTTTGACTACGGCTTCTGAGTACAGTTCAGGTTTGTTGATTTTAAGGCACTTGGGGACTGCTGATTACAGATTAATTATGAAAAGTCTTACTTCCACCTATCATTATCAAGGAAAGGAAGCTATTAATGCGATCTTTGAGTTAAGTGAGGCTGACGTGAATAGTGAGTTAATCCCTGAATTAGAGAAAGAAGGAGTTGTTGATTTGATAGCTGAAATTAAAGCGTTTGATCTGTCTGGAAATCATGTCTGTACGACTGTCTGTTTATGGCAAATCAAGACTTGGGATAAAGTTAAAACTAAGGTTTAGTATCTAAAAATCTTTAGTATTAATAAACTTAAAGCCCCTGTAATTCCTATCTTTGCACACTTAAAATTTCAGAGAAAATGGTGAATATTACACTGCCTGATGGCTCAGTAAAATCGTATGAAGATAAAGTTACTGCTTTACAAGTAGCTACAGAAATAAGTGAAGGATTAGCTCGAAACGTATTAGCTGCAGAGGTTAATGGGGAGATTTGGGATGCTACTAGAGAGATTGCTTCTGATGCTTCTCTTAAGCTTTTGACCTTTGATGCAGATGGCGGTAAGTCTACTATGTGGCATAGTTCTGCTCACTTATTAGCTGAAGCCTTAGAGTCGCTTTTTCCTGGAGTTAAATTGGCTATTGGCCCGCCTATTGAAAATGGATTTTACTATGATGTAGACTTTATGGGGCAGGAGTTCACCGATAAAGATTTTAAGAGGGTAGAGGAAAAGATGATTGAGTTAGCTCGTTTGAAGAATCCATTCGAGCGAATAGAGATATCTAAAGCAGATGCCATTAAGTATTTCCAAGAAAAAGATGATCCTTATAAGCTAGAGTTATTAGAAGGTCTAGAAGATGGTCAAATTACATTTTATAAACAAGGGGGGTTTACTGATTTATGTCGTGGGCCTCATATTCCTCATACTGGATTCATTAAAGCCGCTAAGGTGATGAGTATAGCAGGCGCTTATTGGAGAGGAGATGAGAAGAATAAGCAATTAACAAGAGTGTACGGAATAACATTCTTAAAGAATAAGGACTTGACGGCGCATTTAGCGCTGCTCGAAGAAGCAAAGAAAAGAGATCATCGAAAACTTGGAAAAGAAATGGAATTGTTTACATTCTCAAAAAAAGTTGGTCAAGGACTACCTATGTGGTTACCCAAGGGAGCTCAGCTAAGAGAAAAATTAGAAAATTTCTTAAAAAAAGCGCAAGTTCTTGCTGGATATCTTCCAGTAATTACTCCCCACATTGGTAGCAAAGATTTATATATATGTTCAGGTCATTATGAGAAATATGGTGAAGATTCTTTTCAACCAATAAAAACTCCTCAAGAAAGCAATTAATGCCCTGAAGCCAATGAATTGTCCTCATCACTGTGAGATTTACAAAGCAGTTCCGAGGTCATATAGAGATCTGCCCTTAAGGCTGGCCGAATTTGGTACAGTTTATAGGTACGAACAAAGTGGAGAATTACACGGTTTAACTAGGGTGAGAGGATTTACTCAAGATGACGCCCATATATTCTGTGCTCCGGAGGATGTAAAAGAAGAAGTTGGAAAGGTGATCGATCTAGTGCTTTATATTTTTAAGGTGTTAAAGTTTGAGGATTTTGTAGCTCAGGTTAGTCTAAGAGATCCCGGAAACCCAGATAAATATATAGGAGATGATGACAATTGGAATGCTGCTGAAAAAGCTATTCAGGAAATTGCTAATGAAAAAGGTCTAAAGACGATTGTCGAGTTAGGTGAAGCGGCATTTTACGGGCCAAAGCTTGATTTTATGGTAAGAGATGCTATTGGAAGAAAGTGGCAGCTCGGTACCGTTCAGATAGATTACAATCTACCAGAGAGGTTTGAGTTAGAGTATAAAGGAAGTGATAATGAATTACACAGACCTGTAATGATTCACAGAGCTCCATTTGGTTCTATGGAAAGATTTGTTGCTTTTTTGATAGAGCATTGTGCAGGAAAATTCCCTCTTTGGTTAACTCCTGAGCAAGTGAAAATACTACCAATTAGTGATAGATTTAATTCTTATGCTAAAGAGGTTCTAGAATTGCTAAATAATTACGATATTCGCGCCTCGATTGACGAGAGGTCTGAGAAAATTGGTAGAAAAATCCGTGATGCAGAGTTAGAGCGGGTTCCATACATGATTATAGTAGGAGAGAAAGAAGCTGAAAGTGGTGAGGTTTCACCAAGAAAGCAAGGTGAGGGTGATATGGGCGCAATGAAAATCGAAACTTTCGCTGAATTTATTCAGGAAGAAATTAAGAAATTATTAGCTAATTAAAAACTTAAAGTTATAAGACGTAGAGGTAGAAAAAAGTATTTAGGACGGGTTAAAACAGAGAACCCGCACCAAATTAACGAGGAAATCAGAGCGCAAGAGTTAAGACTTGTGGGTGAGAATGTTGAGGTAGGAGTTTATTCTCTTAAAGCAGCATTAGTATGGCCCAGGATCAAGACTTAGACCTTGTAGAGATATCTCCGAAGGCAGTTCCACCTGTGGCTAAGATTGTGGATTATAAGAAATTCTTGTACGATCAAAAAAAGAAGCAGAAGGAATTAAAATCTAAGCAAATTAAGGTAATTGTTAAGGAGATTAGATTTGGTCCCAATACTGATGACCACGATTTTGAGTTTAAGTTAAATCACGCTAAGAAATTCTTAGAGGAAGGCAGTAAAGTGAAAGCTTACGTTTTCTTTAAAGGAAGAACTATCGTGTTTAAAGATAGAGGAGAATTATTATTGTTGAAATTTATTTCTGAGCTGGAAGAATTTGGTTTGGTTGAAGAACTACCTAAATTAATGGGGAAGAAAATGACAGTAATGATTAACCCAAAGAAAAAATAATATTAATAACTAAATAAGTAGAAGCGATGCCTAAAATGAAGACCAAGTCTAGCGCCAAGAAGAGATTTAAGCTCACTGGTTCTGGTAAAATCAAACGTAAGCACGCTTTTAAAAGTCACATTCTTACTAAAAAGTCTACAAAGAGAAAGAGAAATCTTACTCAATCAGGATTAGTTGATAAGAGTGATGTGCGTAACATCAAAAGACAGTTGTGCGCTTAAAATTTTAAAAGTGTTTTTGTTAAACCCGGGATGCAGTTTTAAGTCTTATCTAAAATAGGCACTGTATACCAAAAAACAATTAATTAATGCCAAGATCAGTAAATGCCGTGGCTTCTAGAGCCAGAAGAAAGAAAATCCTTAAAATGGCTAAGGGTTACTTCGGTGCCAGAAAGAACGTTTGGACCGTAGCTAAGAATGCAGTAGAGAAAGGTCTACAGTATTCTTATAGAGATAGAAAAAACAAAAAGAGAAATTTCAGAAAACTTTGGATTCAGAGAATTAATGCTGGAGCTAGACAACATGGAATGTCTTATTCTGTATTCATGGGTAAAGTTCATGCGAAAGGAATAGAATTAAATAGAAAAGTCTTAGCTGATTTAGCTATGAATCATCCAGATGCATTCAAAGCAATATGTGATTCAGTAAAGTAGTTTTCATTTTAATGTAAGATTTTAAAGGCCGGATTTATCCGGCCTTTCTTTTTGTCATTAACTTTAGCATACTTTTTGCCTTTGAAGAAATATAAAATTGATTACATGAAATATATTATAACCGTTGCGCTTCTTTTCCTTTTTTTAGCTGTCCAATCTCAGGAGAAAAGGAAAATGTATCATCCTAATAGGGCTAAGATACTTGATGAACTCTCACCAATTCACATCCCTGAATCAGCCATTTGGATGGGGGTAGATCAAAATATTGAATCTTACAGGTATGCCGAGAATAGATTATTGATTTATAACTTTTGGTCTCCTTTAAGTTTGGTCCACGAGAATACACTTTCTCAGCTAGAGGCTCTTAAAAGAGATATTCCTGAAATAGAGATAATAGACTTTCTACATCCCGATGATTTAGATCTTTTTACTCCAGATGAGGCATATGAATTATGGAAAGCAAGAGTTTCTCAGAGACCTCTGGTAATTGGAGTTAATGATGAAATAGCGAAGATGTCTCTGAAAAGGGATGTAGGAAATATTATTTTAACAATCGATAGAACAGGTTTTACTTATTTGGATTTAAATTCAAGTCTAGAAGTGGTTAGAGGAGTGGCTAAAGTTTGGGCTGAGGAATATAAAAAGTATAAAAGCGCTAAATTATCCTTTCCTACCTATCCCATAAATAAAACTCTTCACTCTGAATTTTTTAATTTTCCTCAGTCGATTACGGCAGATGAATTGGATTTAACCCTCTATGTATGTGATACGGGGAATAACAGAATTGTAGGGATAGAAAGTAGTGGAATGTTGCTAGATATTATTGGAGATGGCACTGTTGGTTATAGAGATGGTCACAGTGCACAATCTAAATTTAATAAACCGCAAGGAATAGTTTTTGACAGCAATGAACGGGTGCTTTATGTCGCAGATACGTATAATCATGTGATTAGAAAAGTAGATTTGGCTAGTTATCAAGTTTCTACGTATTTAGGGACGGGAGAAGAGGCTGTCATACTGGACAAAGAGATTAGACTGAAAGAAAAGGCACTTGCTTTTCCTCAATCATTGGAGTTGAAAAACGGGTTTTTATATGTTTCTATGATAAACCAGAGCCAGGTCTATAAGGTCGAATTGGCTACAGGAGCTGGGGTCAGAATTGCAGGCACTAGTTCTTCTGTCAGCCAAGATGGGAGAATTGAGGAAGCGTCATTGGCGCACCCAAATTCCATGTGCTTCAAGGATGAAAAGTTATATTTATTAGAAAGAATAACACCAAAAGTGCGATGTCTGGATAAGAAATCCATAAAGACCATTTATCAGGCAGAGCCAGAGGATTCTATTCAACTTAATTTTCCAGGGTCAATTCATTCTATTGGTAATTCTATTTATATATTAGATAGCTTTAATCACAGTGTCAGGAAATTATCTGATGAGGGTTTATCCCATGTAACAGGTTCAGTAAAGGGATTTAAAGACGGGAGTTTGAAAGAGGCTCTATTTAATGCTCCCATAGATTTGTGCACGATGAGCGGAAATATTTATGTTTTGGACGCCCTTAACAGTGCGATTAGAATAGTAAACCCTAAAGCTGAATCCGTCTCTACTTTAAAGTTGGAAGGGACTGTAGATTTTTATAAGCAGTTATCTGTAAATAAGCTAGAGTATAGAGAGACAGTAGCATATGCTATGAAAGGTCAAAATTTAGTAGCTCTCAAAATCGAGCTTCCAGATGGAGAGGCTATGGGAGATTCAGAGATAGAAATAGAGAATCAAACAGGTTCTATAGGAGAGGTTATTAGTACGGATTCTGCTAATGGTATAATCTTAATAGCTGTAGATGTTGAAGATTTTTCGGAAACTACCTATCTGTCTTTGAAATTTGAATCTACGTTAATAGAAGTTCCTAATCATAAGAAGCTCTATACCTTAAAATCGTTGATTAAATACGAGGAGAGTAGCGATAAGTCTAAATTAGGAAATTCGTTACTCCAGCTCTAAAATCCTTCTATTTCGTTTAATTGAATAGCTGATAAGTCAAAATCAGGATTTAGCTGTAAGGCTTGCTTAAAGTCAGATCGGGCGTCAGCATATCTACCTAAATTCTTATGACATAATCCTCGGTTATGGTAAGCTTCTGTATACTCTGGGTTATTCAAAATACTTTGACTGAATTTCATACTAGCCTGTTCGTATTGATCGGCAAAAACGAGTAGTAAGTACCCCTGATTGAACTGTGCTAAAAATGAAAAGGGGTCAATTTCTAAAATTCTATCATACCTTTTCATAGCGTCATTATCATACTTGCCGGAATTTTGAAGGTAAATAGCGAGATTATAATGTGCTTCTATTCTTTCAGGCTGAAGATAAATGGCAGACTTATAATACTGAATAGCTAGAGAGTCATTTTTAGCAGCATGCAAGTTACCCAGTCTCATGTAGGCATCGTAAAAGTTAGGGTCAAGTTCTATAGAAGTTTGATAACTGCTAATAGCAAGTGCAGAGTCACCTTTAGCTCTCCTAAGCTCAAAAGTCAGTCCTTTCATGAAATATGCATCAGGAAGTTGTTTGTCTATAATTAATGCGGAGTCTACCAACTGAATACACTCGTCATAGTTGTCTAAGAGTTGTTGGATCTGTGCTAGTTTAACGTAACAGTTGGCATTTTCAGGATTTTCATTAATACAGAGTCTGTATGCTTTATTGGCATTTTCTGCATTGTTTTTAACTTGAAGATTCGAGAAAAAGATATTGCCTTTCAAATAGTAATCCTCATCTGTGGCAGAAATAGCCATTTTCTGATTTAAATCATTTATGGCTAAGTCAAATTCCCCACTTTTATATAAAGCCCTGGCTCCTTTTAGCTAGTGCGTCTACCATTCCTTGGTGCCTTTTCAAGGAGCGTATTCAGACTATCTAAGTCTCGCAGGTAAACTTCATTAGAGGAGATGTGTTAGGTGTGTTTTCTCCGCAGGAGAAGAGCAGTATGGAGAAAAATATTAGGAGCGCTTTATTCATGGGTCTAAAATAAAAAAGTCTCTGATGAACTATCAGAGACTTTCGATAATTTAATAAGAAAAATATCAGTTATTAAGAGTTTCTTTAATTTTGTTCTCTATTTCATCTGATAATTCGGGATTGTCTGTGATTCATCTTCTTTACTGCATCTCTTCCTTGGCCTAATTTCGTGTCGCCATAGCTAAACCAAGAACCACTCTTTTTAACAATATTCATTTCTACAGCTAAATCTAGTATTTCTCCAGATTTGGAAATTCCTTCCCCGTACATTATATCGAACTCAGCCTTTCTAAAAGGAGGTGCTACTTTATTTTTAACAACTTTAACTCTTGTTCTATTTCCTATTACATTGTCACCGTCTTTTATTTGAGTAGATCTTCGTATATCGATACGTACAGATGCGTAAAATTTCAAAGCATTTCCGCCAGTGGTAGTTTCGGGATTCCCGAACATTACACCAATTTTCTCTCTTAGTTGGTTAATAAAGATACAGTACAACTCCCTGTACTGACTTATTGAGCCTGTTAATTTTCTTAAAGCTTTAGACATTAGTCTAGCCTGCAGACCCATTTGATGGATCACCCATCTCACCTTCGATTTCTGCTCTTGGAGGTAAGTGCAGCTACAGAATCTACAACCAAGATGTCAATAGCTCCTGACTTCGAATGAGGTGTATCAGCGATTTCTAAGGCTTGCTCACCATTATCAGGCTGAGAAATAAGTAAGTTTTCTGTATCAACGCCTAATTTTTCAGCGTAAAATTTATCAAAAGCATGTTCTGCATCTATAAAAGCGGCAATTCCTCCTGCTTTTTGAGCCTCAGCTATGGCATGAATAGCTAGAGTGGTTTTACCAGAAGACTCAGGTCCATAAATCTCAATTACACGTCCTTTAGGAAAACCGCCTATTCCTAGAGCTAAATCTAATGTTAGAGATCCGGTTGAAATACATTCCATTTCTTCCACGGCTTCATCACCAAGTTTCATTACAGTTCCCTTTCCATAAGTTTTATCTATTTTGTCAAGAGTAAGCTGTAAAGCCTTTAATTTTTCTTTTTGTAGTTCTTCCGCCATGTTTTTAATTTTTTGCTAATGTATAATTTATAGAACGTAATCTATTTGAGTAGTTATAAAAAACCTTACACATCTAGTATCTGCTTTGCGTGTTCTTTCGTTTTTACTTTCTCTATAATGTTAATTATAATGTGGTTTTCGTCTATAACAAAAGTAGTTCTATGAATACCGTTATATTCTTTTCCCATGAATTTTTTAAGTCCCCAAACACCATAAGCATTAAGCATCGTCCTGTCTTCATCAGCTAATAAATCAAAAGGCAGGTTTTGCTTTGCAATAAATTTTTCGTGTTTTGTAACGCTGTCAGCACTTACTCCTAAAATTTCATATCCTTTGTCAGTAAACTCGCTATAATTGTCTCTTAAATTGCATGCCTGCGTGGTGCATCCAGGGGTGTTGTCTTTTGGGTAAAAGTAAATGACTAGTTTTTTTCCTTTGAATTGATTTAGTTCAACCATTCTGTCGGATTGATTCTTGACCTTAAATGTAGGAGCAGAATCTCCAATTTTTAAATGTTTCATTTTTCATTTTTATCAAAGTAACAACGTATAATTATAACAAGTGTGGCCTTTCTGTAACTAGGCGCCTAAATAATTAATCATTAGATTAAAGATTCATCATGATCAATGAATATCTGTTATCTCATATAATATTAGCTCAATTTTTTATAAGTGTTATGATAAATTTCATTTTTTTGAGATTAACCAATTAGAAGGTTGCAGGCAGATTATATCTTATACAATTCTTTTAATCTAAAGCTTTTATTCGCTTCTTTTGTAGAGGATGGAGAGAGTAACCAAATTTGTTCAAGTCATAGTTCCTTTGAGTTTAAAGGGAGAGTTAACTTATAGGGTTCCAAATGAATGGAATGATTTAGTTTTAGTTGGACAGCGAGTCATTGTTCAAATAGGTAGAACAAAGCTTTATACTGCGCTTATTTGTGCTATTCATGAGAAGGCTCCTCTAGATTATCAAGTGAAGTATATAGATTATCTGCTTGATGAGGAGCCGATAGTTACTCAAGGTCAACTGAGATTTTGGTCTTGGATTAGTGAGTATTATATGTGTTCAATAGGGGAGGTGATGAATGCAGCTTTACCTGGCAGTTTCAAGCTAGCGAGTGAAACTCAAATTGTATTGGCCTCTTCTGATAGACCTGACTATGAAGGTTTGAATACCAAAGAAGTGAAGATTATAGAGGCGTTAGAGGCTACTGAATCTTTATACTTAAAAGATATAAGTACGATTTTAGACATAAAGACTGTAATGCCTGTTATAAATGGGCTTGTGAAAAAAGGTCTTATAGTAACTTTGGAAGAGCTTAAAGAGAGAGTCAAGCCTAAGTTAAAAAGTTATGTAGAGTTCACTGATTATTCTGCTTTAGAGTCTAATAGAATGGAAATATTAGATGATTTGCAACGCAGGGCTTTTAAGCAGTTAGAGTTATTTATGACCTTTCTTAAAATGCAGGAGGATAAAAAGGGCTTAGTTACAAAAAAAGACCTTTTGGAATATTCAGGAATTTCAGACTCTACTCTTAACTCTCTAAGAGAAAAAAATATTTTACGCGTTACTAAAAAAGAAATCTCCAGAATAGATGCACACGGTGTTAAGGAGAAAAGAGCTGTTTTAAGCGAGGCTCAGTCGGTTGCTTTAAACAGTATTAGGGCGGTTTTTGAAGAAAAGGACACCTGTCTTTTACATGGAGTAACATCTTCAGGGAAAACTGAGGTATACTGCGAGTTAATAGAAGAACAGATTTCACAAAACAGGACAGTACTTTTTTTAGTTCCTGAAATAGCTCTTACTACACAGCTCATAGGTAGATTAAGAAAAAGGTTTGGTGATATTGTGGGAGTATTTCATTCTAAATTCAATCAAGGGCAACGCTCTGAAGTTTGGAATGATTCTTTAAAGTCATCTGGTGAACGTTTTAAAATTTTCATAGGCGCTCGGTCGGCACTTTTTTTACCACTTAAAAGACTAGGCCTAATTATAGTAGACGAGGAACATGATGCCTCCTTTAAGCAGTATGATCCTGCGCCTAGGTATAATGCTCGAGATTTATCTTTAGTACTGGCTCATATTTATAAGGCTAAAACAATTCTAGGGAGTGCCACACCTTCCATAGAAAGCTATTATAACGCTCAATCAGGTAAGTATGGTCTGGTTGAGTTGAATGAGCGGTTTGGTAAGGTTTCGCTTCCTAAAATATCGACAGTAGACTTAAGAAATGAAATTAAAAATAAAACCATAAAAGAGGAATTCTCTTCAGTTCTCCTTGATGAAATGTCTAAAACATTGAAAAAAGGAGAGCAGGTGATTTTATTTCAGAATAGAAGAGGGTACTCTCCTGTATGGCAGTGCGTGACTTGTGGGAACGTGCCGCAGTGCGTGAGATGTGATGTTAGTCTAACCTATCATAAGCCTATAAACTCATTAAAGTGTCATTACTGTGGGTATCAACTTTCTCCAGCTCCTCAGGAGTGCGATGTCTGCAGCAGTAACACGTATAAAATGGTTGGGTTCGGGACTCAGAAGTTAGAAGAGAATTTGGGTGATGAGTTTCCTGAGGCTCAGGTTCAGAGAATGGATTTTGACACGACCAGAACTAAAAATAGTTATGAGACAATCATAGAGGAGTTAGAAACAGGGTATACCGATATCTTAGTCGGAACCCAAATGGTAAGTAAAGGGCTCGATTTTAAAAATGTAGGCTTAGTAGGTGTTGTGCAGGCTGACCAGATGCTTAGGTTTCCTGATTTCAGGGCTTTTGAACGGTCATTTCAGTTAATGACTCAGGTAGCTGGTAGGGCAGGCAGAAGGGAAAAGGAAGGTAAAGTGGTGATTCAAACGTATTATCCTGACCATAGAATTATACAGAGCGTCATTAAGCATGATTTCTTAGGATTCTACAATACAGAATTAATAGAAAGAAGAAAGTACAGTTATCCTCCTTTTTCGAGACTAATAAGGCTAACAGTTAGACATAAAAAAATAGAGGACGTGAATAGCCTTTCTAAAGAGTTGGTTTATGATTTAAAAGGTGTTTTTAGAGAAATGGTCCTTGGTCCTGAGTTTCCTGCTGTTATAAGAATTCAGAATATGTATTTGAAGAATATTCTTATAAAATTTGATAGAGAACATTCTCCCGCGGTAGTAAAGAAGGAACTGAATAAAATTTTAGATAGGTTTAAGTCTGATAGAGGTAAGTCCGCCTTTAGAATTAAAATAGATGTAGATCCAGCTTAAATTTATTCTTGGTCATGCTCTTTTTCTATATTTCTAAATTCACGCGCTACCAATAGATAAAACACGATGAAGATGACAGTGCAAATGCACGCATAAACCCAATGCTTATGACCCATAGACACATCCATAGAGTTATTTCCTAGCTGCATAGCACGCAGATTTACTCTTTTCATCATGAAAAGGCTGATGCCAAAAACAACCATGGCTAATAATGTTCCTATGTGAAATGTCTTACTCATATAGCTCAGTAAAAGTAGGAAATAACTTTCCCTCAATTGTTTCAGAACGAAAAAAAAGCTCAATCAAATATGTTGTATTTGATTGAGCTTTAAAATCTCTTGTTCATAATTATCCATGCTAGTACATTAAGACAATTAAGGATGTTTTGACTAGTTAACTATAAGTCTTTGTGTACCGACAGATGCACCATTATTCCTGATGTGAACTAAGTAAATCCCACTAGAAAATTCAGAAGAGTCAACAAAAATAGTACCTGCAGATCGACTAATTATTTCTGTTAATACGACTTTCCCCGTTGAGCTTAATATAGAGAGCTCAGCATCATTAAAGTCCTTAAGCAAGTAGTCTATTCTAATTTCATTTTCTGAAGGATTAGGATAAGGCGCGCTAATAAAGTTCACTTTTCCTGATGCATTTTCTTCTATAGAATTCCATAACTCACAATCATCTGTGGATGTCGCACCAAAACAGTAACCTATATCTTTATAATTAGTAAAACTTTCCGATTGGTCATAAAAAGAGTGTCTAATTACAGTTCCTCCTTCTTCGTCAGACTTGTAGTATCCAGCAAAACCTTGTTGAGAAAAATCCTCACTCAAACCATGCTCAACAAATTGACCTGGCGCTACCGCTAGACCTTGAGGCCCATCTGTAGTACCGTAAGGGTAACATAAGTTCCAGCAGTATTTATATTCCATGAATGAAGGCTCTTGACTTTCTATTGTCCACCTTACGAAAACTGTCCCGCTAAATGTGGTAGAGTTAGTGAAATCAATGTAACCAATTAGCTCATCTGTACTGCCGTCTATAGGTAATACTCCTGATTGATTTCCTAGTCCTTCCAACGAAAACTGTTGGCTAAAAGCCGAGAAAGGAATTAGCAGTAAAAAAAGTAAAATATTCTTCATGTATTTTTTATTTAAAGGTATACATTACGTCTCCTTAAGAGAAAATTCTTCAAAGATTATTATTGGAGTCTTAGATTTAGTCTCTACTGCCGAAAATACTGCTTCCGACTCGTATCATCGTGCTTCCCTCTTCTATGGCTAGCTTGTAATCACCACTCATACCCATAGATACTTCTGAAAAGTACGATTTGTTATTAAAGTAAGAAGTTTAATGAGATTAAAGGCTTTTTTAAGCGTTGCAAATTCTTTAGAGACTCGCCTCTCATTGTCTGTGAAAGTGGCCATTCCCATGAGGCCAGTTATTCTTGTATTTGGAAAAGTGATCCATTGTATTCGCTATGAACGAAGACAATTTCTCTAGAGGGATTCCGAATTTAGATTCTTCTTTAGCTATGTGAACTTGAATTAGGATGTCTTGAGTTTTGCCTATAGCTTGAGCTCTTTTGTCAATTTCAGCAATTAACTTTAAACTATCTACTGAGTGAATCAGATGGGTGTAACGAATGATTTGTTTGACTTTTTTGCTTTGCAAATGCCCAATGAAGTGCCATTTTATATCTTCAGGTAAGTTGGGGCATTTGTCAAGAATTTCTTGAGCTTTATTTTCTCCAAAATCTCTCTGTCCGGCATCATAAGCTTCTTTTAGTATGGAGAGCGGTTTGGTTTTCGAGACAGCTACTAATAAGAACATTTCTTGGGATGGATTCTGTAATTCTAGAAAGGGAGTTTTTTATATCACTCATCAGAAATATCGAATATAGTTAGTCCACTTCTTAGTTTAGGTTCTATATATGTGCTTTTTGGAGGCATATATTCATCTGCATCTGCCACAGCTCTTAATTCTTTAAATGTGACTGGTGCTAGTAGAAAAAGAATATCATTTCCATTATCGATTGAACTGGTTAATTCTTTTAAGTCATTTTTAGCAGGAATAAACTTCACCCTCTTGTCATTTTTCAGGTCAGTAATTCCTATAATAGGATCAAGAATTTGACTCGATAATTTTTCAGCATCTATACTGTCTTTGGGAGAATTAGATTCTAAAGATTTTAGTTTGAACTTAGTCCAGCCAGTTCCGAAATAATACATGTGCACTTCTCCATCTTTGGGAGAGAAAGGATCTCCAGAAATGTGAGACAAATCGAATTTGGCGTTTATATCATTGATGATTTTGTCGGTTTCGGCTTTGTTAAATCCTCTAATCATTCTGTGGAAACCAAAGATTTCCATTTCATCTTCTTGGGCAAGCATAGCCATGAACCAGTTGCTGTTTGCGACAGGATTAGTGTTGTTTCTATTCTTAGATAGGTTAACTGAACTAGCCGACCTATGATGTCCATCGGCTATGTAAAGAGCTTCTACTTTTTCAAAACTTTTTTGGAAATTAATAATATCCTCTTCTGAGGATAGCACCCAAAGGGAATGTCTTATTGAATCAGAGGTAGTAAAGTCATAAATAGGTAAAGCTGTTTTGGCTTTTTTAATTAATTCTGCTGTTTCTAAATTTTTAGAATAGGACAGGAGAACTGGCTCAGCATTAAAATCTACAGAGTCCAAATATTCAGTAAATAGTTTTTCTCTATTGCGGATAGTAGCTTCATGAATTTTTATGCTTTTATCCAAATACTCCTGAACAGAAACACTCGCTATAATACCCGTGTAAGAATGTGTTGGGGTAGTCTGAGTGTAGATGTAAATACTATCCTCATTATCCTTTACGAAGACTTTCCGGTCTTGGAATTCTGCATATTTTCTTTTAACCTTGGAGAACATTCCTTTAGTACCTCCATCAGCCTTCAGATCTTCATCATAATCAGGATTAATGATGTGAATAAAGGTGAAAGGATTGGAGTCAAGTTTTTCTCTTAATTTCTCCTTGCTATAAGAAACATAAGACCTGGAAGCTACTAGATGTACCTTATCGTTTACAGGTCTTACGGCTTTAAAAGGTTTTATTCTAGCCATGAAATTGCGGTTAAGCAGGCTGTAAAATACTTAAAATTTGATCTGCTAGTTCTACTCCGATACGGTCTTGCGCTTCAGAGGTAGCCGCTCCTACATGAGGTGTGCTAGCTAGTTTCTCGTGCTTTAATAAATCTTCTCTAGGAGTAGGCTCATTTTCAAATACGTCTAGGGCGGCAAATTTTACTTTGCCTGTATTTAAAGCTTCGATTAAATCATGCTCGTTAATAACACCTCCTCTCGCTGCATTTATTAAACAGACGCCATCTTTCATTTGAGAGATTTCTTTTTCTCATTACTGCAGAACCATTTTCCTGTTTAGGTACATGGATAGAGATGAAGTCTGAGGTAGAAATAATCTCTTCGAAGGATACCATAGGAACGTTCACATTCACTACTCCAGCGCCTTCTATGTTCCACTGCACTGCTCCATCTGAAGAGCCTCTGTCATGTGCTAAAACTTTCATTCCAGCTCCTAATGCGTATGTAGCAGTGGACTTTCCTATTCTCCCAAAACCAATTATACCAAGTGTTTTACCTCTAAGTTCCGAGCCTTTAGCATACTTCTTTTTTAAAACTTTAAATTCAGATGCTCCTTTAGCAGGCATTTCTCTATTGCTGTCAAATGTGTTTCTGGCTAATGAGTATAGGTGAGCCATCACCAACTCTGCCACACTTTGGCTAGATGCAGCAGGGGTGTTAAATACGTCCAAGCCTTTATCTCTTCCATACTGCACATCGATATTATCCATGCCTACTCCACCTCTTCCGATAAACTTTAAGTCTGGACAGGCGTCTATAATGTCTTGTCTAACTTTGGTGGCACTTCTTACTAGAATCCCCACATAACCGATTTCATTAATCTTAGAGATTAGTTGATCCTGGGGGATGAATTCTGTGTGAATTTCTATTCCTGCCGCTTCTAGCTTGGCTATTCCTGAAGCGCTTATTCCATCGTTGGCTAATACTTTCATGTGTTTTTTTATGCTGTTACTGTGGCTAGTTCTTTCATTACGTTAACTAATGCTTGTACGCTAGAAAGAGGGAGGGCGTTATAAATCGAAGCTCTGTATCCTCCTACAGACCTATGTCCTTTAATTCCATTAATGTTAGCTTTACTCCACATTTCATCAAACTTAGCCTGAAATGAGGCGTCTGTTAATGTGAAAGTTACATTCATTTTAGACCTGCTATTTACATGAGCATATCCTTTAAATAGAGGGTTTTCGTCTATTTCGTTGTAAAGTAACTCAGCTTTTTGATTATTTATTTTCTCAATTGCTTTAACTCCTCCTAAGTCTTTTAGCCATTCTAGCATTAGCATAGATGTATAAATAGCAAAAACTGGAGGTGTATTGAACATCGAGTCTTTGTCTATGTGGACCGATAGGTCTAAATAAGAAGGGATGTTTCTTCCTGTTTTTCCTAGAAGTTCTTTTTCTACGATGTATAAAACAGTTCCTGCTGGTCCCATGTTCTTCTGAGCGCCTGCATAGATTAATGCGAAATCTGATACATTTATTTCTCTGCTAAATATATCACTACTCATGTCACAGATTAACGGACACTTCGAAGTAGGTAAGGTCTGCCACTGTGCTCCATAAATCGTATTATTAGATGTGAAATGAAAAAAGTCAGCATCTGAAGGGATAGAATAATCTAACATTAGCTCAGTGTATCCGTTCTCTTTTCCAGACGCCACTACATCTACATTCCCTAATAACTTGGCCTCTTTTATAGCTTTAGAGCTCCATGTACCGCTATCATGGTAAGCGCCTTTTCCGTTTTCTTTCAGGAAATTAAACGCTGCGGTATAAAATCCCTAGACTAGCTCCTCCTTGAAGAAAAAGTACTTCGTGAGTATCAGGAACATTTAAAAGCTCTTTTACTAAGCCTCTAGCATTGTCCATTACTTCTATGAACGGCTTACTTCTGTGGCTTATCTCTATTAAAGAAAGTCCTATTCCATTAAAGTCTTTTACTGATTCTGAGGCTTTTTGCAACACTTCCTGAGGAAGAATACAAGGGCCTGCACTGAAATTATGTACCATGAGCTGTTAGCTTTTAATTCCTTACAAATCTCCAAATAATAATCGGTTCTGATGTTAGGATAATGATAATAATTTTATAACTCTTTATGTTTATAAACCAAGGCATTCCAGTGCTTTGGTTTTATATCTATCTAATTTGAATAATAGCTCTACATCTTCAGCTATAAGCTTGGTTTTTAAGAGTAACGAATATTCTGCTATTATTTCCAGCCTGTTGTCCTCGTAGGATATTATACTTAATGCTTTTATGGTTTCGGTTTTCGATAATACCTCTTGACTAATTAATTTCTTGACCGCCACAATTCTATCTCTTTCAAAAACTAAAGTCTCTAGTTTCTTTGATCTCTTTTTGGTTCAGATTACCAGTAGATTTATATCTACTGGTAATAATAAATAGGGCTTCTAATGGATTCTTAGAATTATTCTCTTTGATATTTAGTGAATCTAAATATTTTAAGGGTAAATCGAAGACCGACTCGGGTAAAAATCGCCATTCTTCAGAAATGAATTTCAGATTAAATTTTTGAGCCTTATTCTGCTTAAGTTTAGCTCTAATTCTAGTAACACCTGGCCTATAGAATCCAATATTTGGAAATAGCCTTTGCTTTGATTGGGGAAGTAGAATTCACCATCACTGATAAGCGAACTTGTTTCTAAATTAGTGTTTATATTAACAGAGAAAGGAATAGAATCAGAAGAGGTAATTACAATACTACCTTGGCCTATAAGTTCTGATATGACAGAGTTTAGAAGTACTGTTGTTAAAACAAGAATATAGTTTTGAATGGTTTTCAAAATTTGGTTTTCTCTTTTCAATGAAATAATCGCTCCAAAGCTACTTCAAAGTGATATTATTTGTTTGTCTTTTGCTCTACTCTTTGTTGTAGAATTTTCATGATTCCTTTAGACGGTAATTTGCGTAGCAATATATTCAGCATATTATGTTCTCCAGAACCAAATGATTTAGGGATAAACCAAATGATAATTACATAAGAGAGCCCAAGCGATAAAATACCAGCCATTATATTAACGAACACTGGAAATCCTAAATAACTTAATCCAATCTTAGTTAGGAGACAGATTCCTAGTGCGACAGAAGCTATTATTAGTGGACCTATGATGAGTTTTAATATTTCTGATAGCTTAACTTTTAGAATACTAAGTGTAAGTGCGGTCATCAACATGAACTGAATAAATACAGCCAATACTAGCGCTATGGCTACCCCTGTTAAACCGAGGTCGAGCGATTTAACGAAAGAGACTTCGCTTAGAGCTATCCAAACAAATAGTGATATAAATAAAAAGTAAACAAACTTTATAAATGCCCCGATGTAAACTCTGTCAAGCGCCCTTATAACTGCGTCTGAAAGTTTGATTATAGTTCTCATAAAGAGTCCTATAAATAGTACTTGCACCACTGGTATGGCTCCTAGGTACTTGTCCCCTAGCAATATAAGTACGACTTCTTCTGAGAAGATGATTAGAAAAACGGATGAGGGCAATGAAATAGTAGCTAAAACTGAAAAAGCACTTCGGTAAGCAAATTTCAGTTTTGAAGTTTGATCCTGAATCATACTTAACCCGCTGAACATAACACTATCTGATAGTTTTCCAATAATGGTAATAGGATAGCTCATTACTTTTAGTGATTGGTCATACACTCCAGTTTCTCCCCAATTATTTCCGGCTGCTGAATCTGTAGCGGCATATCTAGAAACTAAGAATACATCAATTTTAGAGCTTAAGTAATTGAAAAAAGTAAAAATGGTACTTCCTCCTCCATATCTAATTAAAGATTTAGCTTTTTTAATGCTTCTTAGTGGCTCTAGTTTTATTGGATGGAAATACCAGTAACAGATGGTCATAATTAAGCTCTGAGATAAAAGGGCTAATGCATATGCCCAAACCTCAAAGTCTAAGTAGGCTAGTGTTAACCCTACAATCATTAGCCCTACAATCATTCCTATAGTCACCGAGATGAAGAGCTGTTTGAACATTAGTTTTTTTAGCAGCAGTGATTTGGGAATAATACTAATAGCAGAAATAATAAAACTTAGACCTATCACTCTTAATAATGGACTTAGTCCATCGTCATGGTAGTAATGCGCTATATGAGGAGCAGATATCCATAGAAAAGAGAAGAAAATAATTCCTAATATAGCCGATAAATAAAAACTTCCTGAGATTTCAGATTTAGTGATTTCTTTTTTTTGAATAATGGCAGGACCTATTCCTATTTGAGCGAAAATATCAATAAACCCAGTTATGATAAGGACTATAGCCATAATTCCAAATGATTCTTTGGAAATTAACCGAGCTAAGAGAGCGTTAAATATTAGCTGAATAACACTCTGAACGATGACGTTTATGCTTTGCCATCCGAAAGCATTCATTATCTTTTTTTCTAGACTCAAGTGGCTGGTGACTTTTAGCTAAAGTAGTAGGAACAGATATTAGGAGAGAGGGTAGTGGAACTGTTTATACATTATTCGATGTTAAAACTGAGCGCTGTCATAAATGAACAGTCCTGTTCAAATTTAATGAGATTACTGAGGAATAAAAAAGCCCTTTCAGTTTAGTGAAAGGGCTTTTTTAATGAGTTAGATACCTAGAGTTATTTGGCTATGTTTATAGCTCGAGTTTCTCTTATTACAGTGACTTTTACCTGACCAGGATAAGTCATCTCTTCTTGAATTTTTTGGGAGATATCAAATGAAAGTTGATTTGCTTGAGAATCAGTTACTCTTTCACTTTCTACCAAAACCCTTAATTCTCTACCTGCTTGGATGGCGTAAGACTTGCTTACTCCTTCGTATCCTAAAGCTAAATTTTCTAAATCTTTTAACCGTTGGATATAAGACTCTACTACTTCTCTTCTAGCCCCCGGACGAGCTCCTGATATAGCATCACAAACCTGAACGATAGGAGATATCATATATTTCATTTCGATTTCATCGTGGTGTGCTCCTATAGCGTTGCAAACTTCAGGATTCTCTCCATACTTCTCAGCTAGTTTCATTCCGAGAATAGCATGTGGTAATTCAGACTCTTCATCAGAAACTTTTCCGATATCATGAAGTAAGCCCGCTCTTTTTGCTAGCTTGGTATTTATGCCTAGTTCTGCTGCCATAGTAGCACACAAGTTCGCTACTTCTCTCGAATGCTGAAGAAGGTTTTGTCCGTATGAAGAACGGTATTTCATTCTTCCAATCATTCTAACGAGTTCATTTTTCAGACCATGTATGCCTAAATCAATACAAGTTCTTTTTCCTATCTCGGCTATTTCTTCTTCTATGTTTTTGGTAGTCTTTTTTACTACTTCTTCGATCCTAGCAGGGATGGATTCTTCCATCGGAGACTAACTGATGAATAGAAAGACGAGCTATCTCCCTTCTTACAGGATCAAAGCAACTTAGTATAATAGCTTCTGGTGTGTCATCTACTATGAATCTCTACTCCAGTGGCAGCTTCTAGAGCTCTAATGTTTCTACCTTCTCTTCCTATAATTCTACCCTTGATGTCGTCACTTTCTATATTGAATACAGAAACTGAATTTTCTACAGCATGCTCTGTAGCTACTCTTTGGATTGATTGAATAACTATCTTTCTTAGCTTCTGTGTTGGCTTTTATATTTAGCCTCGTCTAAGATTTCTTGAATTTGTTCTGATGCTTGAGCTCTTGCTTTGTCTTTAAGCTGCTCTCCTAATTGAGTTTTAGCTTCTTCAGCAGATAGTCCACTGATGTCTTCTAAAAGTGTGACTGCCTTCTGTCTAGTGCTTTCTAATTCGCTTTGTTTAGTTTTTACTGCTGTAATTTGATCATCCAGGTCTTTCTGAATTCTCTCAGTATTATTTTGAGCTCTTTTTTGGTACTCTAAATCTTTATTCAGCTTAGTTTCTTTACTCTTTACTCTATCTTCTGCAGACTGTATTTTTCGAGTCCTGTCTTTTATAGCAATATCATGTTTTTCCTTGAGCTCTAAAAATCGCTCTTTAGCTTTTAACTCCTTATCTTTTCTTATCGTCTCTCCTTTAGCTTCTGCTTCAGCTATTAGAGATTCTTTTTTCTTGGTCAGTGTATTAGTGAATAAAAAGTATCCAATAACGGCTCCTGCCAGAAGTCCACCTATGCCTGCTATAACTTCTATCATGTTTTTTCCTTTATGGAAAATCGAAAAATTCTCCAAGAAACTTAAACTAGTCCCTCAGATTTATTGACCAGCCTTTCTAAGCTTGACAGTAGATCTGAATCTACACTTGACTCTGCTGAAGAGGAGTTTTTAGCAGCTTGTTTAACCGCCACTTGAAGAGCAGCCATAGCCATTAAATCTTGTTTATCCTGAACAGCATAATTCTCTTTTAATGAGGTGATAGTTTTGTCTAAATCTGCAGCTATGTTTTGGACCATAGATTCATCTTTAACCGCCACTGTTAATGGGTATTTCCGGCCTCCTATGCTTACCTTTATGGAAATATCTTCACTCATTAATTTTAGAGTTCTATTTAGTTATTTAGTAGTGTGAGACACTCGTCAATTTCTTCTATTAATCCTTCAATTTTCAGTTTAACTCCCTTGTTTTTTTCAGGAGAAATAATTGAATTAGATTCATCTGTTTTATCGGTTAGAAGTGATGTCTTTTCATTTTCCAAGGAAGTTACCTTTTTTTTCAACTCTTCTAATTCTATCTCTTGTAAAACACATTTATCTTTCAAAGCTACTTTCTCTGCTCCTAAGGAATCTAGATTCTTCTCAAGTTTAATAAGTAATTCTTTTGGATTCATGTATGATAATAATCACTAACTATTCGATACTTACAAATGTAGTTAGTATCTGACCTATCCCCACGTTTTAAAAATCATATTTATACTAAGTTCTGATAATAGGATTGTGGAAAGATTCTAAATCCTGCTGAGCGGGGAGGTGTAAAAGTGATGAATTTTGACTATGATATTTTCTGAGATGGTCAAATTTTTCTGCGCTGCAATGCTTCTTTTTGTTTTTCAGCAAGTTAGTTGTGCTCAAAGGATTTCTGATAGTCTAGGTTTTCGTAACCCAGTAGATATCCCTATTCTTCTTAGTGGTAATTTCGGTGAATTTCGGTCTAATCATTTTCATGCAGGAATAGACATTAAGACGATGGAAAAACAGGTTTCCGGCTTGATTATATTCATGTGTAGGTCTAAGAATAAGCGATACCCCTATTTGGCTATGGTAAAGCGCTTTATCTGGATCATTTTACGGACATCACATAGTGCACCGTATGCTCTCTTGGCAGCTATAATGACTCTATTACTGATTTTCTGCACTTAGCACAAAAACTACTAAAACGAAATGAAGTAGATATTTCCCCTAATAAGCTTAGAATTCCTGTAACAAAAGGAGATTTAATTGGTTTTACCGGAAATACAGGTAGCAGTGGAGGCCCTCATTTACACTTTGAGGTAAGAACCTCTGATACTGAAAAACCCTTAAACCCTTTGCTCCTCGGTTTTAAAGTGAGAGACGATGTGTTGCCTATTGTTAATGGTGTTTTAGTTGAACATTTTACAGATTCTGTAAGAGGTAAAGTTAACTCAACCAAGAGGTATTATGCTAAAGGCCCAGCTTCTCAAAGAACAGTCGGTAGCGTGGTCGAGTTATCTGATTATTGTGGAATATCTGTTCATGCATTGGATTATTTGTCAGGTTCTGGAAATAGCTGCGGTGTTTATAAAATAGATTTATTCGTAGATGGAAGGTTACATTACAGCATGCAACTAGATTCGCTTGATTTTTCAGTTGGCAGATATATAAACGCTCATAAAAATTATGAGTTTTTTAAAAAGGAAAAGAGCAGTTTTCACAGGTGTTTTAGTATGCCTAATAATAAATTAGAAATTTACAACTCTGAGTTAAATGGTCTAGTTTCATTTAAGGATAATAAAACTCATACGTGGTTATTAAAGTATGGGATGCAGCTATGAATTTAAGCCATGAGTTGACTTTCAGAGCAAAGGTAACTAAGTCAAAAAAAGCTTCTCTTTCTGGCGCTCATTCTTTTGTGAAGTTTGATGAAGCAAACTCCATTAAATACGAGGGATGTTCATTTAAAATCCCTCCTTTTAGATTAATAAATGATGAGTTAATCTCCATAGAAAAGGTGAATATCGCCATCTTCTTACTCAAGACATTCATTCTACAAAATCGGGGATGAATTAATTCCTCTTCAGAACTCATGCATTCTCTAGTATTAAACTCGATAGTTTGGTGATTTAGACTCTACTAAATTATTTATCTCTAGGTATAATCCTGAAAACGGGAGATACTACGCTCAAGGTGGCGAGTATAAAGATGGATGGGTGAGGACTAGAGTGAAACAATTCGGTATATACACTATCGATTATGATGAGAATGAGCCTAAAGTCAATTTGAAAGGGGGAGCTAAGTCTATTAGAGAAAATGGCGAGATATATATATCCATTACGGATGATAATAGTGGAATAGCCTCTTATAATTTGTTGGTAAATGGTGAGTTTATACCTCTATACTATAATTATAAATCCGCTCTTTTAGAAGGGGAGTTGGAGAAGGAATTACTTTTAGAGGATGTCTACATACCGAATAGAGGTGTCTGATGGACGTGGAAATACAGAGATAAAAGAAGCGCTTTTTAATTCTTTTTAAGAATTTTCACTTCGTACTCTTTTTCGCTTTTATTTGACAGCGAATATAATTAATTGGTTTTAAATCTTTTAATTCTCTGTAAGTTAAACCGAACTTCTCTGAAAATATTACAAGGTCGTTTATCGTTGTGTCGACTGTTACGACATCAAACTCATACGGCTGATATAAATCTTTAGGTCGCACTCTAAAACCATACTTTCCTGCATTATTCATAATCTCTTTAACAGCAAGAATTCTATAAACGTATCTGCTAGTTTCAGCGTTTAAATTCAAATCCCAATAATTGTCTTGGTTTTGGTTTGTTAGGTTCTTATTGACCCCTCCAGCACCCATGTTATAGGAAGCGGCTTCCAGAGGCCAGTCACTATATGATTTATACGAGTCTCTTAGATATGCACAAGCTGCTCTAGTCGATTTTTCTAGATGATTTCTCTCGTCTACGTTATTGTTTATTTCCAGCTGGTAAGATTTTCCTGTGCTTTTCATGAACTGCCAGCAATACCCTTGGCTCCTGCAGGTGATGAAGCTCCTGTTAAGCCACTTTCTGTTATTGACTACGTAGTTTAGATCTTCAGGCATTCCTTCTTCCTTCTAGTATTCTCTCTATGGTCGGAAACCATCTATTGGCTCTTTTCATCATTAGAAAAGTATTACTATGCCAATATGTGTTCACTAAGAGCTCTCTATCTAACTTCTCTGCTACATGAGTTTTTTTTAATGGAATTTCTTGTCCGCAAAATGTTAATCCGTTTGGTACGGCTAGAGAAAACACCTTGTAGTTTTCTGACACGTGATGCTCGTAGTGTTTGTCTTGAGTCCTCCTCAGTGGTGCCCTGAACCATTAGATAAGTAATACCTCCGCCTAATAGGATAGCTATCGTGAATTTTAGAATATCTTTCAATTGAACCTTATTTATGAACAAATCTACAGCAGAATAAGAAGCGTGAAATAGAATTAATAAGAATTGTCAGAAGGGGGAGATGAAATCTTTGAAAACAATCCCTGTTAAGTCCTTTTTATTTCTTAATAAACTATCTAGTTTGATAGAGAAATCTTTAGACTCTTCAAGAAGTATAGACTCTTCGCTTTCTGGGTGATAATAGTCAGAACATTTATATTGAAAATGAGTTTCATTCTCTAGAGCTAAAAAACTATGAGCTATTCCTTTTGGAATGTAGAGACATTTTGCATCATCCGAAGAGAGTTCGTATTTCCCTATTTTACCGTAGGTTGAAGAGTTTTCTCTAATGTCTAGGAAAACATCTAAAGCCTTCCCTTTGGTTACTCTTACCAACTTAGCTTGGGCGTGGGGAGGTTTCTGGAAATGAAGTCCACGAAACACATTTTTCTTTGACTGAGAATGGTTATCCTGAACGAAGGTTATTTCTTTATCAATGCTTTGATGAAACTCTCTTTTGATTAAAGCTTTCCAAGAAAAAACCTCGATCATCCCTATGAATCTGAGACTCTATTAGGAAAACACCATTTATATCTAATTCAGTAAACTTCAATGATAACTTTAATTTGAGGTAAAAATAGAGTAAATGACAAGTAGACTGCTTAACAAAGAGAGAACCGGAGTCAAATCTCTTAAGATCTCTTTCGCTAACTCAGCTGTAGGCTCTACATATATAATATCATTAGCTTGAACTACACTATTGACATATTGAACTCCTTCTATGGTGCTTAAATCAAGCAAGTAAACTTTTACATCTCCTTTTACCTTTCTTATTAGTTTGATTTTGTGCGCTTTTCCTCTAGTAGATATTCCTCCAGTCATGGCTAATACTTCTATTACGCTCGTATTGTTATTCGTTAGAGCCACTGTTTGAGCTGCTCCACCTGAGCCGGGGAAAACAATAACTCTGTTATTGGTAACCTCTACCTGTACAAAAGGATCATTATAAAAAACCTCATACATTGCAGACACTGAATCCTGAGCTTCAGGAACTGTTAATCCTGTAATGTTAACTAAGCCCAGGGTAGGGAGGTCTACTAAGCTATCAGGTCGTACTAAGTAATTTAGAGAAAATGATAGGTTTCTACTAGCGTTCGGTTGATTTCTATTTAGTTCTAATAGTTGGATTCCGTTATTTGTAAATAGTCTAAAGTTCAGAATGTCATTAGGAGAAATAGTGTATTCTGCCTCAGACTTAGCTATAAACGTATCATATTCATACTCTGTAGGAGTTTTAAACATAATATTATTATTAATAGTACATGAAGAGGTTAATGTGGCTAAGATGATGTAGCCTAAAATTTTGTTCATTTCAGAAATTATAGAACAAATTTAAGGATACTAAGCTCAGTTTTTGGTATAGTTTTGTACTTATGAATGATTTGCGTAGCAATAGAGTTTCTTTAAGGGCTATCGAGTCGAACGATTCGGAAGTTTTATTCGATATAGAAAATGACACTTCAGGTTGGATTCAGTCTGATAATTTCCTTCCATTTAGTAAAGATGTGTTGAGTAAGTACAGCTCTGGTCAGCATGACTTAGTTAAATTTGGACAGTATCGATTTATGATTGAAACCTCGTTAGAGCCTAAGCCAATTGGGTGCGTGGATTTGTTCGATTACAATGCAGTTCACTCGAGGGCAGGAGTGGGTATTTATATTTCAGAAAGTCATCGAAATAAATCTTACGGAAGAGAGGCGTTAGAGCTCTTAATTAGTTATTCTAAAGAACGATTAAACTTGAGAATGCTTCATTGCAGTATCTTGGATAATAATGAGACCAGTAAAAGATTATTTAACTCTGTAGGTTTTAGTGAAACTGGCGTCAGGAATAATTGGTACTTGTCTAACGGAGCTTATAGAAATATAATCCTCCTTCAAAAAGAGCTCTGAAGTCATTCAAACCAATTCTGAATTTTTTCAGAGAGTTGTTCTACATCTATCGGCTTCGGCAAGTAGTCGTCCATACCCTTTTTTATAAACGATTTTCAGTGTTTGAGACAGAAGTAGCTGTCATAGCTATAATGATAGGTTGGTCGTTTTGACTTAATAGTCTTCTTATTTGCCTGGTGCATTCATAACCATCTTGGTTAGGCATTTGAATGTCCATAAGGATTAAATCAAACATTTCTGATTTTATAAGTTTTATAGCCTCCTCTCCATCAACAGCAGAAGAAGCAGGAGAGACCAAGCAGCATTAATGATTTAAGAATTACAGCTCTGTTTATGGAGTTGTCTTCAACTACTAAAATCTTGATGGAAGAGCGAAGGGACTAATTATAGGTTTAGCTTTTTTACTTAAGATTGAATTTGACTTTTCTTTTTTTCGTATCCGAGATGGTCAGTTTGTGTTTCTGGAGACTTGTTTTCTGATATTGTTGTTTTAGTGCTTCTGATTGCGTGAGATACTATTATGGAGAAAATAAAAGTTGATCCTTTTCCATACTCACTTTCAGCCCATATTTTCCCATTTAGCAAATTCTATTAATTTTTTGCAGATGGACAATCCCAAGCCTGTGCCTCCAAATTTTCTCGAAGTAGACCTATCAGCTTGAGTGAATGAATCGAAGATCGTCTCTAACTTTTCAAAGGGATTCCAGTGCCTGTATCTTTGATAGAGAAAGTTAATTCAGAATAATCTTCTTCAAAGTCAGTCCGCTTCACATCTAAAATAATTTCGCCATTTTCTGTAAACTTGATGGCATTTCCTATCAGATTTGTAAGGATTTGACGAATTTTAAGTTCGTCTGATTTAATTATTTCCGGTATGTCTTTATCTAGATGGCTGGAAAGACCTAACCCTTTTGAAATAGCTGTTGGCGAGAGGATTTTTAGCACTTGATTTACGAGTTTATTCAGAGAGAAATCTACGTCCTCTACTTGGGATTTCCCAGATTCAAGTTTACTAAAGTCCAAGATCTCATTGATAACATCCAAGAGGTTGTGAGCACTCGATTTTGATTGCGTTTACAGCGTCTCTTTGTTCTAAATCTAGCTTCCCTTGGGAGAGGATATGAGCCATCCCTATTACTCCGTTTAGCGGGGTCCTTACTTCATGACTCATATTGGCTAAAAATTCAGATTTTGTCTTATCTGATTGTATTAGTTTTTTATTAGTAGTTATCAATTTTTGATGGCTCTCTCTTAATTTATTTAGCGCGGGTTTAATCACAAAGAATATTTCAATCAAGAGCACTAGAATCATTATTCCTGATAGGATAAGTTCTAATTTTTTTAATTGAGATATTTTAGCAGAGTTTTCTTTTTCAAAAGAGAATACAACCTCGTTTAGGATTTGGCTATAATCTTCAGATTGGACTAGAATCTCTGTGAGATTTTCAGCGTCTGAATTTTCTAAGGTAAGTGTTTTCTAACCGCTAGTTCTAGTCTGTTTAAATTCCTGGAGGCGGAAAGTAATAGCGTTTTTGCTTTTTTAGTATTGTCACCATTCAAGTTGTATTTTGGATTTTTCAGGAATCATTACAGCACGGCAATTTAATATAGCTTTTTTTAGTTCAATTTCAGAGTTTTTTGTAGAATAGGGAATCAGTTCTTTCTGAATGAATTTTTAAGGCGAACTTGGCTACTTCGTTTGCTACGGATGATTGATAACTTGCCAAAGAAATTTTGTTTCCATCGTTAGTTTGACTATCTAGATGTGATCTAATAATCATCTGGGAAACTACTGTTACTGCTATAATAGTAATAACTAATAGGGTGTAATATCTTCTGTAATTTATATTTTTCATGTGAATTTCACAGAGAGTAAATATACTGCACCTCAGAGAAATTCACAGAATAAATCGGCTATAGTTCGACTAACTCTCGGAATTTGGTTATTGCAGACTCTCAGCCTGTCCAGCATAATAGGTTTGCTGATGAAATCTTTCATTCCTGAATCTAAACAAAGTTTCATATCTTCTTCGAAGGCGCCAGCTGTCATGGCTATTATATACGGACTTCCAAAACTTGACTCGTTACTTAAAATCAATTTGGTAGCATCTAAGCCATCCATCTCCGGCATTTGTACATCCATGAAAATGAGATCATAATCTTTTAGTCTGCACGCTTCTAGTGTTTCTTTGCCGTTTTCTGCTATATCAGCAGTGCCTCCTAGTCCTTTCAGAATAAGTAGCGCTACTTCTTGATTTATACGGTTGTCTTCTGCGATTAGTATTTTATAGCCCATTAAAAGCTCTTCGTCATTTACATCTGAAAGAATGATTGATTCGACAATAAATCTATACTACGAATTGCTTAAAATAAAGGTTGATCCTTTTCCTTCTTCACTCTTTGCCCATATATTCCCCCCATTAAATTTACTAGTTTTTTACAAATAGATAGTCCTAGTCCAGTTCCTCCGTATTTTCTGCTTGTAGATGAATCTGATTGTGTAAATGATTCGAATACATTTGATAGCTTTTCTTCTGGAATACCGATTCCAGTATCTCCAACTTTAAACTCTAGATAGAATGTCCTTTTTTCTTTAGCACGGGCTCGAACATCTATGTGTACCCCTCCTTTGTTTGTGAATTTAAGTGCGTTAGATACAAGGTTAGTTAGTATTTGTTTAATTTTAGTTGGGTCGGTTATTAAATCCAAAGGAGTATTTGCATCTATTCTGCTAGTTAAATTTACATTCTTTTCACTAGCTGTTGGTGACATTAGGTCAAGTACATCCTCGATTACCTCTTTTAATGAGCAAGGGATTAACTCCAGCGTCATTTTCCCAGACTCTGCCTTACTGAAATCTAAAACCTCATTAATTATCGTTAGAAGATTTTTGCTGCTTCGTTGGATGGTGTTTACGTACCTCTTCTGGTGTTTGTCTAGTTCCGTGTTATCTAAAGCATTAGCCATTCCTATGACTCCGTTCATAGGTGTTCTAATTTCGTGACTTATAGTTGCTAAAAAGGATGATTTGGCTATAGCAGCTTGCTCTGCCAGATCTTTCGCGTTGACTAATTCTCTTTCAGAGCTTTTTCTCATTGTAATGTCTGAAACTCTATAAACTAAAAATTCTTTATCATTCTTTTTTATAAGGCTAATGGACACAAATGCGTCAAATTCTGATTTATCTTGTTTAACCAAAGTAATCTCATCATTCCAGAACTTGTTTTCCAAAATTTGGTGTACACCTTTGTCGTCTTCTTCCTGAGTTAAGTGAGATTTTCTTAAAACACTGAAATTTTTATTTTCTATTTCATCTGCACGGTATCCGAACATAGAAATAGCCACAGTATTTGTTTCAAAAATATCTCCATCAAAGTTTGTAATAAGAATTCCTTCTTCAGTTTTACTAACGAGCGTTCTTAGAAACTCCTCCTTGAATTTTAATTTTTGTTCAAAAATGTTAATGCTCCAGAAAAAGCTATAGAGGGTTTTTTAAGGTCAAATCAAACAGATAATAAAAACTTATTTAAAAAAGTCCATATCTGATTGAAATGCGATTCCTAATACTCCAATAACTCCGAAACAGATTAAGTAGACTCTAGAGACTCTAACCCCACCGCAGGCAATGCTGATGGCTTGAAAGGCTATCAATAAAGAAATGAAATGATAAGAAGAATATTCATTTAGAAAATTACAGAGTAATACTTGAGTGGTGAAAGCATAAAAGCTAATAAGGCTTAAATATTTAATGATCTTTTCCTCGATTTCCAAAAACGTCGCTGAAGGAGATTTAATGAAAGAAAACGGACTGGTTAGCTATCAATTAAAAACTCCTTTAGCAGGAATAGAAATAAGATATACAACTGACGGAATGCCTGTTCTCATGGATTCAAAACTATATACAGAAAGAATTTTAATTACTGCAAACACTACAATTCATGCAGGTATTTTTAATTAATTTTTTTGACCTGTCCTTAATACGCTTTTTTTCAATAAAAGTTGCAACTGTATTGTGGTTTTCGCTAGTAAGCATTCAGTTAGATGGACAAGTAATTGACTCACTTGAGAGACAAAGTAAGATTAGAAGAATACATTCTGTGTCAGCTGCAGGGTTATTTACTATGGGTAGTTACGCTATACTTCATAAGGTTTGGTACGAAGACTTTGAAAAGGTAAATTTCCATTTTTTTAACGACTCCAAAGAATGGAACGGAATGGACAAGGTTGGACATTTAACTACAGCCTACAGTATTTCTGAAAGATCTTCTGAGTTTTTCGAAAAGTCAGAATGGTCCAGTAAAGCTCCATGTTTGGGTGCTTCGTTTGGGTTTGTATATACATCTACCTTAGAATTTCTAGATGCTTACTCGGCAGACTGGGGATTTAGTATGTATGATCTCGGGTCTAACTTTATAGGAGCAGGTGTTTATTTACTTCAGGAAAAGAAGTTTAATAGTCAGCTCATTAGATTCAAGTGGAGTTATTCTAAGTCAGGTCTCGCTGAAACTGCTCCTAATTTATTAGGTTCTAATAGCTATGAAAGTCTATTGAAAGATTATAATGCCCAGACATATTGGGCATCGGTTGGATTTATGAGGATTAATAGTAGTCAGGAACGATGGATTTGTGCATCACTGGGCTATAGCATAGACGGATTTATTAGAGCACGAACCCCAGATATTCCTAGTGATTTAAATCCGAGGTCACAGTATTACCTTTCGTTAGATATAGACTGGAGTAAAATCCCTAAAAAAAACAAACATTTGAAAAACGTATTAAAGGTGTTTAATTTTGTAAAGATTCCTTTTCCTGCGTTGCAATGGGACAAAAAGTACGGTGTGACATTCCATCCTTTATATTTTTAAATAAAACCTCTTTTCACTCTTTGATAATTGACTAATCTTGTTATCGAATAAGTGAAAACAAAATATCAAAGAATACTATGGTTAGACAGCTTGGTAGAACTATACTGAGAGAAGTTACCAGAGGTTTATTAGGAATATTGGATAAAAAAAATAATCAATGAGATTTTTAAAAATAATATCAGCGGCCTTTTTGGTCTCTTGTTCTCCGCAGGAACAAGGTAAAGATGCAGGTAAAGTATCTGACTCCAATTCTTCATCAGAGGATAACACTAATCAAGATTTAATCATGAGCGATCTTTTAACGGCTTTTTGGAATGTAGAAAACCTCTTTGACTTCGAAGATGACCCTAAAACTAGGGATAATGATTTTCTGCCAGATGGAAAGTATAAATGGACAGAAAGTAAATACTATCAAAAATTGGATAGGATAGCTCAAGTGATGAATGATTTTGGTGATGAGCTGCCTCATTTAATGGGGCTTGTGGAAGTAGAGAATCTTAAGGTGTTAGAGGATTTAGTAAAACATGATGATATAAGAAAGGCGGGCTATAAAATCGTTCATAAGGAAAGTAAAGATCAGAGAGGTATAGATGTGGCAGTTCTTTATAACCCTAATTACCTTGCGTTAATCGAGTTTGAGTTTTTAGATATCGATTCTCATTCAGATAAATCTCTTTTCAGTAGAGACATACTTTATGCTAGCTTTAAACAAGCAGATGGGAGTGTTCTTCATTCTTTCACTAATCACTGGCCTAGTAGGAGGAATGGTTGGAAAGAAACTGAGCATAAAAGGCTGGCAGCAGCAAATACGCTTAAGAGTAAGTTAAATGACATTAAGATAAAAAATCCTGATGCTCAAATTCTGATATCAGGAGATTTTAATGATTATCCAGATAACAAATCTTTGTTCGAAGTAATAGGAGCCAAGAGCATAAAAGATAAATCTGCAGATTTAATTAATCTAGCGTTTGAGTTAGATAAAGATAATCTAGGAACCATAACTTATGATGGTGATTGGGGTATGTTTGATATGTTTATAGTAAGTAAAAGTCTTTTAAACAAGACTAGTCTGGGATGTGAAAAAGAGTACAATGAAGATTTTCAAAGAGATTATTTACTTTATTATGATAAAAAGTATAAGCAGAATCAACCGAGCAGATTTCAGGGAATAGATTCTTTGGAGGGTACTCCGATCACTTGGCGATATATCTTTATTTAGAAAAAAAATAAATATTTACTAGATCGATAGCAGTAAATGTATAGTTAGAATAAAAATCCCATATGATAGCAGCATTACGATCCAAATTAAACAACTGTTCTGGAAAAAAAAGAAATATGTAAATTGCCTGTAATTATATTATTATTGCAGGTAAGTGTACTAATTACACGTTTTGGAATTGAAAAAAGGAATAATACTTGAATTAGCTGTACCCGTTAGACATGAGCCTTCTGATAGAGCGGAAATGGTCAACCAACTTCTATACGGAGAAGAATATGAGGTATTAGAAAAAAGAGAGAAATGGATTAGAATAAAACGATTCATGATTCCTATGAGGGCTGGATAGACATAAAACAACACTCTGAAAATAGGATTGAATCTTTGGAGGGTGCTTATTGCGACTCTTATGTTACACTCAGGCATATACAAAGAGGCGCATTAAACTTAACTCCAGGCTCGTTTCTTCTTTCTGAAGAAATTCTAAGAGAGTTGAATTTCGAAATAGTTGAAAATGACCAAGCTCCTAAAGATTTACGAGAATCCTGTATGCTTTTCCTAAATGCTCCATACCTCTGGGGAGGAAGAACGCCTTATGGAATAGACTGCTCAGGCTTCACACAGTTAGTGTTTCGTTTGTTGGGTGTTTATACTCCTCGGGATGCATCTGAACAGTTAGAGCTAGGGGAGCAAATTTCATTTGTGGAGGAGTCTAGAGAAGGAGATTTAGCATTTTTCGATAATGCTGAAGGTAGAATTACCCATGTAGGAATAATTTTAGAGGAAGGTGGAGCTAAAAAGATAATCCATGCTTCAGGAAGAGTAAGAATAGATAACCTAGATCATAATGGGATATTTAATGAAGAAACACAATCCTACTCTCACAAACTAAGAACAATCAAAAGAATATTATAACTATGAAAGATTCTAAAAATTCAGAAAATCTACCTGATGATCTGTCCTCAGACAAGGCCACTAATTATAATGGTGCACTGGCAACACTAGTAACTGTATTTTTCTTTTGGGGATTTATAGCTGCTGGAAACGGTGTATTGATTCCGTTTTGTAAAACTTATTTTAATTTAGACCAGTTTCAGAGTCAATTAATAGATTTTGCTTTTTATGGTGCATACTATATGGGAGCGCTTATGTTATTTGTGGTGTCTAGTCTAAAAAAGACTGACATAATGAATAAATGGGGATTCAAAAGCGGAATTGTTAAAGGGTTGATTTTATCTGCCGTAGGAGCTGGAGCCATGATATTGGCAGTCAATGGAGCTGATCCAGGAGATTCGTCTGCCTTCGCCTTTATTTTGGGTGCATTGTTTATTGTAGCCCTAGGATTTTCATTGCAGCAGACAGCTGCGAATCCTTTTGCAGTAGCTTTAGGTGATCCAGAAACAGGCTCTCATAGATTAAACCTAGCGGGAGGTATTAATTCTTTAGGCACAACTGTTGGTACCTTTAATAGTGGGAGCGTGTATTATCGGGTACTGCTGCTAAGGCAGATATGGCTAGAGTCTATAGCAGATGGAAGTATTACTCTATCTTCTGTTCAATATCTTTATATAGGAGTAGGGCTTCTTTTTCTTATTATCTGCAGCCTTATTTAAGTTTTCTAATAAGCTACCAGATGCCAAAGCAGATCAAATTTTTAGGTGCTAAAAAGGCATAAACACTCTAATTGCAATTACAGTAATACTAATTGTTGTTTTCTTTTTTGTGTTTAGACAATATTCAGGGTTGGCTCCAGGGGCCAAGTTAGACGCTAAAGCAGATCATTTAATTTTAATTCTTTCAGCTATCGGCCTTTTGGCTATTGTAGGAGGTTTATTAGGAGCCAATAAAATGGCTAAGTCAAATCCTGAAGGATGGGGAGCCATGCAGTATCCTCAACTAGTACTTGGGATGTTGGCTATTTTCACCTATGTTGGAGTAGAGGTTTCTATAGGAAGTAATCTAGGAGAACTTTTAATGACCAAAGCTTTTGGTAGCCTTACAGAGTCAGAGGTGGCTCCATATATTTCTCTTTATTGGGGAGGCTTAATGATAGGAAGATGGGCTGGGGCTATAGCAGTATTTAATCCAGCCGAAGGATTAAAAAAAATACTTTATATAGTGGTTCCTTATGTTGCTTTTGGGGTAATTCTATTGGCTATTTACTTGGCAGAATTTGAAGTAGTTCATTTACTAGGCTTCTCTGCATGTGTGGCGTTGCAAATAATAGGTTTCTTCTCTAGGAAAAGACAACCCAGCACGGACACTTAAAATATTTGGTATATTAGGAATGGCAGCTATGCTTATAGGGTTGTTTACTTCAGGTAATATAGCTATTTATGCCTTTTTAAGCGGAGGTTTGTTCTGTTCTATTATGTGGCCTTCTATATTTTCTTTAAGTATAAAAGGACTAGGGAAATATACTTCTCAGGGTTCTGCATTTCTAGTAATGATGATTTTAGGTGGCGCTATTATTCCGCCCATTCAAGGAAAATTGGCTGATATTATAGGGATACACGAGTCTTACATTATTTGTGTGTTGTGCTTTGCATACTTAGCTTTCTTTGCTCAAAAAGTAGGAAGCCTTCACCAGAAAAATGCTTAATTGCATCTATCATTAGCTTTTAGTGAATGTACGGCTATAGTTTATAAATTTGCATCGCAAATAAACCAACCTTGATGATAAAATTCGCAGTAATAGGTTCTGGCCATATCGGTAAGAGACATGCCGAAATGATTTCTAGAAACCCAGAAGCGGAGCTAACCGCTATGTGTGATAAGCGCCCTAAAGAGGAATGCGAGAATAACTTCGATGTTCCTTTTTACTCTACGGCAGAAGAAATGCTGGCGAATACTCCTGATACGGATGTAGTATGCATATGCACGCCTAACGGGTTACATGCCGAACATGCGATTAAATCACTAGATTCTGGAAAACACGTAGTGGTAGAAAAACCTATGGGCTTAACTAAGAAGGAATGTGAAGAAGTGATGTTTAAGGCATTAAATCGTTCTAAACAGGTTTTCTGTGTGATGCAAAACAGATATTCTCCCCCAAGCGTATGGTTAAAAGAGGTAATGGATACTAAGATGTTGGGAGAGATTTATATGGTTCAAACTAACTGTTACTGGAACAGGGACGATAGGTATTATAAAAAGAACCACTGGAAAGGAACAATGGATTTAGATGGAGGAACGCCTATTTACTCAATTTAGTCACTTTCTAGATTTAATGTATTGGTTATTCGGTGATGTAGAAAATATTAATGGTGTATTTAAGGATTATAAGCACGAGAATAATACAGCTTTTGAAGACTCGGGTTTTTTAAGTTTTGACTTTTTGAATGGAGGAATTGGGTCTTTTAATTTTTCTACTGCCATCAATGATAAGAACTTCGAGAGTAGCATGACTATCATAGGAGAGAAAGGAACCATTAAGGTGGGCGGACAGTATATGAATGAAGTGGAATACTGTGAAATAGACGGATATGAAATGCCTGAGCTAAAAGAAGCTAATCCTGCCAATGATTATGGCTTCTATAAGGGCAGTGCAGCCAATCACATTCATGTGATAGAAAACGTGGTAGATACACTTTCCGGAAGAACGAACATTACTACTAATGCGTTAGAAGGATTAAAGGTAGTAGATATCATAGAAAGAATGTATGCTGCAGCTGAAAGACCAGTAAAGGTGGCGGAAAAAGTACTTAACTAATTTTCTGATTTGAAGGAAAACACCTTCGGTAAAAATGTAGCCACATTAATGATGGGTACAGGCGCGGCTCAGGCTATTACGCTTTTATTAGCATTTATAGTCACACGGCTTTATTCTCCAGAAGATTTTACCACTCTGGAGCACTATGCCATGATACTAAGTGTGCTTAGTGTGTTTTCTACTTTTAAAATGGAGTTGGCCATAGTTCAGGCTGATACTGATGTAAAAGCTCTAGCTCTAGTCAAATGGTGTTTAAGAACCACTTTAATCGTATCTCTGTTGTGCCTCCTGATTTTCATCATATTTAATTCTCAGATAGCGGCTTTATTCCAAAACGAAGAGTTGGGTTTCTACCTTTACTTTATTCCTTTAAACCTTCTGTTATTTGGAGTGTTTCAGGTGATGGTTTATTGGCATCACAGGAATAAGTTATATAAAGCATCTAGTGTATCTAAGGTCACTTTTAACGCTACTAATGAGCTAAGTAAAATCTCTTTTGGATGGCTAGATATAACTCCGGGAGGATTGATTTTCGGAAATTTGCTAGGTAGGCTTGCTTCAATTCTGGCTTTCTTCAGAACATTGGGGCCTAACTTTAAAATAATAGGAGTCTCTAATTCAGAGATGGCTACTGCTGCTGAGGATTATAGTGAATATTACAGGTTTAGCGTATGGGGAAGTTTTTTAGCCAAATTAGCTGCATGGGCTCACATATTTCTATTTACGTACTTCTTTGGGCTTTGGAGTATAGGTTTTTTCGCTCTGAGTAGAAGACTAGTTCTGGGCCCTCTGAATATTTTTTCTCAATCTTTCGCTCAAGTTTTTTATCAGCAAATTTCAGAGATGAAAGATAATCAAGCTATTAGACGTCTATTTTTTAAGTTCTTTTTCAGGTTGGTCGGTATAGCTGGTCTTATGGTAGCGGTAGTTATGCTGGTTCCCAATTCTTTTTACACTTTCGTATTGGGAGATAAGTGGGGAGAATTAGGAAGTTTTATAAAGCTACTTATTTTCTGGTTCGGGTTAAACTTTGTTACCTCCTGTTTGGCTTTTATTAATTATCGTCTCAAAAAACAAAAGCAGATGCTGTTTTTAGATTCGCTTCACTTAGTAATAGTGGTTTCAAGTATCTGTTTTGGATTTTTCAATGGATATTCAGAATGGGAAACCTTGCAATGGTTTGTCTTAGGAAAAATACTTTTCTTTCTAATTAATATAGGAGCAATGGTTTACTTTGTGCTTGCATCCTCAAAACTTAGAGTGAATGAGTAAGAAAGTTGTCTCTCTGTTGTTTAGTAATTATAAAAACGATAATAGAGTTTTTAAAATGGCGAATTCTCTGGCTGAGAATGGTTATGATGTGACTATCCTAGCTTTATGCTATGGAGACGTTCCGGAGTTAGAATCGCAGGGGAAAATAAACGTGAGACGTTTAAAATTAAAGAGTGGAGCTCTGCCTAGTGGAAATAAACTATTTGGGAGTATAAAATATCTTGAATTCATTTTTAGAATTATATGGGGATATAGAAAGGCCGACATCTGGCATTGCAATGATTTTAAGCCTTTTATGGTGGGAGTAATGGCGCGTTTTTTTAATAGAAAACTTAAACTTGTTTATGACTGCCATGAGCTGGAGAGTGAGAGAAACGGGGTAACTAATATCGAGCGGTTTTTAGTACTTAAGGTCGAGAAATGGTTCATTAAAAAGAGTTTTGTTATACATGTAAGTGAAGGAATAAAAAACTATTACAAAACCAAATACGGAACGGCAGATAGCCAGACAGAAATTATATTAAATACTCCTCATACTTCAGCTTATGTTAAATCTAACGTGCTCAAAGAGAGACTTAATTTACTCCCTGAAGATAAACTTTATATTTATCAGGGAGGTTTAATGAAAGGAAGAGGAATAGAGACGCTACTCACAGTGTTTACTGAGCTAAGTGACTTCATATCGCATTTATGGGATATGGAGTCTTTGAAGCAAAATAAAGCTTGCTTCTAAAGAAAACAAAAACATTCATTTTGTGCCAGCAGTCCCATACACTGAGGTGGTTACTTATACCTCCTCTGCTGATTATGGTCTGATTTCTGTAGAGAATATATGTCTTAGTTATTATTATTGTATGCCGAATAAACTTTTTGAATATGTTCAGGCGGAAATTCCGATATTGGTAAATGCCTTAGAGGATTGCAGAAATTTCGTAGAGGGGAATGGAATAGGAATGGCAGTAAAAGAAGAAACACCTGAATCATGGAGACAGGCTGTTTTAGAACTTAGCAAAATAGATAAATCTGAGTTTACTTCTAATCTAAAAAAAGTGAAGGGAATTTATAACTGGCAGAACGAGGAAAAAAAGCTGCTTGAATTTTATAAGAAAATTTAACGTGTTAATTACAGAAGAGATATCATACAGTAAACTGATTCAGAGCTTGCCTAGGCTAAAGGAATTTAATGTCTGTTATATAGCGGATTGGAGTAAAGTTGATTCTAATTATAAATACTTTTCTATTAGAGATGAATCTACAGATAAACTTCTAGGGGCTTTTTGTTTATTCTTTAGTAAACGAAAAGGGATGCTCCATTTAAGTAATCCTCCATTTTTCCAAAACTGTGGACTTTGGATTGGCAGCCAAGGGAAGAACCTTTACTATCAGAATAGTCATCAGAAAAAGGTATTAAAGTCCTTAGCAGATTTTTTGGGAGCTTATAAATGGGTTAATATTTCTTTTCCACCAGAATGTATAGATATGCAGCCTTTTTACTGGGAAGGTTTTGTATGTAAAGTGCGTTATACCTATAGGTTAAAAACAACTGAATTTAGGGAGCTAAATAATGCGAGCAAAGGACTCAAAAGCTCTATTATGGCATTGAAATCTAAAGGGATTTCTATTCATCAAACATTGGACAGTCAAGCAACGGCTTTATTGGAGAACAGCTCTTTGCAAGGCAGAAAAAAAATAGAGTCGGTCTATTTCAAGAAATTACTAGAGGTGTTAAAAACCTTAGAGACCTTCTCTGTGGTAAAGGCAGAAGTGAACCAATCAGAAGGAGTTTCTTGCGGAGTGAGAGTAGGAGATTCGTTCGTATACTTATTCGGGGGAGCAGAAAAGACAGAAGGGCTTTCGTTAGGAACAGCTTCATTATATCAACTAATCTCTAATGAGTTAGAAGCTAACCTTCAACTTATAGATTTTGAAGGAAGCATGATTCCTGGGGTAGAAAGATATTTCAGGTCATTTGGTGCAGAGCTTACACCTTTCTATAACGTAACCAAAGAACCAGCGGTATTGGGAGTGAAAAAGGCATTAAATATCTAGTCGCTTTAAGACTTAATTATGTGTTTAGTATTCATTTTCTATTCTTTCTCCATAATTTTTCACATCTTATATAATCACACCGACGGTATTATAGGATATCTGTAAATTGCCCAAAATCTAGCTTATTAATTGTCATTACTGGAGTAATGCTAAAGAAGCGCTATTTTTAATGGAAATACTATCCTCATTTATAAAATTAGAAATAACGTAATTTCTTAGTTACTGTTATTTACTCTTGACTTCAAAAACTATTTGTATTAGGAGTCGTTAAAAAAAACGAAAATAAACAGCAAATAAACGCTGCTTTTTTATGTTTTACTGTTAACGAATCTTACATGAAGGAATCGTAAGCTCTATCAAAGTCTTTCTGTCCAGAGAAAGAGGATTTAGATTTTTCTAGAAGTATACTTATTTGACTTCGGTATTCACTATTCCCTTCCCATTCTGTCATAACTATAATGGCGTTTTTTAAAAGTGTCTTTTGCTCAGAAGTTAACTCCTCTATAGAGCGATTTTCCAGAATAGTCATCGCATCCTCTAGAAGATGTCTGAGCCTCTCTTAAAGAACGCATCTTAAACATCGTGTATGACATGTAAACTTTTGCGCCAGGATCTTCCTGGTCTAAGTTGCACATGTACTTATACATTCCTTTAGCCTTTGTGTATTTTTCGTTGATTATTTGGTTTTCTGCATTTTCCATGCCAGTAGCTCTAAGTTCACCGAAGTAATCTTCAGCTTCATCAATATATAAAGACTCTTTATCTTTTTTCACGAACTTCCCAGCAAATTTCATAGCCTCTTTAAATGCTTTAGGATATTTAGTAGATAAATCTTCATCTTGAGTGAACCTATAATGACCCATACTATAATATAAATAGGGTAGAGGGTCTTTTGAGTATTTGTCGTTTAGAAAATATGATTCAGACTTGTATACAAGCTTCTCATACTTTTCATCGACTAATAGCTCGAGCAAATCATCATAATCTTTATCCGATTGGCTAAAAATGGGTGCCATGTATAAAAGAGACACGACTAAAAGGAGTAGGTACTTATTCATTCTTGTTGATTTTATTTGGTTGTATCCAAATTTGATGCCTAAAGTAGTAGTTTTCCGCATCATTCAAAGGAATATCCCTTTTAATGATTGCGGATGTTCAAATATTTAAATGGTTTTGAAGTCAAAAAGCTCACCATTTAAATTCCAAACGGATGCTTAGGAGAGCTTTATGAAAGGAGAAGTTTTTTTTGAAGTATTATACGAAGAATGAGAACGTATGCATTAATCGCTCCTTTAGTCCTAGAGACTCCACGAAGAGATAAATTATAACAAAAAAGAGGAGTCTTCAGTTGGTCTAGATATGATATTTATGGTAATGGTTTAAAACTAGAGTCTTATTTTAGTGTATTAAAAGGTGTTAAGTTTATATGTTTTTAACGCATCTAGGGTTTCTGTTTATTTACATTTGCCGAATCGATAAAAAACCAGATTTAATGTCATTTTTCAAGCAGAGTGTTCTTCTACTTTCATTCCTACTAATTAGTTGTGCTTTCTACGCACAAAACGCCGCTGTAAAAGGATTCTTATATGATAAAGAAACTGGAGAACCACTCATAGGGGTGAATATTTACACTTTGAATGGGCAGTATTCAACTACCTCTAATATTGACGGATACTATTCATTGACGAAAATGACGGAGGGAGATTATCAGGTTGTTTTTTCCATGGTTGGATTTCTTGAAGTTATAGAGTCTGTATCAGTTGCAGGCAGGGATGTGAAAATGATTAACAAGAAACTTGCTGAAGATTCTATTAACTTGAAAGGAGCAGATGTATTTGGGGAGTTAAATGATCAAAAAAGTGAAGTCCGTATAGGAATAGAGACGGTTACTCCTAAGGAGATATCAAGACTACCAAGTATAGGAGGAGCGCCAGACATTGCTCAGTATTTACAGGTGATTCCTGGAGTTACCTTTACCGGCGATCAAGGTGGACAATTGTACATTAGAGGAGGAAGTCCTATTCAAAACAAGGTGCTATTAGATGGAATGGTGGTGTATAATCCTTTTCACTCTATCGGCTTGTTTTCTGTATTTGAGACAGATATTATTAGAACTGCAGATGTTTACACTGGTGGTTTCAATGCTAATTTCGGAGGAAGAGTCAGTTCTGTAATGGATGTAAAGACTATTGACGGAAATAAGAATAAACACAAAGGAAGAATAGCAATAAATCCTTTCGGAGCTAAAGCGGTATTGCAAGGACCTATTAAAAAGAGTTCTGAAAATGGGGGCGCTATAACTTATCTTCTTACTGCTAAAAGATCTTATTTACAGGAGTCGAGTAAGGTGTTATATGACTATATAGATGAAGAAGGTTTGCCGTTCAATTTCTTAGATCTTTATGGCAAACTTACATTTAGTGGTTCTTCAGGGAGTAAGTTTAGCGCTTATGGATTTAGTTTTAATGATGATGTAAGGTATAAAGCTATTAGCGACTTTAACTGGCAGAATAATGGTGCCGGAGCTAATTTTGTAGTTTCTCCTCAAACTTCTACCGTCCTAATAAATGGATTCTTCTCCTTCTCCGACTATTCAATCGAACTAAGGGAAGACGCAATGTATTGTGGAATAGTTCTATTGGCGGTTCTAATTTTGGACTAGACTTTAAGTATATTTTAGGTGATGACAATATAAATTATGGTGTTCAGATTCAAACGCTCCAAACTGAATTTAATACTTTTAATGATCAAGGAATAGGAATAGGACAAACCGAAAACACGACTGAAGCAGGTCTATACGTAAAGTACAAAAAACAGTGGGATAAGATAATCATCGAGCCAGGATTAAGATTTCAGTATTACTCAGCAGTAAGCGGAGGAAGGTTAGAGCCTAGGTTAGGAGTGAAAGTTAAGCCTTCAGAGGTGTTCAGAATTAAAGCAGCTGCAGGTTTATATTCTCAGAATATTATTAGCGGAAATTCAGACAGGGATGTAGTAAACCTGTTCTATGGATTTTTAACAGCACCTGATGAAATTCAAGATGAATTTGTAAATAAAGATGGGGATTTAGTGGAAGTAAAAAATGCGCTTCAGAAGGCAAGTCATTTAATGCTTGGGTTTGAGTTCGATATTACAGAGAAATTAAATTTAAACATTGAAGGTTATGTCAAGAATTTCAATCAGCTGACAAGCATTAACCGTAATAAAATATTTGAAGATACCCCAGACAATCAGGATCAACCTGATTATTTAAGACAAGATTTCTTAATCGAAACCGGGTTAGCCAGAGGAGCAGATTTAGTACTTAAATACAGCGAAAAATCTACTTATCTATACTTTGTTTATTCTCTGGGTAAAGTAACTAGATGGGACGGTTTACAAGAGTATTCTACCATTTTTGATAGGAGGCATAATATTAATTTTGTGGCTACTCAAAATTTAGGCAAAAAGAAAACGTGGGAGGCTAGTTTAAGATGGAATTATGGTTCAGGGTTTCCATTTACTCAAACTAGAGGATACATAGAAGAGCCTTCTACAGATGGCGGTGTAGCAGGAGATTATTATACTCTTAATGGAGATTATGGAATTTTATATTCTGATTTAAATGGAGGTAGGCTTTCTGATTACCACAGGTTAGACATCGGAATCAAAAAGACTATCGATTTAGAAAATCTCAAGATTGAAATCACAGGAGGAGCGACTAATGTTTATAGCAGAGACAATGTCTTTTATTTAAATAGATTGACTAATGAAAGAGTAGACCAACTTCCATTTTTACCTTCTTTAGGGTTCGATTTATTATTCTGATAATAAACTAGCGGCATTTTTAAGAGCAGCGTCAGTAATCTGAGTTCCGCTCAACATCTGGGCTAGTTCATTTAGTACATCTTCTTGGCGGTGCAATCTTTCTAATAACGTAACCGTAGTAGTCTCGTTTTCTTGCTTAGAAACTTTGAAGTGTGCATTAGCTCTACTAGCCATTTGAGCTAAATGACTTACGACTAATATTTGAGAATGATCGCTCATTCCTTTAATTAATCCGGCTAGTTTGCTCGCTACTTCACCACTTATCCCAGTGTCTATTTCATCTAAGACAAGTGTTTTTATGCTCTTCTTAGATGCTACAGCTGCTTTGATTAAAAACATCACTCTACTGATCTCTCCACCAGAAGCTACTTTAGAAATAGGGGTTAGGGCAGTTCCTTTATTAGTGCTTACTAAGAACTGAATAGAGGTTTGTCCATAGTGGTTAAACTCTTCCGATACCGAAAGATCGACTTGGAATACTGCTTGAGGCATAGATAATTCCTTAAGTCCAGCGTTTATAAATTCTTCTAATTCGCCTTTTTTAGAAATTCTCTTTATATGTATTTTGTTGCTCAGTCCAGTAAGACTTTTAGAGCCCTTATTGATCTTGTTTTGCAAAGCCACTATCTCATTATCGAAGTTTTCTGCTTGATTTAATAAAGATGAGAAGTTCTCTTTTTTCTCCAACAGCTCTTCGATAGAAGAGGTTCGATGTTTTAGAAGAAGTGTGTTTACGCTATTCACTAGATCATTAACCTGTGCCAGACGCTCTTCATCAGGAGTGATTTTATCCGACTTGTTTCTTACCTCGTATGCTAAATCTTCAAGCTCGAGTTTAAGAGAGATAACTCTGTCTTTTAGCAAGTTTAATTCTTCATCAGGAAATTTCACAGACTCCAAAGAGTCAGAGGCTTGCTTAAGTAGCTCTAAGCTTCCATTATTATCGCTGCTTAGTGCTTCAGCAGAGATGTACACCTGTTTTCTTATTTCTTCAGCATTTACGAGTAGGTTAAGCTCGTCTTCTAAATCTGAGAGGTGAATGTTTTCTAAATCTATTTCAGACAATTCTCTTAGCTGAAACTCGTAGTAATCTTTATCCTGTTTAAGTTGAATCTCTTTGCTCTTTAGCTCAGCTAAGTCTTTAGCCAATGATTTATGTTCCTTGAGCTGAAATCTAAAAGCATTTATTTGCTAACCTATCTAGAATATTAATTTGTTCATGTTCTTGCTTAATAAGCAAAGATTCATTTTGTGAATGAATCTCAATCAAGTACTTAGAAAGTTCTTTAATCTTAATTAGAGTAACTGGAGTATCATTAATGAATATTCTACTAGTTCCATTTATAGTAATTTCTCTTCTAATAATAGTTTCAGACGCAAAATCTAAATTATATTTAGAAAAAAAAGCTTTTAAAGACTGGTTGATTTCAAAAACGGCTTCAATAATACATTTTTTATTATTTACGTAATTCTTATCTAAATCTGCATTCTGGCCAAGTAATAACCCTAAAGCTCCTAGAAGAAGTGACTTACCAGAACCGGTCTCCCCGGTAATTACATTAAATCCAGAATCTAGATTAACTTCGAGTCTATCTATTAAAGCGTAATTATCTACAGAAAGTTTAGTTAGCATTAGCGGAGCCTTTCGTATTTGGGTATGTTTCCTGGGTCTATGACCATTAAAAGGTCTCTAACCTTTCGTTTTTCATCTTCAGAAGAATCTCTGTAAATGTTTAAAATCTCATCAGATTTAGCTATAAAGAATAACTGCATGTTATAGCTAGAGGGTTTGATTTGGTGAATAGATTTTAACGTGTTAAGGTCGTCTACTATCCTAGTTCTAATAGCATCTGCTGAGTTGTACATTAAATCGAACCCTTGTCTGTGATAAGTGTAATTAATATCTCTTAGCGGTGCAAAAGTTTGACTTAAAATATTCTCCACTAACCAGTACCTATTCCTATTGTTTTCCGAAGGTCTCCATCCCGATTCGCCAGCGTTTTGGCAGTTGGAAACTACCTGCTGAGCTTTTAGGAAGTTGTCTGTCCCTCCTAAAGGTGAATAAGAGTCATAATCCATCCCTAAGATGTAATACGCATAGAATCCTAAAACAGAAGATAAGTTGTCTCTATGCTGGTCGGTACTGAACTGAATAAGGGTATTTGGCTGAAAACTGAAGCTAAAGTCATTGTCATTAGCTATAAACACAGGAGTTTTATAATCTGAGTTATATACAGGACGGCTACTTTGAATTTGAATACTAGCGTCAAACTGAGTTTGTGAGATCGCATTGTCTATGGTGATTTGAATATTGCATTCAATTCGTTCGTAGAATTCATAATCATCATCTGTCCATTTCCTGTTATTCATAAACTCTTCTATGCTACTCTTGAGAATATCATAGACAGCTACGTTTTCCTCTTGAGCTTTTGGAGAAAGCACACTTACCTCACATAATAACTCCTGAGAATTGGACGTAATGTGTGTTAGCACAAAGGCTAATAGAATGATTACTAGTTTATTCATTTAGATGTTCTGGTTATTATAAAATCTACTATGTCTGAAGCTACATCAGCCTTAGATTTCAACTCAAATCTAGTTATTTTATTGTCAGAATCGATAATGGAAATTTTATTTGTATCCACACCGAACCCCGCACCTTTTTCTTTTAAACTGTTCAGCACTATAGCGTCTAAATTTTTAGATATTATTTTCTTTTTAGCATTTTCCTCTGCATTATTAGTTTCTAACGCGAAACCTAATAAATATTGGCTATCAGTCTTAGCAGAGCCTAGAGTCTTTATTATATCTGGATTAGGGATTAAGTCTATGCTAAAGGCTCCTTTTTTCTCTCTTTTGATCTTAGAGTCTGCTGTAACACGGGGTCTGTAATCTGACACAGCTGCAGCCATTACAGTAATATTCACAGTAGGGAAAGCGTTTTCACACGCTTCCATCATTTCCAGTGCAGAGGTTACTTTAATTAGTTTGATGTCTGGATTTGTGTTTTGCAGAGCGGAAGGCCCCGAGACTAGAGTAACTTGAGCACCTTGATTGGACAGCGCTTCTGCTATTGCAAATCCCATTTTCCCTGAAGAGTAATTCCCGATGAATCGGACTGGATCAATGTTTTCATAAGTAGGTCCAGCAGTAACAAGGGCTTTTCTTCCCGTTAGAGGTTTATTTGAGGTGAAAAAGTCCTCAATGGCATTGGCTATCTCTTCGGGTTCTTCCATTCTTCCCTTACCACAGAGCCCGCTGGCCAGTTCGCCTGAAGGGCTGTCTAAAACCGTAATCCCGCGTTTCTTTAAAACATCTAAGTTATCTTGGGTAGCTGAGTTACTGTACATGTCTAAATCCATTGCAGGAGCCAACATGACGGGGCATTTAGCAGATAAGAATGTGGCCAATAGAAAATTATCACAAGCTCCTGAGGCTAATTTACTTAAAGTGTTAGCCGTAATTGGAGCTATTAACATCAGATCTCCCCATAGACCAAGTTCCACATGATTAGTCCACTCTCCAGTGTTTTTGTCTTCTGTGAAATCAGAGTAAACCTTGTTTTTAGATAATGTGGCAAGTGTAAGAGGGGTGACAAATTCTACTGAAGAGGGTGTTAAAACTACTTTAACTTCCGATAAATTTGGAACTTTGTTGTAAAGGTACGTGCTTTTATAAGCGGCTATGCTTCCTGTTATACCTATTATTATTTTCTCTCTAGAAAATCATATTTCAAAAAAAAAAGATGGACAAAGCCATCTTTTATATCCTCTATAAATGTAAGAGAAAAATATTATTTTTCAGAAGTTTCTTTTGGCTCAACAACTTCCGGCTGTCTGATATAAATTTTATCTTCTAAAAGCTCTTGGATAGCTATAGAGTGGGGCTTAGGAAGTCTTTCGTAAAATTTAGAGATTTCTATCTGCTCTCTGTTTTCGAAAATCTCTTCTAAGTTATCTTGTGTAGTAGCGAACTCCTCTAGCTTAGAGGTAAGTTCATCTTTCATCTCTTTGGCTATCTGGTTAGAACGTTTAGCCATTATTACGATAGCTTCATAAATATTACCATCAGTTTTTCCATCAATAGTTTTTAAATCTCTAGTGATAGTAGTTCTGGCTGCGTTCGTGTTTTTATAATTCATGTATCTTTTTTCAGATTATTCACTTTCAATTAGTTCCAATTGCTTAACCGCGTTTTCATAAAGCTTTTCTGCTTCAGGTAAATACGTGCTGTCCGGAAAATCGGAGGCAAAGGTACTATAACTTTTAATAAACTCTCTATAACTTTCTGCTTTCTTACTGTCTAGGGCTGTTTCGGCTAAACTGTATTTCGACATTAATAGGAGGTAGTTTCTTTTTAAGGGGTAATTAGGAAAGGAAAATTTCTTCTCAGCAAACTCTAATAAATCTATTGTTGCTTTATGGTTCTTATTTTCACTTAATACTTCAGCAGCATCCATAATTTCCTTTTCGTACGGTCTGTAGAAATCTTGAATTTGCACAACAGCTTCTTTTTTAGATTCTAACGAAGCATCAGACTTAAGTATGTTGTTTAATTTCAATAGAACTAATTCCTCTTTCTTTTCTCCTATTGTTTGGAGTTTGTCGAAGGTAAGCTTGTAATACTGCTCAGCTTCTTTAGTCATTTCAGAATTCGGGAAAAACTTAATAAATGTATAGTAAGAGCTGACACATTGTCTATATCGCTCGTCTTGTTTATTTTCTATACTTGCTTCAGCATATTCATACCATGACTCTATTTTCAGGAAATACAACTCCTCTCTGAACTGAGAGTCTGGATATTTGTCTAACATAGTTTCTAGCGCTATGGTAGCAGATTTGTATTTCTGAGTTTTTACATATAACTGAGCTACTTCAAATGTTTTTTTCTCCAGTTTATAGCTTAACCGGAGCATCATGTTCTCACAGCTATCTTTTAGGTTAGAGCCTGGGTAGTTGTCTAAAAAAAACTGAAATTCATCTAATGCTGCCTTCGTATCTTTTTGGTCTAAGCTATAGTTGGGACTGTTGTTATAACTACTCATAGCAGATAGAAACATTAGCTCTTCAGCTTTAGCGCTTGTCGTGAAAGTCCTAGCGAAATTCTTACTATAATAATTAGAAAGGTAATAATCGCCTACACAGTAGTTGGTCTTGGCGTAGTAATAGTAAACATCTTCATAAAGAGCTGTACCTCTTACTATACCGATTAATTCATCGAAGATAGGTAGCGCTTTATAGCAGTCTCCTTCTTCGTAATACTTCACAGCATAATCGAATTTTTCTTGAATATTTTTGCTTCGCAACACTTTCCCATAACGCATAGTTCCATCCTTTTTACAGGCATGAAGAAGGAAGGTACAGCTTAAAAGAATAAGGATAAATCGTAAGTTCATTATAACACTGGTTCAGAAATAACTGATAGCGCGCAAAGATAGTGTTTCAGATAAGTCCTTTTTACAAAAGTTGTGAAATCTATGATTCATTTGGAGAAGCTTTCTTTGATTTAGTCATTAGTTTGGGCAAAACGTATTTATTAGTTAACTTCCCGCTGCGTATTGGTGAGTTTTTATTCGTAAAGAGTCGCCGCATATATTACTTAGATCAAACGTCACTTTTAAATTTGTTTAAAATGAAAACACTTATCTCACTTGCTTACCTACTTTTTTTCTGCTCGCTAATTAGTGCAGAGACTATTTCTGATAATTTTGAACTTGTAGACGGATGTTTAGATGAGGAAGCGTGTAATTACAACCCAGATGCTTTAGAAGATGATGGATCATGCTGCTATTTATCTTGCGGTTGTACTGATATAAGTGCCGTTAATTATTCTGAAATAAATGAATGTGATGATAATTCCTGTTTGTATTTAACGGATTGCTCGCTGCTTGAATCTAACATCGAAGAGAACTTAGCCGTCTGCAGAGGAGGTTTAGTAGAATTGGAATCTGAATCTGAATATGCGGATGAGTTTGCTTGGTATTTGGATGGAGTTTTAGTTGGCAGTGAATCTAGCTGGAATTATATTCCTGAGACAGCTGGAAATGAAGTCATCCATCTGGTTACCTCTAATGAGTTTTGTGTGGACAGTACTGAGGTTCTGTTGGATGTGTTTGTATTAGAATCTCCTGAACTAACTCATACAGGATTGAATTTATGTGAGGGTGAGCTTACGGAGCTAACAGCTATTAGTGAATTCCAAAATGTTTGGATTTTCGGAGGACAATTCTTAAGTTTAAACGAATCCGTAACTATCGGAAATGGCGGGCTTTATTCTGTGGTTAATGTAGATGAGGATTGTGTTTCTAATTCTGTAGGAGTGGTAGTAACTGTGAGTACTATTCCAGTGGCAGAAATTACATATAGTTCTACAGACTTTTGTGAAGGGACCTATGTGTTGCTATTATCTGCTGAGGAAGGAGATCATTTATGGACGTTAAATGGAGAGACTTACAGCACTAATTCTAGTACGCAAACTTCTTTAGAGGGTGAGTTTTTTTTACAGATAATGAATGATTCGTGTGCGTCTAATATAGATTCTGTGGTATTAATAGAGAGACCATTTCCTATAGAGCCAGAATTAGAATTTACGGATGGCGTGCTGTACGCTACTGATATTGAAGGAGTAAGTTATCACTGGTATGTCAGTGGAACTGAAGTAGCTGTCACGGAGGATAATTTTTATACTCCTACTATTAGCGGTGATTATATAGTGGAAGTTGAATCAGAGTTTGGCTGCGAAACTTCTAGTGAGTTACTATTGGTTAATGGGATTGACGAATATGGACCGATAGCAGAGAAGCCTAGTTTTTACCCAAATCCTATGAATGATCAAGGGACACTTCTATTAGGTTTAAGTAGATTTGATTCTATGCAAATAATAGATGTAAACGGAAAAATAATTCAGGAAGTAGGAAGTTTGGAGTTTTTACCAAAAGTAATTATCCATAGTGCCAACTTAGATTCTGGAATTTATTACATCAGATTAAAGAGAAAAGAGGGTGCTTATGAAAGCTTGAAGTTTATAGTAGAATAAAACTAACCTAAGAGCCTATTTTAATAACCGTAACTACTCATTTTTTGAACTTTTAAGTAATGAACTTGTAGATCATTAATTTTTAAACATACAAAATAATGTCCATCAGCTAAACCTGCTTCTGGTCTCCACGTGGATTCATATTTTTTTGCAGAAAGAACCTTTTCCTCTAAGTTGGCCACTTGCTCACCTTTCATATTGAAAACTAATAGGCTAGCTCGGGCATCTTTGAAAACCCCATAGCTAATAGTTAATTCTTCAGTAAAGGGATTTGGATGTGCTTTATATATAACACCTTTATCTAAATGGATGTCATTCATTCCGTTTGCTCCGCTAGAATCTAAAACGATATCCCATACGCCTTCTAATCCGTCCTTTCCATTATCGAAAAGATTGATTATCCTTTCGGTAGCGTTATACACTCCTGAGTTTACAGAAGCAGCAGCGTCAGCAGGAATATCCTCATCACCTGAGAAATACAACTGAGTGGTTAGTGTTGGACTGTTTGGAGGTGTGATTTTAAAATGAATATGAGAAGGTCTGAATTGTCCTCCAGATATTAAATATTTTCCAGGTTTTATAGTTTCGAACAAGTAGAACCCTTCACTATTGGTAGTGACTTTTCCTCTTAGGTTATAACCTTGATTATCATAATCCCCATTATCATCAGCATGCCAGATGTCTACCACGGCACCTTCTATAAATTGAGAGCAATCTAACTTCATTACTCGCCCACTTATGACCAACTTAACACCACTCTCGGTGCTTTCAGCTAGCTGACCATCGATTAGTTCTGGAGGGTTTTCTGTATAGAACGGTCCTTGTCCATATAAATCTTGTGTAGTGGCTGTGCAGCCTATGAAATCTTTTTCGCTTTTCGTTTTTGCTTGAGAAACATGAGGTATTACAGCAGCTCCAAGTGCTGCTAGTGAGGTGTTTTTAAGGAAGCTTCTTCTGTTGGCGTTGGACATTATGTAATGGATTTATAAGAAAAGGTAAAACAATCCCTGTATTTCGCAGGAGGCTTAACATAAGTTATGATGCTAAAACTAGCTCAAAGGTTGTATATGTGACTTGAGACTATCCTAATTAGGTTGGTATTTGTATCAATCTAAAGAAATTAGCTCAAATGCAGCGCCATCTTCGAAGGTGTATCCATTGAGAAGAGATTTAGCCTCCATTCTCTTTTTTCCTTGCATTTGTAGTTCTAATACTTCAATGAATCCATCAGTTGAGGCTACTAGTAATTCTTTATTGTGAATTTTAATAGTTCCTGGAATAGCTAGTGATTTTAGATCAGAAATTTTTGATTTGGAGATCTTGAATCCCGTCTTTTTGTCATCATTGAGAGTGGTCCATGCACCGGGAAAAGGGCTTAATCCTCTTATATGATCGTGTACTTTGGATTTGGTGAGTTCCCAGTTAATTTCACAGGTCTCTCTGTAAATTTTAGGAGCCGGATTTAGTTTGTTGTCTTCTGGCTGAAGCTTTTCTTTGGTTTCTCCTTGTTGGATTTGGTGTATAGTTTCTACTAGGCATGTAGCTCCTAAAATCATCATCTCGTCATGTAGTTCACCTGCAGTCATGTTTTCAGAGATTGGAATCTCTATAGAGTTAATGATATTTCCGGTGTCTATTTGTTGTTGGATAAAGAAAGTAGTAGCGCCAGTTTTCTTTTCTCCATTCATCACTGCCCAGTTAATAGGAGCTGCTCCTCGGTATTGGGGCAGGAGTGAGCCATGTAGGTTAATTGTTCCATATTCCGGCATTTGCCATACCATCTCTGGGAGCATTCTAAATGCCACTACCGAGAATAAATCGGCTTTTAATGATTTAAGCTCCTGTTTGAACTCTAGGTTTTTAAGGTTTGGTGGTTGGAGAATTTTTAGTCCGCATTGCAACGCGTATTCTTTTACAGCTGAGAATTTAATTTTCTTACCACGTCCTGCTGGCTTATCCGTAGAAGTGATTACTCCTACCACATCGAAGCCTGCTTTTACTATAGCATCTAAAGACGCCACTGCAAAATCAGGTGTTCCCATGAATACTACTTTAAAATCTTTTGGCTTCATTCAAATATTAATTTCCGTTTTCCTAATTTTAAATAAAGAAAGGATAGCGTCCCTAACATGCTGAAATAGATGAGATCTACTATCCATACGATGTGAATAGGTTGGCGATTAACTTCTACCAAATAGTATAAGATTAGCATATAAATAATGATGGCTATGATCTCTATTACCATAGTTACTTTGGTATCTCCAAACCCATC
>CAJJDD010000004.1 GCA_905182895.1 Flavobacteriales bacterium UBA4466
AAAAGGTATTTTCTAGCGAAACAGGAGAACAAATGACATTAATGATCAAAGATGATGATGGTCATATCATTGAATTTAAATCTTTTGAAAACATAGAATCTGTATTTAAAAAATAACTGAAGAAAAATGAGCGATTACCTTGAGGGAATACCAACTGTAGATTTAAACCTTTTCTTAAATGGAACTGACTCTGAAAAAAATGAGTTCGTTAATCAATTGGGAAAAGCATATGAAGACATTGGCTTCGTAGCAGTGAAAAATCATCTAATTTCTGACGTTGAAATAGGCGCTTTATATACAGAAGTGAAAAACTTCTTTAGCCTATCCCAGGAGGTGAAAACCTCTTATGAAATAGAGGGTTTAGCAGGCCAGAGGGGATATATTTCTTTCGGAAGAGAGCATGCCAAAGATTCAAGTGCTGGAGATCTAAAAGAGTTTTGGCATTTCGGGCAGGAAGTTGTGGATGGTGACCCTATAAAATCTCAATATCCTGATAATGTTTTCACAAAAGAAACGCCTGATTTTCATGAAGTAGGCCTAAAAGCATACAAATCACTTGAGACTACAGGAAAGCACATGCTTAGAGCTATTGCGATTTTTCTTGGATTAGACGAATCTTTCTTTGATGGTAAAATTCACAATGGCAATAGCATACTTAGACCTATTCATTACCCTCCAATAACTAGCGAGCCTAAATCAGCTGTAAGAGCAGGTCAACATGAAGATATAAATCTTATCACTCTTCTTATTGGAGCTTCTGCAGACGGATTAGAAGTTTTAAACAAAGATAACGAGTGGGTAGCTGTAACAGCATTGCCAGATAGAATAGTAGTAAATGTGGGTGACATGTTACAAAGATTAACTAACGACCGTCTCAAAAGCACGACTCATAGAGTAGTAAATCCGCCTAGAGAAAAGTGGGGAACTAGTCGTTTCTCTATCCCTTTTTTCTTACACCCTCGAAGTGACATGAGGTTGGACTGTCTTGAGAATTGTATAGAACAAAACCAGACTCCTAATTACTCACCTATCAGTGCAGGAGAATTTCTAGACCAAAGACTAAAAGAAATAGGCCTAAAGAAAGGATAAGAAAGCCTCTAAAACCCCTACACACATGTGTTTGTCGATGGTTGCCAATAGTTAGTCGCGTTAAATCTAAATTCTATATATTTGTTATTAGATTTACCCTAATCAAAATCAACCATGAAAAACAAACTATTATCGGTTTTGTTAGCACTTTGCTGTGTGACAGGATTCTCTCAACTGGACGGTATATACGTCGAGTCCCACCCATTGTCCGGTAGTATAGGAGCTACAGATTTTAATGGATTCTCAAGCTATAGAATATATGCTCAATTAGAAAACTCTACTGACAGACTATTAACAGTCATAGGTTCAGAATCTTGTCCTTTAGATATTAGCACGACTGGACTATTTTACAAAAACTTCGCTGCTTCTGTTAATACTGGTAATGGAATATCTTCATTCATTATTCCTTTTCTTCCTGAATTAGAATTCTCAAGTTTTGTAACTATAGGAAATGTGACTGATGCGGCAGCAGGAATCCCCAGAATTGAAGACCCTTCGGGTAGCGTGCCGTTAACCGGTGGATCCACAAGTATATTGAATGGTTCTGCCGATCCACTAGATGTCTGGGAACCTACTTTTAACGCTGGTGGAAATATTAGTATCAATGGATTTAACGGAAGTAGTTGGTACACTTTACCGGGAGCACCAAATGCGCTTGGAAAAGGTGTCAATAATTCTGTTTGTCTTGGACAATTTACAACTCAGGGAACTTTTTCTTTTAACATTAATTTAGGTGTTTTCCCTGAAGGCGAAGGGGAAATACCTTATACTAATTGTAGCTCTCCTGGTCTTGGACTAACCTATCCAGTTCTGGATATAGAAGGATGTACAGATGAAAATGCATGTAATTATGACCCTTTCGCTACTATAGAAAATGATTCTTGCTCGGAGAATGATAACTGTGGAGAATGCGGAGGTGATGATTCTTCTTGCACTGGTTGCACGGAACTAACCGCTTGTAATTATGATTCTCAAAACACAATTCCTGCTCCAGAAACCTGTGATTTCGAAACCTGCTATGGCTGTACAAATCCAGATGCATGTAACTATAACGATACCGCAACTTTAGAAGATAATTCTTGTGTTTTATTAAACGCTGGGTTTATTAGCCTTTCAGGGGCTACTAACACATACTGTGTAGGTGACGGAGTTCCTGATGAACTGTCCGTGTCAAGTGCCTTCTTCGAAGGACCTAATCACCTTTATATTTTGACTAGCTCAGATGGAACGGTACTCCTTTCTCAAGAAAGTAATCTGATTAATTTCGAACCTCTTCAAGCTGGAGTCTGTTTAATTACTAGGTATACATTTGATAATAATGCCGATCTAACAGGATTAAACACTTCTACTTTTTCAGGATGTTTTGAACAGACTAGTTCTATTTCGATAACTAAGAACCAAGGAGGTTGTTCAGATTCAGAAGCAGCTAATTTCCAGTCTGGTGTTACTTGTAGTGATGATCAGTCTACGTGTATTTATAGTGTTCTAGGTTGTACCGATGAAAATGCATGTAATTATGACCCTTTTGCCGATGAAGATGATAACACTTGTCTTCAATTAGATGCTTGTGGTAACTGCGGCGGAACAGAAACTGCAGGATGTCTAGATTCAAATGCCTGTAATTACGACCCTACTGCTACTTGTGATCCTAATGAAGATTGTCTAGAACTTGACGTTTGTGGTGATTGTGGTGGAAGTCGGTATCGCGGGTTGTACAGATGATACAGCTTGTAACTTTGATCCTGCAGCTACTTGTAATCCTGATAATGCCTGTCTAGAACTTGACGTTGTGGTGATTGTGGTGGTAGTCGGTATCGCGGGTTGTACAGATGATACGGCTTGTAACTTTGATCCTGCAGCTACTTGTAATCCTGATAATGCCTGTCTAGAACTTGACGTTTGTGGTGATTGTGGTGGTAGCGGTATCGCGGGTTGTACCGATGATACGGCTTGTAACTTTGATCCTGCAGCTACTTGTAATCCTGATAATGCCTGTCTAGAACTTGACGTTGTGGTGATTGTGGTGGTAGCGGTATCGCGGGTTGTACCGATGATACGGCTTGTAACTTTGATCCTGCAGCTACTTGTAATCCTGATAATGCCTGTCTAGAACTTGACGTTGTGGTGATTGTGGTGGTAGCGGTATCGCGGGTTGTACAGATGATACGGCTTGTAACTTTGATCCTGCAGCTACTTGTAATCCTGATAATGCCTGTCTAGAACTTGACGTTTGTGGTGATTGTGGTGGTAGTGGTATCGCGGGTTGTACAGATGATACAGCTTGTAACTTTGATCCTGCAGCTACTTGTAATCCTGATAATGCCTGTCTAGAACTTGACAGTTGTGGTGATTGTGGTGGTAGCGGTATCGCGGGTTGTACCGATGATACGGCTTGTAACTTTGATCCTGCAGCTACTTGTAATCCTGATAATGCCTGTCTAGAACTTGACAGTTGTGGTGATTGTGGTGGTAGTGGTATCGCGGGTTGTACAGATGATACAGCTTGTAACTTTGATCCTGCAGCTACTTGTAATCCTGATAATGCCTGTCTAGAACTTGACGTTTGTGGTGATTGTGGTGGTAGTGGTATCGCTGGTTGTACCGATGATACGGCTTGTAACTTTGATCCTGCAGCTACTTGTAATCCTGATAATGACTGTCTAGAACTTGACGTTTGTGGTGATTGTGGTGGTAGTGGTATCGCTGGTTGTACAGATGATACAGCTTGTAACTTTGATCCTGCAGCTACTTGTAATCCTGATAATGCCTGTCTAGAACTTGACGTTTGTGGTGATTGTGGTGGTAGTCGGTATCGCGGGTTGTACCGATGATACGGCTTGTAACTTTGATCCTAATGCTACTTGTGATCCTGATAATGCCTGTCTAGAACTTGACAGTTGTGGTGATTGTGGTGGTAGCGGTATCGCGGGTTGTACCGATGATACGGCTTGTAACTTTGATCCTGCAGCTACTTGTAATCCTGATAATGCCTGTCTAGAACTTGACGTTGTGGTGATTGTGGTGGTAGTGGTATCGCTGGTTGTACAGATGATACAGCTTGTAACTTTGATCCTGCAGCTACTTGTAATCCTGATAATGCCTGTCTAGAACTTGACGTTGTGGTGATTGTGGTGGTAGTGGTATCGCTGGTTGTACCGATGATACGGCTTGTAACTTCGATCCTAATGCGACTTGTGATCCTGATAATGCCTGTCTAGAACTTGACGTTGTGGAGATTGTGGTGGAAGTGGTATCGCTGGTTGTACAGATGATACAGCTTGTAACTTCGATCCTAATGCGACTTGTGATCCTGATAATGCCTGTCTAGAACTTGACGTTTGTGGTGATTGTGGTGGAAGTGGTATCGCTGGTTGTACAGATGATACGGCTTGTAACTTTGATCCTGCAGCTACTTGTAATCCTGATAATGCCTGTCTAGAACTTGACGTTGTGGTGATTGTGGTGGTAGTCGGTATCGCGGGTTGTACAGATGATACGGCTTGTAACTTTGATCCTGCAGCTACTTGTAATCCTGATAATGCCTGTCTAGAACTTGACAGTTGTGGTGATTGTGGTGGTATCGGTATCGCGGGTTGTACCGATGATACGGCTTGTAACTTTGATCCTGAATGCTACTTGTAATCCTGATAATGCCTGTCTAGAACTTGACGTTGTGGTGATTGTGGTGGAAGTCGGTATCGCGGGTTGTACCGATGATACGGCTTGTAACTTTGATCCTGCAGCTACTTGTAATCCTGATAATGCCTGTCTAGAACTTGACAGTTGTGGTGATTGTGGTGGTAGTCGGTATCGCGGGTTGTACCGATGATACGGCTTGTAACTTCGATCCTGCAGCTACTTGTGATCCTGATAATGCTTGTCTAGAACTTGACAGTTGTGGTGATTGTGGTGGTATCGGTATCGCTGGTTGTACCGATGATACGGCTTGTAACTTCGATCCTGCAGCTACTTGTAATCCTGATAATGCCTGTCTAGAACTTGACGTTTGTGGTGATTGTGGTGGAAGTGGTATCGCTGGTTGTACAGATGATACAGCTTGTAACTTCGACTCCTAATGCGACTTGTGATCCTGATAATGCCTGTCTAGAACTTGACAGTTGTGGTGATTGTGGTGGTAGTGGTATCGCTGGTTGTACAGATGATACGGCTTGTAACTTCAATCCTAATGCGACTTGTGATCCTGATAATGCTTGTCTAGAACTTGACAGTTGTGATGATTGTGATGTCAATGATAATGTTCTTTGTACTTTTAGTTATACTACTGCTAACTTCCCTTCCAATCTAAATATCTCTAATGGTGAGGTATTATGCATAACCAGTGATGTCACTGCAACAGTAGGTTCCATAAATGTTTTTGCTGGTGGAATGATTAAAATTTCTGACAATTCAACTTTTACAGTTCAAGGAGCTTTAAATGTAGTTCCTAACGGAAGAATCAATTTAGAGGGCTGCAACTCTGATATTTTTATTGATGGCAACTACTCTGGCGGTAGCTTTAACGACTGTGACATATACAGATACTGTGAAGAGTGCAGCAATGAGAGCATTAATTCTGGTGTTCCTGTTGACTTAGGTTACTTTGTAACTACGGCTGCTGCTTCATGGGTTGATGTTTGTTGTTGTGATGGCTTTGAAACTGCTGGCTGTACGGATTCTGAAGCTTGTAATTTCGACCCAACTGCAACACTTGATGATGGCTCTTGTCTAGAACTTGACGCTTGTGGTGACTTGTGGTGGAAGCGGCTACTCGTAGGTTGTACGGATTCTTCTGCTTGTAACTACGACTCTACTGCATCTTGTAATGACGGTTCTTGTTTGACTGAAGACTGTGAAGGTACTTGTGGTGGAACGGCTACTGAAGGTTGTACGGATTCTTCTGCTTGTAACTACGACTCTACTGCATCTTGTAATGACGGTTCTTGTTTGACTGAAGACTGTGAAGGTACTTGTGGTGGAACGGCTACTCTAGGTTGTACGGATTCTTCTGCTTGTAACTACGACTCTACTGCATCTTGTAATGACGGTTCTTGTTTGACTGAAGACTGTGAAGGTACTTGTGGTGGAACGGCTACTGTAGGTTGTACGGATTCTTCTGCTTGTAACTACGACTCTACTGCATCTTGTAATGACGGTTCTTGTTTGACTGAAGACTGTGAAGGTACTTGTGGTGGAACGGCTACTGTAGGTTGTACGGATTCTTCTGCTTGTAACTACGACTCTACTGCATCTTGTAATGACGGTTCTTGTTTGACTGAAGACTGTGAAGGTACTTGTGGTGGAACGGCTACTGTAGGTTGTACGGATTCTTCTGCTTGTAACTACGACTCTACTGCATCTTGTAATGACGGTTCTTGTTTGACTGAAGACTGTGAAGGTACTTGTGGTGGAACGGCTACTGTAGGTTGTACGGATTCTTCTGCTTGTAACTACGACTCTACTGCATCTTGTAATGACGGTTCTTGTTTGACTGAAGACTGTGAAGGTACTTGTGGTGGAACGGCTACTGTAGGTTGTACGGATTCTTCTGCTTGTAACTACGACTCTACTGCATCTTGTAATGACGGTTCTTGTTTGACTGAAGACTGTGAAGGTACTTGTGGTGGAACGGCTACTGTAGGTTGTACGGATTCTTCTGCTTGTAACTACGACTCTACTGCATCTTGTAATGACGGTTCTTGTTTGACTGAAGACTGTGAAGGTACTTGTGGTGGAACGGCTACTGTAGGTTGTACGGATTCTTCTGCTTGTAACTACGACTCTACTGCATCTTGTAATGACGGTTCTTGTTTGACTGAAGACTGTGAAGGTACTTGTGGTGGAACGGCTACTGTAGGTTGTACGGATTCTTCTGCTTGTAACTACGACTCTACTGCATCTTGTAATGACGGTTCTTGTTTGACTGAAGACTGTGAAGGTACTTGTGGTGGAACGGCTACTGTAGGTTGTACGGATTCTTCTGCTTGTAACTACGACTCTACTGCATCTTGTAATGACGGTTCTTGTTTGACTGAAGACTGTGAAGGTACTTGTGGTGGAACGGCTACTGTAGGTTGTACGGATTCTTCTGCTTGTAACTACGACTCTACTGCATCTTGTAATGACGGTTCTTGTTTGACTGAAGACTGTGAAGGTACTTGTGGTGGAACGGCTACTGTAGGTTGTACGGATTCTTCTGCTTGTAATTACGACTCTACTGCATCTTGTAATGACGGTTCTTGTTTGACTGAAGACTGTGAAGGTACTTGTGGTGGAACGGCTACTGTAGGTTGTACGGATTCTTCTGCTTGTAATTACGACTCTACTGCATCTTGTAATGACGGTTCTTGTTTGACTGAAGACTGTGAAGGTACTTGTGGTGGAACGGCTACTGTAGGTTGTACGGATTCTTCTGCTTGTAATTACGACTCTACTGCATCTTGTAATGACGGTTCTTGTTTGACTGAAGACTGTGAAGGTACTTGTGGTGGAACGGCTACTGTAGGTTGTACGGATTCTTCTGCTTGTAACTACGACTCTACTGCATCTTGTAATGACGGTTCTTGTTTGACTGAAGACTGTGAAGGTACTTGTGGTGGAACGGCTACTGTAGGTTGTACGGATTCTTCTGCTTGTAATTACGACTCTACTGCATCTTGTAATGACGGTTCTTGTTTGACTGAAGACTGTGAAGGTACTTGTGGTGGAACGGCTACTGTAGGTTGTACGGATTCTTCTGCTTGTAATTACGACTCTACTGCATCTTGTAATGACGGTTCTTGTTTGACTGAAGACTGTGAAGGTACTTGTGGTGGAACGGCTACTGAAGGTTGTACGGATTCTTCTGCTTGTAATTACGACTCTACTGCATCTTGTAATGACGGTTCTTGTTTGACTGAAGACTGTGAAGGTACTTGTGGTGGAACGGCTACTGTAGGTTGTACGGATTCTTCTGCTTGTAATTACGACTCTACTGCATCTTGTAATGACGGTTCTTGTTTGACTGAAGACTGTGAAGGTACTTGTGGTGGAACGGCTACTGAAGGTTGTACGGATTCTTCTGCTTGTAATTACGACTCTACTGCATCTTGTAATGACGGTTCTTGTTTGACTGAAGACTGTGAAGGTACTTGTGGTGGAACGGCTACTGAAGGTTGTACGGATTCTTCTGCTTGTAATTACGACTCTACTGCATCTTGTAATGACGGTTCTTGTTTGACTGAAGACTGTGAAGGTACTTGTGGTGGAACGGCTACTGAAGGTTGTACGGATTCTTCTGCTTGTAATTACGACTCTACTGCATCTTGTAATGACGGTTCTTGTTTGACTGAAGACTGTGAAGGTACTTGTGGTGGAACGGCTACTGAAGGTTGTACGGATTCTTCTGCTTGTAACTACGACTCTACTGCATCTTGTAATGACGGTTCTTGTTTGACTGAAGACTGTGAAGGTACTTGTGGTGGAACGGCTACTGAAGGTTGTACGGATTCTTCTGCTTGTAATTACGACTCTACTGCATCTTGTAATGACGGTTCTTGTTTGACTGAAGACTGTGAAGGTACTTGTGGTGGAACGGCTACTGAAGGTTGTACGGATTCTTCTGCTTGTAATTACGACTCTACTGCATCTTGTAATGACGGTTCTTGTTTGACTGAAGACTGTGAAGGTACTTGTGGTGGAACGGCTACTGAAGGTTGTACGGATTCTTCTGCTTGTAATTACGACTCTACTGCATCTTGTAATGACGGTTCTTGTTTGACTGAAGACTGTGAAGGTACTTGTGGTGGAACGGCTACTGAAGGTTGTACGGATTCTTCTGCTTGTAATTACGACTCTACTGCATCTTGTAATGACGGTTCTTGTTTGACTGAAGACTGTGAAGGTACTTGTGGTGGAACGGCTACTGAAGGTTGTACGGATTCTTCTGCTTGTAATTACGACTCTACTGCATCTTGTAATGACGGTTCTTGTTTGACTGAAGACTGTGAAGGTACTTGTGGTGGAACGGCTACTGAAGGTTGTACGGATTCTTCTGCTTGTAATTACGACTCTACTGCATCTTGTAATGACGGTTCTTGTTTGACTGAAGACTGTGAAGGTACTTGTGGTGGAACGGCTACTGAAGGTTGTACGGATTCTTCTGCTTGTAACTACGACTCTACTGCATCTTGTAATGACGGTTCTTGTTTGACTGAAGACTGTGAAGGTACTTGTGGTGGAACGGCTACTGAAGGTTGTACGGATTCTTCTGCTTGTAATTACGACTCTACTGCATCTTGTAATGACGGTTCTTGTTTGACTGAAGACTGTGAAGGTACTTGTGGTGGAACGGCTACTGAAGGTTGTACGGATTCTTCTGCTTGTAACTACGACTCTACTGCATCTTGTAATGACGGTTCTTGTTTGACTGAAGACTGTGAAGGTACTTGTGGTGGAACGGCTACTGAAGGTTGTACGGATTCTTCTGCTTGTAACTACGACTCTACTGCATCTTGTAATGACGGTTCTTGTTTGACTGAAGACTGTGAAGGTACTTGTGGTGGAACGGCTACTGAAGGTTGTACGGATTCTTCTGCTTGTAATTACGACTCTACTGCATCTTGTAATGACGGTTCTTGTTTGACTGAAGACTGTGAAGGTACTTGTGGTGGAACGGCTACTGTAGGTTGTACGGATTCTTCTGCTTGTAACTACGACTCTACTGCATCTTGTAATGACGGTTCTTGTTTGACTGAAGACTGTGAATGTAACAGTGGAAGTAATTATCAATGCATAGATGATATTCCAGCAGGAGATGCTAGTGATATAGTTATTATTGAAACTTGTGGAACCCCATCTATTACATGGACAGAAACAAATACTGGTTCTGGATGTTCGTCAGATCCTTACAGTCTTACCAGAACATTTACTATTGTAGACGAAAGCGGAACAGCTACGTGTGATATAGTAAATACGGCTGAAGATACAGAAGCCCCAGTAATGACTCTGCCCGATGACATCTCTGCTGAAATTACATGTGCAGAAAAAACACTAGACTTATCGGATGCTGTTGAAGATACAAATGAGGAAGCTGCTGCTAAAATAGTATCAAAGAAGAGTTATTCAGCTTATTAAATATTGTACCTATTAATGTAACAGATAATTGTGACGATGACGTGCAGTATGTCGCTAATAACTTAGTTCCAATTGTACATGATGGATGCGTTGATTACGAAGGATCTACTAATGTGAGGTACAGTATCATTTGTTATTTCTCAGCTACAGATGATTGCGGAAATGAAGCAGAAGAAGTCTTCACTGTATTAAACATCGTAGATAATACTGCTCCAGTAACACCAGAAGCACCAGAAGAAGAAAATGTTCAGTGTGCATCTGAGGTATCTGCCCCTATTGAATTAACTGCTCTCGATGATTGTCAAGGACCTATTACCGTGAGCCCATCGGAAGTTATAACTCCTGGAGAGTGTGACAATCAATTTACAATGGTAAGAACTTGGACTTTTATTGATGCTTGTGGAAATGATTCTAGTGTTTCACAAACTATTAATGTAATTGATGAAACTGCTCCAATACTCTCTGGATTACCGGATTCTGAGTTAACTCTCAACTGTCAAGACGAACATCCTGAATTACCATTGGTAATTGCTGATGACAACTGTGACCTCAATGTTCAGGTAGAATTTACAGAAGTCTATACTGGATTCCAACCTGACCCAGAGGCTTACGAAACCTGCGAGGGAATTCAGCCTCTAAATGCATCTGCCGACTGGTCTATGGCTTTATTCGGGCTTCCGGGACATGACGATGAAGAAGCGTACTATAACACGATTTTCTCTCAAGTCTCATTTTATGATGACAACGGAAATGGGTTAGAGGCATTATTAACTGGTACAGTATACGACCAATCAAATCCAAATGGAGGATGGCACATGTACATTCCTCTTACCGCAGGAATGGGCTGGGACGCCTGGTCTGCTATTGAAGGAAACTCTTATAAAGATGACTTCAATTTGGCTGGGAATGCATACCTCGATTGGACTTACTACTTAGTTAATTCGGAGGGTGCCTATGTAGAAGGATGGGGAGATTTAGAAGGGTCTTATTTAGACATTTCGCATACTCCTATCGACAACTCTATAGGATGGCAGCATGGTGTAGGAGCTAATAATGTAGGTCCGCACTTCGGTTTAGGAGGTTGGATGGCTTTTGAGGGTTTCTATCAAAACACTTCTTTAGAAATAGCTGAAGATGTACAAGGTGCTGGTGATGTAGCTATAGACTTGAACTGCTGTCCTACGTACTTATTCACTAGAATATGGACCGCTATAGATTGTGTAGGAAATGAGTCATCATTCTCTCAAGAGATCACTGTTTTGGGAACAGATGCTCAAGCGGCATTGTTTTGTTTAGCAGATTTCAACTTTGATGGTTACAGAACAACTAATGATCTTGCGATTCTATTAATTGATTATGGATGCTTTTCAGGAGACTGTGCATGTGACTTAACCGGTGACGGCTTCACATCATCTGCAGATCTTGGAATATTTTTAGCACTGTACGGAATCCCATGTGAAAATGCTGATTCTGAAGATTAAGAAAGCAACAAATAATTAATAGTAAAAAGGGAAGCATTATGCTTCCCTTTTTTGCTTAACATTAATTAATATCTTCAATAAAACTAAAAGAGTCAACTGGCGTTAATTTTGATATAGAAAAATTACTAAAAGATGAAAAGATTAATCAGCTTCACAGCAGCAGCATTCATTGGAGGGCTTTTTGCCTTAATGGCTTCTACCTATTTCTTATCCGATTCAGAATTAATTTCTTATGGAGATCGAGGTAATACAGCGGCTTCCAATTTCAACTATGTAAGTCACCCCTCTTCTAGCATTATGCCTGTAAGTGATTTCACCATGGCAGCCAGTAAAACTGTAAATGGTGTAGTTCACGTAAAGACAGAGATAGAAGTACAAAACGCATATAATCCTTGGGCTGATTTCTTTGGCGATGGATCGGGTATAGAGCCTTATGTACAAAAAGGTTCTGGTTCCGGAGTAATAATCTCAGATGATGGTTATAGTTATTACTAATAACCATGTAATCGAAGGGGCTGACAATATCGAGGTAAGTATGAATGACAACCGTTCATATAGCGCAGAACTAATAGGGACAGACCCTACCACCGACATAGCTGTGTTAAAAATAGAAGGCTCTCATTTTCCTTCTCTTAAAATAGGCGATAGTGAGGCAGTAAAAATCGGTGAGTGGGTATTAGCCGTAGGAAACCCCTTTGATTTAACCTCTACAGTTACCGCTGGAATAGTAAGTGCTAAAGGAAGAAATATTAATCTATTAAGTTCAGACCCAGGAAGAGAAATCTTCCCTATAGAATCATTTATTCAAACAGACGCTGCAGTGAATCCTGGCAATAGCGGTGGTGCTTTAGTTAACACCAATGGAGAATTAATTGGAATAAATACGGCTATTGCTTCTAGAACTGGTTCGTTTTCTGGGTATAGTTTTGCCGTACCAAGCTCTATAGCATCTAAAGTAGCCGAAGACTTAATAAAATATGGTCAAGCCACAAAGGGCTTATATAGGTGTTAGAATAAGGCCTGTAACGGAAACGTTGGCAAATGATTATAATTTACCGAACGTAAAAGGAATTCACGTCAACTCCCTTACTGAAAATGGAGCGGCTTATGATGCAGGAATAAAATCTGGTGACGTTATACTTCAAATTAATTCTAAAGATTTAGTCTGTTCCTCAACTGCAAGAGCAGATAAGTAAATATAGACCTGGTGACAATGTAACCGTGACGGTTTGGAGAGGAGGCATTGAAAAGAAGATTTTGGTGGAATTACGAGATAATGACGGAGGTACTAGTCTTAAGTCTTCTGACAAGTCAGAAATAAAAGAAATTTTAGGCGCTCAGTTTTCCAATGTTTCTGATGAAACTAAAACTAAACTTGGAATAACTGGAGGAGCCCAAATTAAAGAATTGCAACGCGGAAAAATTATATACAAATAAAAAAAGGATTTATAGTTTCGAAAGACGGTAATGACATTAATAGCTCTGCCGATTTAGAAAACCTCTTGGAGAACAGAAGTGGAGGAATTCTTCTTGAAGGTGTCTATGAAAATGGAACCAAAGCCTATTACGGATTTGGTTTGTAAAACCCCACAAAATATTTTCATAAAGCCGTTTTCCTAGAGAACGGCTTTTTTTATTTCTTCGAGAATGAATTCGCTAATTCAAGTTAAATTTGCACTATAGGACTTTCAATGAAAAAGTCGGAATATTTTAATAATTATAACCAACATTCAAAATGTCAAATTCAGTATTAACTCAAGAGACTTACAGCAATGAACTTGAAGTCTATGTTAATCAGGAAAGAGCAGCTGTAGATTTAATTCATTCAATAGGTAAACTTATGTTTGAAAAATCGATAGAACTAGTTCTTTTCAGAAATCATCTAGTGGATACGAGTATAACGGAGATTCTTCGTTTACATAAATATTCTGCAGAAATGGTTGGAAAGCCTATTAGTGTTTTCGACTCAGCAGAGTTAGCTCGCGAAATATTTAATATGGACCTAGCTCCTGCTAAAATCGATATCGGAAAGTTGGCCGATGAATGGTTAAGTGAAAGAGAAACATATAAATCGACCAAAGATTTTCTAGAAGATAAATTCCAAAACTTTCTCACTACTGAAAGTAAGCCGATGGAGCCAGAGAGATGTAATTCTATACGGGTTTGGTAGAATAGGAAGGTTGCTAGCTAGAGAATTAATTAGTCAAGCAGGTAAAGGACAGCAGTTAAGGTTAAGAGCTATCGTTATGCGCTCAGTAGATGAGTTATCTATGAGCAAAAGAGCCTCACTACTTGAAAATGACTCTGTACATGGACGATTTAAAGGAACTGTAGATACAGATTTCGATAACTCATGCTTAATTATAAATGGACAACGCGTAAACATGATTGGTGCTTCTGACCCCAGCTCTATCGATTACACGAAATATGGTATTTCTAATGCACTAGTTCTAGATAATACAGGTGCTTTTAGAGATAAAGAAGCGCTTAGTTTACACCTAAAGTCTAAAGGCGTAGCCAAAGTTATATTGACCGCTCCTGGAAAAGGAATTCCTAATATCGTATACGGAATTAACCATCGAAATTTGGATATAGAAAAAATGAATATTTTTTCAGCCGCTAGTTGTACTACAAATGCCATCTCTCCTATTCTAAAAGTAATGGATGATGCATTTGGTGTAAAGTCAGGCCATATAGAAACAGTTCATGCCTACACCAATGACCAAAACTTATTAGATAACATGCACAGCAAATCGTAGAGGAAGGATTTGCATTAACAATTACAGAAACAGGAGCTGGAAAAGCTGTTACTAAAGTAATTCCTTCTTTGGATAAAAAACTTACTGCCAACGCTGTAAGAGTACCTACTCCTAATGGCTCATTAGCCATAATGAATATAGAATTAGGTGAAAAAGTAACTAAAGCTCAAGTTCAAGAGTTAATGAAAACTAATGCGCTAAAAGGAGAATTAGTGAACCAAATCTTTTATTCCATTAATGAAGAACTCGTTTCTAATGATATTATAGGAAATGAACTGCTGCTCAGTATTTGACAGTAAAGCAACTATTGTTACTGAGGATGGTGAGGATATAGTACTTTATGTTTGGTATGACAATGAGTATGGGTATAGAAACAAGTTATAAGGTTAGCTAAATACATAGCTAAGGTTAGAAGAAATATCTATTATTAATAGCTCATCTCACAAAATCACTAAAGCCGTCAAGAGTATTCCTGACGGCTTTTTTATTAGCCTGTAAATCTATTTTCTGAGCCACAAAGATCCCCAGTTTTTTATCACATCCCACAAAGCATGATATTAAGGATGTACCAAAAATGAATAAAGAGGTAGATTATATTTAATGGAAACATTTAGCTTACGTGCTTTAAATTGTTCGTTAGACATATCCTTAAAAACAACTAATCTATAATTGAGTAGACCATTAATAATTCACGACACGCTAAATGATGTACTTTTTATATGAAAGAGATTATTTGTTGAAGACTCTATATTTTCTATTTATTCCAATACTTTTTATGAGTTGTGGAGAATCAAACTCCAAAAACACTTCGCCTCAAGAAGGAAAAACTCCCATCAAAACCGCGCCTCCAAGGAATCCCATGGGAATAGCAGATTTAATATACCCAGGTGTATACAAGTCTCTGGAAAGACTAGAAGTTGAAAAGTTTTACTATACACAATTAAATAACACAAAAACATTTAAGCTAGAGAACGTAACATTCTCAGAATCGCACACATTAATAGATGAATCTAAAAATCATAAAGTATTCCTACAGAAGTATAAAATGAATACCACTATAGGATTAGACAGCGCTTCTGCCATTTCTGGTTTTCAGATCATAAAAAAAATCGCATTAAAGTCCGATAATCAAGCAACCATAAACGAAGATTTATATGAAGTTTCGTATCAAGACAAAAAACAAATAATGATTATTCAGGATGAGAATAACGAATATTTCATTTTACCGGAAATATTCTTAACAGAAGAAAGTGCTACCGAATTTGATTTTGAAAAAGTAAAAAAAGAATTGAACCCTACTCAATAAAGTCGTTAATCATATCTTTATATACCTTCTGTAACTCTTTAGGTTTTTTATGGTCATAAGTGCCTGGCTTTCTATCTCCATAAACTAATTCAGAATGAATAGGACGATTTACTTTAGTCAAGCTTGTAGCCATTAGCTTCAATTAAAGAAAAGATATTTAGTTTGTCCCATTAAAAAACTATTTAAAATAATTTTACTTGTTGTAAATTAGGGTTTTCTATTCCAATAACCCAATCTTGTTTCTAACTTTACAGCAGGGACAGAATCTATTTTAAATGCTGCAATGGACACTTTGCAATTAACCCCTAATATGGTAGTGTCAGCTATAGGCTCTGAAATAATCATTTCAAGCATCCCATCTAAAAAACTAGAAACGTCTAACGCCTCCATTTCACAACTATAATTTCCAGACATATTTTCCAATGTTTGAAATATCACTTTCTCTTTTTCATTCGCATAAAATCTATTGCAGATAACATTCATCTTAGAGTTCATTTCTCCATACAACTCATGCTTTCCAATAATAGCCTTATACTCTGTCGGAAACCATTTTAATAACGTTTTATCCTTAATAAATGGAAACTCTACCGAATAGACAACTTCCAAATTAGACTTCGATTCTGCAGCCTCAGAAGAATCAGACTCAGTAGCACAAGAAAAAAATAATATGCTAACTGTCAGTGACACTAAAGCAAATAAAAGTTTGGAGGATTTCAGCATTGAGAATTTTTTCAATATTACACTAAATTGAATAAAATATAGTCTTCTAATTCTAGACTTCCTAGATTCTTATTGTGAGTAACAAAGAGAATTTGAATCCAAAACCATCATAAAAGAACTGCTTGCAGGGTTACATTTGTATTAATCCTTAGAGTGAATACAGCCATGAAAGTAATAAATGAATATGCTAAATTAAAGCGCGTTATTCTTGGTTCGTCTAAATCTTTCGGAGGGACACCTGAATTATCTGATGCTTACGACCCTAAGTCCAAAAAGCATATCAAAAATGGTACTTTCCCTACCCAAGAATCCATAGATGAAGAGATGGGAGGGTTTTTCAATGTTCTAAACAAGAACGGAATAGAAGTACTTAGACCAAAGATTATCGATGATTACAATCAAATTTTCGCGCGAGATATAGCTATTGTAATCGATGATAAATTTGAAATTGCAAATATGATTAATGATAGAAGTAGAGAACTTGATACTCAAAGAAAAAATTAGTGATTTCTCAAAAGACAACATTATTGAAGCTCCAGAAGGAGTGAGATTTGAAGGAGGAGATATTATGCCACACAACGAATATCTTTTTATCGGTTATTCTGAACCGGAAGATTTCCTTAATTTCAGCAATTAATCCATATCCAGATTTTGTAGCATTTTTTAAAGAATCTGCAAAAAAACGGACAGAATCTTTTGAGCTTAAAAAAAGTGATACAGACCCTAAGATGAACGCACTTCATTTAGACTGCTGTTTCCAACCTTTTGGATTGGGTCATGCCATTATTCACAAAGAGGGCTTTAAAAACCCAGAAGATGCGGAATGGCTCATAAATTACTTTGGTGAGGAAAACTGTTTATTTATAGATAGCGAACAGATGTATAACATGGGCGCCAACCTCTTTTCTATAGATAAAGACCATGTTATTTCAGAGATTAACCTAGAACAAACGAATACTTTTTTAGAATCTAAAGGATACACCGTTGAGAAAATAAAATATAGCGAGATAGCTAAAATGGAAGGGCTTTTAAGATGTTCAACAATGCCGTTAATTAGAGATTAGATAGATTCTTAAATGCCCAAACAGCACACCTCTAAAATACTAATGATCCAACCAGTTAGCTTCAGAATGAATGAGCAAACTGCGGTGAATAATTATTACCAAAAAGCACTCGAAAGCTTAACTCCAGAAAACGTTCAAGAAAAAGCACTACTAGAGTTCAATGGTTTCGTTAACAAACTTGAAGATAAAGGAATAAACGTTATAGTTATAGAAGACACCTTAAACCCCGACACTCCAGACTCTATCTTCCCTAACAATTGGATTTCATTTCATGAAGATGCTCGAGTAGCCTACTACCCTATGTTCGCTGTGAACAGGAGAGCAGAAAGAAGAGATGACCTTATAGAGATTATCCGAAACAATTATGGTTTATCGGTAAAAGAAATAGTAGATTTTACTGAATTTGAATCACACGATAAATTCCTAGAAGGAACTGGCAGCCTAGTGCTAGACAGAGAAAATAAAATTTGCTACGCAGCTATTTCAGTAAGAACTGATAAGGCAGCAGCAGTACAATTTTGTGAGCAGTTTGGATATACCCTTTGCAGTTTTTCAGCGTTGCAAAGCGTAGAGAACGAAAGAAAACCGATCTACCATACAAATGTAATGATGTGCGTAGCCGATAAGTATGCCGTAATCTGCTTGGACACATTAGACAACCTGGATGAACGTATGGATGTGATTTCTGCTCTAGAAGATTCCGGAAAAGAAATTATCGAAATTAGTGAGGAGCAAAAAGAACATTTCGCAGGAAATATGCTTCAAGTTATGAATGAAGATGGAAAACCATATTTGGTGATGTCCACTTCAGCCCATCAAAGTTTAGAAGAAGAACAAATAGCTAAACTAGAGTCGTTTAACCCCATAATACATAGCGCATTAAATACAATTGAGACATATGGAGGGGGAAGTGCTAGATGTATGATGGCAGAAGTGTTTTTACCTAAAGATTTAACCCCAACCTCTATGGACATAGATTACAAAGTGGCTTCTAGCGCGGCTAAAGCATTATTAAAACTATACTCATCTAATATCTCTGTTGATTCTATTCAAGTACAAGAGACTAAAAGGGAATTTGAAGGAGATATAACTGTCGTGGTTTTTCCATTTTTAAAAATGTCCAAAAGTGAAAAGTCTTTAATTTAAAAGAAAAAGTTGATGAGGTTGCTGGTTTTAATGTAGTAAAAGGATTCTTGAATTTAGAAATTACACAAGAATACTGGTACAGTTTCTAAATAATGCACTAGACAAACCATCGTACGGATTTAAAGAAAGAAATTCCGAGAATGAAGTTATGGTGGAATACTCCTCTCCTAACACAAACAAACCTTTACATCTAGGCCATCTCAGAAATAACTTTCTCGGGTATTCTGTAGCGAAAATCCTAGAGGCTAATGGGCATAAAGTCCAAAAAGTTCAAATTATAAATGACCGTGGTATTCATATCTGTAAAAGTATGATCTCATGGAAAAATTATGGAGAAGGAGAAACTCCAGAAACTAGTGGTCTTAAAGGAGACAAATTAGTAGGTAAATACTACGTGAAGTTTGATCAAGTTTACAAATCTCAAGTGGCCGCGCTCATAGAGGAAGGAAGCGATAAAGAGACTGCAGAAAAAAACGCGCCTATTATAGATGAAGCCAGAGAGTTACTTCAGAAATGGGAAAACAAAGACCCTGAAACCCGAGCACTATGGGAAATGATGAACTCATGGGTATATAAAGGCTTTGAACACACGTACCGAGAAATGGGTGTTACCTTCGATAAACTCTACTATGAATCTGACACGTATACCTTTACGGGAAAGATGATTGTTGAGGAAGGGCTGTATTCAAAAGGACGTACTTTACTTAAAAAAGACGACGGTTCTGTTTGGTGCGACTTATCCTCAGAAAAGATGGATTCGATGAAATTAGCTTGTCCTGAGAGGAGATGGAACTGCGGTTTACATGACTCAAGATATAGGAACGGCCATTCTGAGGTATCAAGATTACCCAGACTTAGCCTATCAAATTTACACAGTAGGAAATGAGCAAGAGCACCACTTTAAAGTATTGTTTACTATTCTTAAAAAACTAGGATATCCATTTGCAAGTGAGTGTTTCCACTTTGAGTTATGGAATGGTAGATTTACCTGAGGGTAAAATGAAAAGTCGTGAAGGGACTGTAGTTGATGCCGATGATTTGCTGGAAGAGATGATAGCCACAGCTAAATCTATCTCTGAAACTCAAGGAAAACTCAGTGACTTATCAGAAGAAGAAAAAGCTGATACCTTTAAAAAGATTGGTTATGGGGCATTAAAGTATTTCTTACTCAAAGTAGATCCTAGAAAAGGAATGATGTTTAATCCTGAAGAGTCTGTAGATTTCCAAGGAAACACCGGACCGTTTATTCAATACACATACGTAAGAGCTCAGGCAGTTATAAAAAAAGCAGGAAAAGTAGTAAAACCGACTATGACTAACCTTCTTCTCTCACCAGCTGAAAAGAAAGTAATTAAGACATTGCATGATTACCCATCTGTAATTCAAGAAGCCGCTAAGCTTTATAACCCTGGAGTATTGTCTAATTATATTTTCGAACTAGTAAAAGATTACAACTCTTTTTATCAAAGCACCAATATTTTAAAAGAAGAAAACCTTGACCTAGTAGACTTTAGACTTAATTTCTCAAGCTTAACCGCTCGAGTAATCCATAGCGGGATGAAACTTCTAGGAATCGATATGCCGGAAAAGATGTAAATAAAAGTTCGTTATACTATTGAAGACAAAGCATCCAGACTAGCTTTAAATCTACTTTTCAATAACTGATTAGCCGAAACTAAGGGTAACCTTACTTTATCAGTACACATATCATGGAACTCCATAAGAGCTTTTATCCCAGCTGGGTTACCTTGTTCGAAAAGCATGGGAATAATCTCTTCCAGAACATTGAAGACTACGGCAGCGGATTCATACTCTTTGGATTCACAGAAACGCACCAAACTTGAAAACAAATCTGGACAAGCGTTTCCCATTACAGAAATAACGCCAATACCTCCAGCTTTCATGACCGGTATAGTTAATCCGTCATCACCACTAAAGACATCAAAACCTTCAGGAGCATTATTAATAATCTCCATCATTTGAGCTAAATCTCCACTAGCCTCTTTTATAGCTACTATATTCGGAACCTCTGATGCTATTCTTATAGAAGTCTTAGCTTCCATATTAGAAGCTGTTCTTCCCGGGACATTGTATAAAATAATAGGCAAAGGAGTCGATTCTCCCAACGCCTTAAAGTGTTGATATAAACCCTCTTGAGTTGGTTTGTTATAATATGGACTAGCAGACAGAATTGAGCTCACTCCTTGGGTCTTAAAGTTTCTTAACTCCTCGCAAACTGCAGCAGTATTGTTTCCTCCGATTCCATAAACTACAGGAACTCGACCAGCATTAGTTTTAATCACATGACTTGATAATTCTTCTGCTCCTGTATCGCGAATTAAAGCCATGTTTTTTTTATCATTACCACTAAAAAATCCACCTCCATAGAGCCTGGGCTTTCTGTAAGATTTCCCAGAGAATCAAAGTCAATGGACAAGTCATTTTTAAAAGGAGTAATCATAGCCACTCCAAGCCCTTTTATCTTCATTTATTTAAAACTTAGTTTGGATAAGTAATATTCTGCATGCTTTAAAAATTCATCTTCTCCAGCAGATTCAGGTAAATCTATAACTATATCCATAAGACCTTCATACGGATTTCCTGCTTTACCCACCTTACAACTGATGTCAGATGCTCCTATTAGTAAGCCCAAAGGAATACATTTTTCGTGGCTTAAGTCTATTAGAACATCAAATTTCCTCAAATTCAATTCTGTTATAGTCTTTGCCGGTTTTAACCTCCAAGAAAGATCCGTTCTGGTAAAATAGTCAAGCTCCTTATAATGAGCGAAATATTCCGGCAATTCAGTTTCTTGGACATCTGAGTAAGCTAAACTTAAAACATCTCTAACTCCATACTCTCCCTTAAGATGTTGAATGAATTTCTTTTTTTTCTTAAAATCAGCTTCGCCTGAATCTTGGTATATTATAAGAACTGAAGGGTTTTCATTAAGATTACTCCCCTTCTTAGTCCGACTAACATCAGCTATTCCAGCTGGAAACAAACTACTAAATTTATGTTTAAGTGTTAATAATACGCTCATAAAACATGTCCTCTGAAGTGTACAAAAATAGCTCAGATTATCTTCTACCCGCACCATTTTCAACAACTTCTTTAGCATGCTAAACGTTGTGCTATTATAATATTGAAATGAACTGAATATACCCATATTGCTCAGAGCACCTAAAAGATAATTTATATAGTGTTATATCCTAAACACTTGTAGGGATTTTCCGTCAACGTTTTATTAATTAAGATTCTCTTTATATATATACGTTTTTTGAGGAGTACGAAAAGGTCTGTATAAATAATATACTTCATCGGCATAAACCTCTACTCTTTCTGGATAATCATACGTCAAATTTTGAAATTCCCCAAGCTCCCCAGAGCTTAACTCGATTCTTCGCAGAACACCTGTTCTGCCCTCTAAATATTGAGCGTATAACTCTCCAGTAATATCATCTTGAATAATTCGATTTTGAAATTTACTCCTTTGTCTAGATGGGTTTATGTTAGTTCCTACTTCGCGTTGCAACGCTCCTTCTATATTATAAACCATCATTTTCTCTTCCACCAAATTAAAAACATAAATAGAATCATGCACAAGAAAAGATGGAGCATAGAGAGGCTCGAATAAAATAGAATTATGAAAACCATTCATATAGCCCGAAATTATTTCTTTGTCAATTCCAGTTTTCAGTTCCATTCTGTAAGCATTCAATTTTTCTCTAGGAATTAAATTTCTGTACTGCGCTCTAAAAGTGTGCATAAGTAATTTATCTTCTATAGAGCACATTAAGCGAAGGCTATCTTCTTTCATCAGATAGTACTCAAACGCTGGGAAAGTGGGGTCGAAATTATTAACCAATTTAATATCGCCATTTACGCTTAAAGAAAGTGGCACTGGACTCTGGAAATCTACTCCTTCGTCTACACCTACTAGCTCTATCTCTTCATTAACATCAGTAATAAAAAATCTACCTTTTAGAGTTTGAAGAAAACACTGGTAGAATTCATCTTTATGCAGATTTAATACTACAAGTTCATTTTCAAAAGGCATCACTTTAAAAATATCTCTTTCAGTTATTTGACCTTTTAAAATAATACTTCTTAAGCCAAGCCTTCTGGCTTAAATAGTTGTTTTTTCTCATTAGTTAACACTAGTAGGCCATCCTCAAAGAACACAAAGTCACTAGCATGAAACTGCTCGTTTTTATAAACTATTTCTGGAAGTTTATGACTACGAACAGACGCCTCAGGAAGTTTGGTTCTTTTCTTTATTAAAATTACTTCGTAAGTATTCGCACCAGTGAAGTAAAGAATAAACTCCTCATGTGAGATATGAGACATATATACTTTCTGCACATTCACATTAGTCAAGTAGATTTCTCCATTAGTGTCAGAAACGCCAATTAGAGCCCCATCAGAAGACGAACAGTTAACCCCCACTAATGGTGATTGATTTTCAGAAAACACTTGAATGACATAGCTTTCCTGTGCCTTCAATGATAAAGAGATTAAAAGAATAGATACCAGGGTGATTATCTTCATATTTATGTAGATGAAAATATAATCAAGATTCCACAAATATTAAGATACGTTGTTCTATAAAACTTTATGAACCCAGCCGAAGGAATCTTCCTGCTCTCCTCTTTTTAATGATTCTAAAAAGTCAGATGCACGGTTTGAGAATTCCCAATCGTTAACATCCTGGAGCTTATAGATCTTTCCTCTGTAGCCAATGCTTTCAATTCTCGCTATAGTCGCGGCAGTTCCAGCACCGAATACTTCATCCAAAGTACCATTTTCCAGATGGTTTACTATTTCTTGAACCTCGATCATTTTCTCTTCTACTTCGTAACCCCATTTATCTGCTAGCTTGAGAATTGAGTCTCTCGTAATACCTGAGAGAATACTATCACTTACTTTAGGAGAAAAGATTTTATTACCAGATCTGAACATAATGTTCATAGTCCCGCTTTCTTCAATGTACTTATGCTCTATAGCATCTGTCCAAACTAACTGATCAAACCCTTCTTCTTGAGCTAGCTTAGCAGGATATAAAGAAGCTGCATAATTACCCGCAGCTTTAGCAAACCCTGTCCCCCCTCTTACAGATCTAGAAAAATGTTCTTCTATCTTGACCTTTACTGCACCTGAATAATATTTATCCACCGGAGCCATAAAAATCATGAGTCTATACGTATTGGACGGTTTGACACCTATATATTCGTCAGTGGCAAAAAGAAGTGGTCTTATATAAAGGGAACTGCCTCTTTTTTTTGGAATCCATGCTGAATCGATACTTACTAATTGTTTAATCGCATCTACGAATACATCTTCAGGAACTGATGGCATGCACATTCTAGCAGCGCTTACATTTAATCTTTTAGCATTTTGTTCGGGTCTAAATACAAACACCTCATCCTGGTCGTTTTTATAAGCCTTTAAACCTTCGAAGATAGATTGTCCATAATGCAGCACAGAAGTGGCGGGATGCATAACCAAGGCCTCAAAAGGTTTGATGTCAGGCATTCCCCATTCGCCATCCTTATAATCCATAATTAACATATGATCAGTAAAAACTTTACCGAATTGAATATTATCAAAATCCAAAGACTCAATTTTAGATTTTTCTACTCTTCTAATATTTATTTGAGATGTCAAATTATCTTGCATAGATCACATTTATCCTCCATTTACATAAATCTAGAATCTACTTATGTTACTTGTTAAAAGCGCTGCAAAAGTAAGAATTATTAGCTGGCACAAGACCAGAAAGTATCATGGAATTGTGTATCACTTACACAGTGCTTTTTAAGCAGGGTTAAATAAAAACCTATTGGGGCTAATTATTTTAGACTTAACAGCATACATTACTATAGCCGCAGTATTATTAACTCCTAATTTAGCCATAATATTTTTTCTATGAGTGTTTATAGTGTGGCTTGATAAGAAAAGCTTGTCAGCGATCTGAGAATTGGTGTATCCTTCAGAAATATACCTAACCACCTCCAATTCCCTATTCGAAAGTTTAATAGGTTCGCAAGTGAACTTTTCAGTATCGATTTCTTCTATATCGATACTCTCTAACTGTATAGCCTCTAAAATCTGACCACAGAAAAAAGCCTCTCCACCAGCAGTGGCACGTACGGCATCAGTTATCTCCTGTATGCTACATGATTTTTTCACATATGACTTCACTCCTGCTTTGATTGCAGAAACAATAGTTAATCCACTCTGCTCATTAGTGATAGCTAATATATTCTCGTTTTTCATAACAGCTCTAGATTGATTTACAGTATCTATAGTAAACCCTGAAGAGACAAAGTCTATTAGTAATACATCACACGTTTTTAACGCCTCTGACTCAAGCAACGTCTTTGAGTCACTGACTATCAAAGAAATATCTACTTCAGGAGTAGAAAAAGTTCTGATCAACCCTTCTAATATTAATTCACTACTATCTGCTATTACTAACTTCATTACTTATAATGATTCTAAATAGCAAAGATAAATGTGTTCTGCTATAAACACGAATGAAAATACACAAGTTATTAAATACGGATATATTAAGCCATCTGATGCCTTTATAATCACAATTGTCATTGTAGGGCTTTAAAAGCCTCATCCAAAAACAAGGATCGTTCTGTATATCTATTTGAGAAATGTCCTAGACATAACTTTTTTACATTTGAATTTTTAGCCGCTAAAGCAGCTTGCTCTGCTGTAGAATGGAAAGTATCCTTAGCTCGGTCTATCTTGTCATTTAAAAATGTACTCTCATGATATAACAAGTCAGCATTTTCAAGTAACTCTATCCCCTTGGTTAATGGAGCTGTATCACTCATGAAAGCGAATTTCCTAGAGGGAAAAGGCGGAAGAGTGCAATTCTTAGAATAAAGAGTTTCTCCACCTTCTCTAAAAACATCATCACCATTTTTTAACTTCAGTATTTCTTCTATACTCAACTCATGCTGGTGAATTTTAGCCTTAACAATTCTATTTTTCTTCACTTTTTCTACAAAGATAAATCCGGTAGTAGGTATTCTATGATTCAGAGGCAATGAGTGAACTAAAATCGTATTGTCCTCGTAGATCAATTCAGGGTTTTCAGTTTGAGTAGGATGAAATTCATACTTATATCTCAAATAAGACTGGCTCACCTTTATATTTAAATCGATTAGCGCGTGTAGTTCAGGCGGGCCATAAATATGAAGAGTTTTGGTTCTTCCTAACAAATGCATTGAACTCATCAATCCAAAAAGACCTAAATAATGATCCCCGTGTAAATGACTAATAAAAACATTAGAAATACGTTGGAATTTAAATTTGAATTTCCTGAGCTGAATTTGTGTCCCTTCTCCGCAGTCTATCAAGAAAAGTTTATCATGAATATTCAGTAATTGAGAAGTCGTGTTGCTTTTCAAAGTAGGTGTAGCTGCTGAACATCCTAATATATTTACCTCAAATTTCATGCACAAAAAAAGCCGCTCGTTAGACAAGCGGCTTTGAAAAAAAAGTTTATTTACTTATTTACTATAAATCTCTTTGTCACTTTAAAGCCATTAAAATCGATGTTATAGAGGTAAACCCCACTATCTAAATCAGAGGCGTTAATAGCTATTTTATTAAATCCATTCCCTAAAGTGATTGTTTCACTTTTCTTTTCCTCTCCTAACAAATTGAAAATTTTAAAATACGCAATCCCAGCTTGTAAAGCATCGAATTGAATCAACCCTTTTGTTGAAATAGGATTAGGACTAATTCTAACCTCTTCTAAAGGTTTTTTGATATCTTCAATACTGTTATCCGTTTCTACTGTAATAGTATAACCTTCATAGTTAAACGGAAATTCTAAAGGGACATCAAAACCTCCTAGAGAAGTAGTCACATGTACATTAGCGTCAAGAGTAATACTGAAATCTCCAGCAATCAATGGTGTCCCCGATAACAACCCACATCCAGACTGTCCACCAAGAAACGTACAAGGGTTTGTACTTGTCCCTCCATTATTACATGACAGATTCAATCCAAACTCTTCTGGAGTGTATGAATTCATTCCTTGGGTTATAGTGATACTGGCTAATAAAACCGAATCAACTGGAATATCTTGTCCATCTATAATGGCACTTGCATTATCAGGAACTAGAATATAAATCACTTCTGAGTAAGGCTCATTTAAGATGGCATTTGAGAAGCCCTCTCCTAACTCAGGATCAGGACTAACTCCATACTCAGTGTCTCCCCAATCATAATCGTCTGTGCATTGACCTAATGAGACTAAAGTAAATGCTAATGCACTTATAAAAAGTAATGTTTTTTTCATTTTAAAGATTCTTTTCTACCTCTTCCAGATAAATTAAATCTACAGCTTCGCTTGCTGTAGGCACTATTTTTAAAACAGAATCGAGTTGAGAAATACTGATCAACTTAGAAACAGCATCTTGGAGACCACAAAGGACAAAAACTCCTTCAGACTCTTTACAAAGTCTATTGGCTACAAGAACCGCACTCAACCCACTAGAGTCACAATATCTCGTTTCAGATAAATCTAAAATGATATTCTTATTTCCACTCTTACTCTGAAGAACAAACTCTCCCTTTAACTCAGGTGCGTGAAGAGCATCTAATTTCTCCACTTTTGACTTTACTACAGTCACCTTGTCTTTATGTTCTATCTCGAATTTCATTTAATATACTAAAAGGGTTCACAACAAAGATACCTTTTTTTCGGTTTAGAGGCTACCGTTTTATGTGACTTGCTAACAAGTAAATGACAGCCATTCTTATAGCCACTCCATTTTCCACTTGCTGAAGCACCACAGAATGCTCACCCTTATTAAACTTCACTTGTAATTTCTACTCCTCTATTTATGGGGCCAGGATGAAGTATTGGTGGATCATTTTTTGCCTTTATCAACACCAACTTAGAAGATGGAGCAATGTACTCTCTTAAACTAGGGAAGTTTGGAACTTCTTTATCAGAACTTGCTTGACGTTCAATCTGAATTCTTAGCATATTGACTGCATCTGCCCATTCTACAGCTTTCACCAAATCATACTCTACTTGTACACCTAATTCTTTTATGTGTCTAGGTATAAGGGTAGCTGGACCACAAACCATAACTTCAGCCCCTTGCTTTTGTAGGCAGAAGATGTTAGATAACGCAACTCTAGAATGCTTAATATCTCCAACAATAGCTACTTTTTTACCTTTTAAATCTCCAATTTTCTCTCTGATAGAAAAGGAATCTAATAAGCCTTGAGTAGGGTGCTCATGAGTTCCATCCCCGGCATTTACAATAACTGTATTCGTGTTTTCTTTAAGGAAATGCGGTGCCCCAGGACTGGAGTGACGCATAACCACCATGTCAATTTTCATGCTAAGGATATTATTGACAGTATCTATCAATGTTTCTCCTTTTTTTACTGATGAGCCAGATGAGCTAAAATTGACTATATCAGCACTCAATCTTTTCTCGGCCAACTCAAAACTCAGTTTGGTGCGAGTTGAATTTTCGAAGAAAAGGTTAGCTATTGTTACATCTCTCAAGGAAGGTACTTTCTTAATAGGCTGATTAATTACCTTCTTGAATTTCTCCGGCATGATGAAAAATCAGCTGTATATCTTCTGGCGTAAGCTGCTTAATTCCGAGCAGATGCTTTACACTAAGTGAGTTATTCATCTGTTGACGTGTGTAAAATTACTTTATCTGGTTCTCCATCTATCTTCCATTTAACTAGAACCCTTTGGCTAGCTATAGAGTCTACTGATTTACCTACATACTTAGGGTTTACTGGCACCTGAAGAGAGAACCTTCGTTCTATAAGAACTAATAATTCAATGGCATCAGGTCTACCAAAAGCTAGAAGCGCATCAAAAGCAGATCTAATGGTTCTTCCAGTAAAAAGCACGTCATCCACTAGAATCACTCTTTTCCCTTCTATTAAAAAATCTATTTTGGTCGTATTGGCTAAAGAGAGTTTTCTCTGATCTTCTAAAGTCATCTCTAAAAAAAGTGATGTCCAATGCTCCATATTGCAACGCAATTTTGGGCGCTATTTTTTTCAACCTCCTATAAATAAGCTCAGCTAGCACGACACCTCTAGGCTGAATACCTATTATAACAGTGTTTCTGAAATCATCATGATTCTCTAAGAGTTCATAACATAGTCTGTTTATGACTAATTCAAATAATTTTTTATCTAAAAGTACTTTTGGTTTCATCAGTAGTGCAAATATAAAGCAGATTGGAGAAGCTAAAGGATACTTCAAGCTTCTAATTTTTTCGCAAAAAAAATCCCGCTATAAATAGCGGGATTTTAAATATATTGTGTGACTTAAGCTTTACGCTTTACCACCATCTAGTTCATCTTGCCACTTCTTTAACTCATCCCATTTACCTTCTGCAGCCATTTTAGCTTGAGCAGGCCATGTTTCAGTTACGTGGTTTCCTCTTACTCCTGAAATAATCTCAGAGATTTTCTCAGCAGCACTGTCAGATAACTTAGCGAAAGTATCGATCCCTGCTTCGGCTAGCGTAGAAGCTATTTTAATATTATTCTTTGTCTTTAGCTTCAGCGCTCTCTTGGCTTTTGCAGGAGCTTCTTTTGCAGGAGCTTCTTTTGCAGGAGCTTCTTTTGCAGGAGCTTCTTTTGCAGGAGCTTCTTTTGCAGGAGCTTCTTTTGCAGGAGCTTCTTTTGCAGGAGCTTCTTCGCGACAGGAGCCTTTTTAGAACCTGTATTTCCACTTTCCATTTCAGCTTTCAAACTAGCAAGAACACCTAAATCACCTAGAGTGGCTTTTTCTGTTTTATCATTTACTCTAGCTAATGCAGCATTTGTCTTTTTGTTCGCCCCTCCTGCATTAGTTTTACCTCCTTTGTTATCTCTAACTGGAGCTTCTTCCTCTGCTGAATAAGTTCTCACATGAGACACTGCTATTCTTTTAGCGTTCTTATTGAAATCAGTTACAATAAAATCAAGAGTTTCATCAAGATCTGCTTGAGAACCATCTTCTTTCTTCAATTGCTTAGCTGTTACATAACCTTCTACTCCGTATGGTAAAGCTACTATAAATTGACTTCCTTCTTTTCTAACTATAGTTCCTTGATGCTTAGATCCATTAGAGAACACAGTTTCGAATACATCCCAAGGGTTTTCTTCTAACTGCTTGTGACCTAAACTAAGCCTTCTGTTTTCTTTATCTAACTCAAGTACTACTACATCTAATTCTTGATCTACCACACAGAATTCAGAAGGATGCTTGATTTTATTCCCATCATTCCTTGAAATATGAATCAATCCATCATCAGATCCTGTCCATAGAAGCCCTTCTTTAATTGGGGATTCTGCTGCTGCAAAAATGGTACAATAATATTCAACTGAGGTATTATCTGGAACCAATTGCTTAATACCTAATGACATTTTTCTTTCTTCTCTATCAAGAGTTAAGATTACTGTCTCTACTGCATCTCCAACTTTCAAGAAGTCTTGAGCACTTCTTAAATGTTGACTCCAGCTCATTTCACTAACGTGAACTAAACCTTCTACTCCTGCAGCTATTTCTATAAACGCTCCATAATCAGCTAAAACAACTACTTTTCCATTAACCTTGTCTCCAACGTTTAGGTTTTCGTCTAACGCTTCCCATGGATGAGGAGATAATTGCTTAAGACCTAATGCAATTCTCTTCTTATCATCATCGAAATCTAAGATTACAACATTTAATTTCTGGTCTAATTCCACGATTTCCTCTGGGTGATTAATTCTACCCCAGCTTAAATCAGTAATGTGAACTAGGCCATCTATACCACCTAAATCGATAAACACACCGTAAGATGTGATGTTCTTCACTTGACCTTCTAATACTTGTCCTTTCTCTAGACCTCCTATGATTTGTTTCTTTTGCTCTTCAAGCTCAGCCTCTATTAGTGCTTTATGAGAAACTACTACGTTTTTGAATTCATGGTTGATCTTAACCACTTTGAATTCCATTTGCTTACCTACGTATACATCATAATCTCTAATAGGCTTAACATCAATCTGAGAACCTGGTAAGAATGCTTCTAAACCGAACACATCTACTATAAGTCCACCTTTAGTTCTACTCTTAACTAATCCTTTTAAAATCTCGCCATTTTCAAGTGCTCCGTTAATTCTATCCCAACGCACTGTGCATTCTTGCCGTTTTGTGAGAAACAACTAACTGACCGTTTCTGTCTTCTTGCTGTTCCACAAAAATAGGCACTTCATCACCTATTTTTAATTCAGAATTATATCTGAATTCAGATGCCTGAACTACTCCTTCTGATTTAGAACCAATATTTACTACTATTTCTTTTTTACCTATATCTACAATAACACCGGTAATTACAGATTTTTCAATAAGCTCTGATATAGTTCCTGTGTAAGTGTTTTCTAATGCAGAATAATCATCTTTAGAATATGCAGCTACAGAATCATCAGTAGCATCCCAATCAAATGATTCAGCAGGGCTATTAAATTCGAACACAGCAGTATCACCTTCACCAACCATCTTAGTAGCTGAGTCATCAGCTTCCATTTTTGGTTTTTCAGTAGGCGCTTCTTCAGCTACTACAGCTTCTTCAACAACAGCAGTTTCTTCAGCAACTACAGTTTCTTCAACCGCTTCTGTTACTTCTTCAACTTTTTCTGTGATTTCTGCAGCGGATTCTACTGCTTGAGGAGTCTCTTGTGTAGATTCTACAGGGCTTTCGTCCTGTTTCTCTACTTTTTTATTTTCTTCAGCCATTTGGGGCTTTTAAAATTGTATTCTAGACTACGGTGATCTAGAAGAGTTAAATAACTTATTTCCGCTATAAGCTCCCTTATTTTTTAAGGGAGCGCGAAAGTAGTTATTTTATACTAGAATATCCACTATAGCGGCTAAAAAGAGGGACAAAACCTTCAGATGTATCTCTGATTTACTTCAGTGCTTTCTTTCTACAAGTTTTTCTAGAAGAACAGAAGAAGAACTGTTCACTCGCAAGAGGTATAACCCCGCAGGCATACCGAACAAACCTAACTCTTTACAATTGAACGACTTAACTATTAACTCCTCCTGCTAGCGTATACAACTCAAGAACCTCAACTTCTTCACTGAAAAACACTTTCTCCGCTGCAGGGTTAGGATAAAATGATGGCAGAAGTCTCTCCACATCAGAAACGGAAACAGCTCCGTGATTTGAATACTCTGGTGTACTAGCTTCTGGAATAAAGTAAATCCAATTACCCTCTCCATCCTCTTCTCTTCCCCAACTCACATCCTCAGATTGGACTGGAAATGTTTCTGAATCTGCTACAGTGAAGTTATCTCTAGAGAGCAGCACCAAAGTTTCTCCTGAGGATCCAAGTTTAAAATCAGTATGCCTCACTCCTTGTTCCTCATCGTTGTCTGCCCAAAAAAGAAGAAACCCTTGCGCAGGAACAGTAACTGAATCTGGATAAGTAGACGGAACCTGCCATGAACCACCACCAAGATTATCTGTTAAATGATATCCAGATAAATCGACAGGAACATTATTCGGATTATAAATCTCAATCCAATCCTCATACTCACCGAGATTATCTGTTGTATCTAAAGCATTCACAGCCATGATTTCATTTAAATACAGCTCTTCAGGAAATATTATCTCTAACTGATTAGTGACATCCGGAGTAGGAATGTCAAAAGCGATATAATTACTAGACCCATCTACATCACTTCCATAACTTTCGTCTAAAGGAATAGTTGAATTAAAAAAAGATCTACAAAAAATACACGTTAATCAATAAAATAAAGTTTAATAGATCCAGAAGTAGACAGTTCAAAATTAGTATGTAGCAAACCCTCCAAACTTTGATCATCACACCAAAACAGCTTATGATTATCACTTTCTATAACCGAGGCATTAGGGTTTGTGTTCTCTATAGTAAACTGAGCTTCTCCATCATTAAAATCTATAATATATCCTGCCAAATTCACTTGATAAGCATTTGGATTGTATAGCTCTAGCCAAGGCTCATACACTCCGCTTTCATCTGCTATGGTAGTTGCATTTAAAGGTTGTATTTCATTGATATGAATTTCTTGTAGCTCTGGAGTAATAACCTGATTAGTCGCATTAGGAGTAGGAACTGAAAAGAACTGAAACTGAGGGGATCCGTCTGTTTCTCTACCGTAAGAGATATCATTTTCTTGATCTGCAAATTGCACCGCATCGGCTATAAACTCACCGTCTGACATAACTAAAGCGATAGACTCTCCTCCTGCACTAAGCGAAAAGCCTAAATGGTTAACACCTTGTTCTGGAGTACCGTCTGCCCAAAACACTCTATATCCATTGGCAGGGATAGTTGTTAAGTCTTCATCACCAAACTCTATTAGATGTAAAGTCGTATTAGATAAGTCATCTGTAAAGTATCCACCAGCTATATTTATGGCCACGTTAGAAGAGTTGTAAATTTCTATCCAATCATCATATTCACCAAACTCATCAGCTAAAAAACTATCGTTTCTGGCCATGACTTCATTTATAACTAACTGCCCGTTAAGGCTGAAGCTTATGATGGCTAAAGCACCAATTAAAATTATCCGTTGCATTCGCTTTTGATTTTAAGAAATACAAAATAAAACCATTTTAGCCTACAATACTTGGTTAATTTTGTGAGCATTAATCATTACAAGAATGCCTGAAAGTAAGAATATAGGAAAGAGAATTAAATTCAACAGAGATTCTAATCAAATGTCTATTTCCATAAATCAGCGAGTTAAACTCTGGAAAGAAGGGTTGATATTTGGATGGGTGGCTGTTTGGGTGATTTGTGGATTCTTCTTCGTTTCCCAATATTTTATTTCTGAAGATGAAAAGCAAAAGCTATTTATAATCGCGTTTTTAGGTTTTTGGCTCTATCTACTTTTTAAGGCAATGCAGATTTTAATTTGGAGGGTATCAGGAAGTGAGGATATCGTTATTCAAAAAGGAGTACTCAACTACAAAAAATCATACGCTGGAATTGGTAAAGTAAAAAAGATGGAAATAAATAGCATTTCTAATTTAGGCTTAGTGAAATATGGCGAAAAATCTTTTAAGAAGAGCTACGAAAGCTACTTCTGGAGCATGGGAGCCGAAAAAATCGGATTTAACTCTGCTAAAAGGCACATTTTAATCGGGATGCAATTAGAAGATAAAGATGCTAAACTACTGTTAGAACTCATTAACTCTGGAGTCAAGAAATTCAAATAACACTTAAAGCGTTAGTCGGCTAGAGAAAGTGTTCCTCTATTCCAAGTGCTTTTAGTTATGCTTTTATTGTTTTTAAAGTAATGTGCTATTCTTATCTATAACCTTGGAGTATGTCTCTATCTTATTACCAAGTTTTACTGTTCTTTCTATTACAAGCTTTCTCCCTTGATTTATTTCGAAACTTCTCTCAGTTACTCCCTCAGCTAAATCTTCTGTCCCTTGAACGGAGTTATAGTCATCGTACTCTTTTTCTTGACCAATGTTTACATTAAAGATCGCTTCTCTATCTATTCTGCTCTGCAATGCTGCATTTCCTTGCTTAGAATCCTGAAACAACTTAATGTCTTCCTTAACTGCATTTACGTCGCCTTCATTCCCTTTTCTAGAATTCTCTGTCTCACTTCTTTTATCTGCTTCAGCTCTCTTTTGATCATCAATTTTCTCAGAGTTGACCATTATTCTTTCATCTTGTAAGTAGGTGTTCTCTTTTACGAATTTGGTCCTATTTGCTTTAACCTCATTATTCGCTTTTTCAGATTCTTGCCTTAGGTTTCCTACATCGTCATCGCTTTTCCCCAATCTCTCCTTTGCTCTATCTACTTCGTATTGATTGTCTTTCCTTAAAACTGCACCTTTCTCTTTATATCTGTTTCCTGCTTTTATTAGGTCTTTTTTGGAATCATCCACTTTTTCTTTATTCGCTAGAACTGCCTGCCTATTCTTCTCATTGGCATTGGAAGCATTATCACTCTTAACGCCTTCTAAAACGAATGAAGCGTTTGTCCTGCGGTCTTGAGCTATATTTCCTGACTCTTGGACTTTTCTATTATTGTCCTTTTCTCCTGAGTCAAAGTTCTCTCTTTTATCTTTGTGGTCATTTTCATTATCAGCATACATTCTTTTTATGCTGTTTTTTGAAGCTTGTAGGTCTGCCGAAGCATCTTTAGCTATGTCTTGCGCGCTGTCTCCTTTATCTTTTAACCAAGCTGTGTAAGCATCTTTCTGTTCTTGCGTTTTGGAGTTTATTTCTTTGACAGCATCTAGCTTTTCTTGCTTATAAAACTCTTCTGCTTGCCTTTCTGCTTCGGTATCTATGTTACTTGATAAATTTCTTCTGCGTTCTTCTACCTACTTCCTTTTTTCTTCTCTCTTCTGCTAGGAACCGCTCTTTATCAGCCAACTCTTTTTCCAGTTTCCTTTTTTCTTCGTCAGCAGCAGCCTCTTTTAATTGTTTTTCTCTTTCAAACTCTGCTAACCTATCCTTCTCTTTAGTCTCTGCATCAGCATTTTCCAAAGCCTCCTGAGCTTCCGTTTCTTGGTCGGCTAACAACTCGTTAATCCTTTTTATTCTTTGATTCGGATACTTTTCATTTGGCTTAACATCCAGAGCCCTTTCATAAGCTTCTTTAGCTGCCGTTAGTTCTTTTGATGTAAACAAGTCGTTCCCTTTATCTATGAAAGTTTTGGTATTCTGCATCTAACTCATTACCTGCACTTGTCTCTGCATTCTTTAATTTTTCTTGTTCTAGCTGCTCTATTCTCTTTTGAGCTAACTTAATTTGTTCAACAGGATATTCTTCCGATGGAAAAATTTCTAACGCTTGATTATATTGATTTATACATAAATCGTAATCTTCACCTGAAAAAGAAACCTCTGCTTTAGCTATTATGTCATCATATCTTTTCTGCTGAGCCTCTTCTGCATCTTCTGCAGAAAGCAGCGCATCTAATTTCTCTTGAGCTTCTGCTAGCTTCTTTTTCATTTCCTTATCATCAAAAATGATGTCTCGAGCTAACTTGAAGTTATCGACAGCAGACTGGTATTCCTCTGAGTTCATCGCATTATCTCCAGCGACTATGAATTCATCGAACTTCTTTCTATCCTCTGCTGCAGCTATTAATCCTTCTAACTCTAGGATTTTATCTTTAGGCTCCCTTTCTCCTGGCTTTAATGATTTAGCCTCTAAAAATTTCGTCATGGATGCTTCATAATCCATAGAGTTAATCAAAGCGTTTCCATCCTTAATGGCTGCTTGATATTGTGCTTCTAACTCTACATCTTTATTTTGCAACGCCAGTAATTCCTGAGCCTCTTCTAATTTCTCCTGAGCTTCTAACTCATCTGGAAATAAATTCAAGGCAGCTGCATAGTTACCTATGGCTTGGGCATACTTCTCCTTGGTTAGGTCATCACTTCCCTGAATCATTAGGTCGTCAAACCTATTCCTTTTCTCTTTTTCTGCCAAGCCCAAGTTTTGAAGCCTGATATTTTCAGCGTCCACCTTATTCATGATCTGCCTTGTGTAATCGAAATCAAACTCAATAGCATTTCTTTCAGCATCATATGCAGCAATACCGATTGGCTCATCTAATATGGCTTTATTAAATCCTTCTATGTATGCAAAAAGAGACATATCCAAGTCGAGTTTAAAACCTCCCTCTTGGTCTTCTTCTGGAATATACTTCGTGTTAATTTGAATTTTCTTACCGACATAATCAGATTTTGAGAAATTAATCTCATACAAGTGACCTAGCGGTAAGTCAAATTCAAATTTAGAACTACCAGAGGTGGTATAAGAGTCAAACGTTTTACCGTCCTGCGTTACCTGAACCAGAACAGATTCTAATTTATGATTAGTCTCCAATTCTTTAACTGCACCATAGATATGGATATCTTCTTGTGACCAAGAAATTATTCCTAGAAAAAGAAATATAAACTGTTAAAAGAAATTTTATTTTAAGTTTACCTTGCATATTTGTTTGATAACAAATTTCCACCAAAACTTGGTGGAATTATAACGTAAAAATATGAATTTTAGTTATTGGGAAAGGCAGTTTATTACCGATAGAGCTGATTTAATAATCATAGGCGGTGGTATTACAGGACTATCTGCTGCTTATCACACACGACTTCTACACCCCGAATGGAAAATAGTGGTTTTAGAAAAATTCCCTATTAGCACCGCTGCTAGCACTAGGAATGCGGGTTTCGCGTGTTTCGGGAGTGCTGGAGAATTAGTAGATGACCTCGCTTCTGGGATGAGTATGAATGAGGTTTTAACCTTGGCAGAAAAAAGATATAAAGGGCTGCTTTTATTGAGAAAAACTTTAGGTGAGTCCAACCTTGATTACTTCCCATGTGGTGGAACTGAGCTTTTTGATTTTTCTCAAAAAAACGAATTCAAAACCGTATGTCACTACTTAGAAGAGCTAAATAATTCACTAATGCTTATTACAGGAGAAGATTTCACTTACAAAACCACCGATGTCCCAGGCTGTTTAACTGGATATGAAAATGCGATATCTAATTCTTTAGAGGGAAAACTTAATCCTGGAAAAATGATACAGGCATGGAGAAAATTATGTCAAGAAAATAATATTGAAATTTACTGTGGCGCAGAAGCCAAAATTCAAGAAGGGTCTAAGAATGTCTTATTTGGGAATCATCTTATTCACTCCAACCAAATAGCCGTTTGCACAAATGGTCTCACTAATTCTATGATTCCTAAACTCAAAGTTATGCCTGCTAGAAATTTAGTGCTTCTAACGGATAAACTTCCTACAATAGACTTACCCTCGACTTATCATCATGATAAAGGATATATCTACTTCAGAAAAATAGATGACAGAATTCTTATAGGTGGAGGTAGAAATAAATTCATGAACACAGAATCGACTTCTAAATTTAAAGTAAATGAACAGCTTAAGGGGTATCTCTTAGAGTATTTGAAAAATCATTTCCAAGTTGAGAAAGAGTCAGTTTCTCAGGAATGGACAGGAATTATGGGGGTAGGTAATTCTAAAAAAGTGCTTATAAAAAGATTAGATGAGACGACTGTAACAGGTGTGAGGCTCGGAGGAATGGGGATAGCCATAGGCACTTTAGTAGGAAAAGAAGTAAGCGAGCTACTTCGCTAGTAAGTCTTTTGTGTGAGCAACTATAGCATTAAAACCCTTAGGATTAAACCACTCTATTTCTTTATATCGCTTGAACCAGGTAACTTGTCTTTTAGCAAACCTTCTTGAGTTTCTTTTCACCAACCTTACAGCCTCTTCCATGTCATACTCTCCGCTGTAACTAGCAAAAAACTCCCTGTAACCAACTGTCTGCAGTGAGTTCAGATGTTTCATCGGCATTACTGACTTAACCTCATCTAATAAGCCATCATCTAACATAGCATCAACTCTTCTATTTATTCTATCGTAAAGCTCTTCCCTGTCTCTATTGAGACCAATAATTACACTTTGGAAAGGTCTTTCTTTTTTTGAAGAAGTTCTGAGTTTAGAATACTGTTCACCAGAAACTTTGCAGACCTCAAGGGCTCTAATTAAACGCTGCGTGTTATGAATATCCATGGCAGCATAATGCTCTGGATCTATTATTTTTAGTTCGTTTTGAAGGGTTTCAATGCCGTCACTCACAAGTAATTCATTGAGTTCTGCTCTTACACTTTCAGAAGACGGTAAATCATCTAAACCGTATAACAAAGCACTCACATATAAACCAGAGCCACCTGTACAAATACAAACATTATTACTCTGAAAGTAAGCCCCTAAGAAACTTAAAGCATCTCTCTCGAAATCTCCTGCGCTGTATAACTCTTGGAGTGGAAGAAAGTCAATGAAGTGATGTTTAGCCTGAGATAACTCTTCTTTAGAAGGTTTGGCGGTACCTATAGAAATATCTTTATAGAATTGACGAGAATCCGCAGAAATAATCTCACAGCCCAACTCTATGGCTAACTCTATAGCTATAGAAGTTTTCCCCACCGCAGTAGGACCTACTATAAATATCACTGTTTCTTTTACACCCTCTTCATTGATCGAATTTTTTGCCTTGTAGCTTTGAGAATAGTCTGCTCTTCATCACCATCCATTTCATCTAGTAATTTATCAATCTCGGCCAAAGATTTATCAACAGAACCCCATAAGCCACCAAGATCTATATCATCGAATAAATCGACTTCTTTAGAATCTTCAGATGGAGCCTTACCCAACTCAAACGAAATTAAAGGATAGTCGAGTTCAGGTTTGGCTTCTGAAAGTTCAATAACTTCTACATAAAAACACCACATTCTGAGAAAATCATACACGTATAAAAAACGCTCATGCTTCTCTTTGATGTGTTCTTTAAGTACTAAATCATTCATGGCTAACCCCGGGGCTTCATTCTCGGCCCCTCCCATATCTATCAAAGGAAGCTCCTCTCCTTTTTCCCAAAGTTCATCACTTCTATAAAAAGATGCCATTTCTACTCCAGAAAAACCAAAACTTTGCTGAATACATTCGTGAAGGTTTATAAAAGAACAATCATCTTGAATTTCTATATCTCTTATTACGTCTTCTTCAGTATCGAGAATAATCCTGAACTTGAATATTTTTTCTTCTGACATTTATATCTTTTCTATAAAGCGCTTTTTAAACTCTCAACCGAAATCACACTATGACTAGCATGATAAAACACCTCTTCATTATTTACACCTATTAACTGAGGAGATTGATGAATGACTTCAAGCTTTTCTGCTATTTCATTAGAAACTTCTCTATGCTTAATTAGATCCAAAAAGTACGGCTGAACCTCATCAGGAGAAATATCCCATGACATCTCCAAACTCTTTTTAGCCATCATGCTCACTGAACATCTGTTACTATGCTTGAAAATTACGACTTTTTTATCTCTACTTTCTTCTATCGCTTCGCTTAAATCAGCCAAAGACTCCATCTTTTTCCAGTTCATACTACATGATTAAAATCCAACGTCAAAATTACTACTATTTAGGTATAGATAGTATTCCTTTTTTCATATCAATCAGTAAAAATTAGTGTTTATAAATTCAGCATAATGAAAGGCTTTAATATTTAGCTTTGCGCTTGTAAATTAAAAAAAATATGGATACTAGAATAATCAAGGGAATAATAGTAGCTGCGATTTTAGCTTGGAGTATATATAATTTTACTCAAGGAAATATTGGCTTTGGAATAATGCTTCTTTTACTGGCGGGATTAGCTGGCTTCTTAGTTACACGAAGCATAAGACTAATTATAGCCTTCATTTCACTTAGAAGAGGAAAAATGGAAAGTTGCTTAACTTGGATTAATCGTGTAAATCCAGATAAATTATTCCCTAGATTTGGTTACTTTTATTATTTACAAGGCCTAACATCAGTTCAAGGTGGTGGACAAGGAAGCTTAACTAAAGCTGAAGTGATGTTTAAAAAATCTCTTTCTAACGGACTAAGACTTGACTTAGACAAGGCTACAGCTAAGCTTCAATTGGCAGTAATCGCGATTAGCAAAAGAAAGAAAAGAGAAGCTACGAATCTATTATCAGAAGTTAAAAAACTTGACAAGAGAGGAATGATGACTGCCCAAATCAAGCAGGTAAAAGAAGGTCTTAGAAGAATCTAATCGGCCTTATTCGAATCTTTTTCTTTTAGTTTCTGGAGCTCTGAAAGGTATACTAGACTTTTATTCTTCAATACTTTAGTTAACATATTTAACTCTTCTTTGGCAGATGCTTCATCTTTAGAGCTTTTAAGCGAATGCAGCTGGTTTACAAAAGTCTCATTATCCGATCGAATGTTCTTTATCATCTTATTCAAGTAATCTGAATCTTGAGGATAATTCACTGAATGATGAAATGCTTTCTCCATAACATCATTCATAATATTATCAATAGCATTTCTAACTAATTGAATTTTTTCGAGCATTGAAGTTAAGGTAAGGGCTGAGTTACACTATTTAATTAACCAACGTGTAAATTATGCAATTAATGCATACTATCCAAATTCTTGTTTACAACTCACTACTCAAACCCAAGCAAACACTAGTAATTCAACACCTTTTCTATAGAGACTTGGAGCCTACTTTTAGCCATGAATTGGTTTTCTTTGGCTGCATCAAAAGGAACAGGTGTATCCAAACTAGCACATCTGACAATAGGAGCATCTAAATATTCAAAACAGTTTTCTTGAATTATTCCTGCTAACCACCAGTAGATCTTCATGTAGACTTAGACCGCTATTTGTTTTTCTAACTGAGGCGTAAACAGTTTCTGTAGTCTAGAGGCTGCTAAGCGTGCGCAGATCTACAATCTCTACAACATCCTGAAGTCCAAGTGCTGCAGAAGCATTTATTGCCCAATGCACTCCCATACCATAGGTAATTATAGACAAGGCTCTCACCCTTTTTAACCACATTGGCCTTACCAAATGGAATAGAATAATATCCCTCAGCTACTTCTGCTGAAATACTCCTGTACAATCCTTTATGTTCAAAAAACAACACAGGATTAGGGTCTTCAAAGGACCTAATTAGCATTCCTTTAGCGTCTTCAGGAAATGCAGGATAAGCGATTTTTAACCCAGCCACATGAAAGAACCAAGCTTCATTCGACTGACTGTGAAACGGACCTGCTGCCATTCCTCCACCTGTGGGCATTCTTATTACTACATCAGCATTTTCTCCCCATCTGTAATTTAGTTTGGCTAGGTTATTTACTATTTGGTTAAAACCACAAGTAGCAAAATCTGCAAATTGCATTTCCATCATGGACTTTACCATTCCATTTATAGATAGCCCAAGCGCAGACCCTACGATGGCTGACTCACATAATGGAGTATTTCTCACTCTTTCCTTACCAAACAGGTCTACGAACCCGTCTGTTACCTTAAATACTCCGCCATACTCTGCTATATCTTGCCCCATAAGAACTAGATTATCATGCTTTTTCATAGACTCTTTTAATCCATCTGTGATGGCATCTATAAACCTCATTTCTGATTTATTAACCCCTGGCTCTATTGCTTCTTCATTAATAGGGACAAATACATCTCCTAACTCTTCTTCTAAATTCACATTTATAGCGGGTTCAGCTAACGCCCTTTTTAAATTTATGTTTATTTCTTCCTTAATTTTCTCTCTATACGATTCGTTCTCCTCTTTATTTATTATCCTATTTTGAAGCAGATACGCTTCAAAACAGTCTACCGGGTCATACTTCTCCCATTTTTTAATAAGTCCTTCTGGATAATATTTAGTTCCACTAGCTTCTTCATGACCTCTAATTCTAAAAGTTTTAAACTCTACCAGCACTGGCCCGTTTCCTCTTCTACATATTTTAGCGGCTTTTTTAACCGTACTCAACACATTCTATTGTTTCCATTTATAGAGAATTTTTCAATTTTATAGCCTATGGCTTTGTCTGCAAATGATTCACATTTAAACTGCTCTGATGAAGGCGTAGAAAGACCCCATTGATTATTTTCCACACAAATAACTACAGGTAAATCCCATACTGCCGCTACATTAACAGATTCGTGAAAATCACCTTCGGAAGCACCTCCATCTCCTGTAATCACAAGAGTGGCTTTTTTACTTTTCTTTAATTTATGGGCAAGAGCGATACCATCAGCTACTCCTAATTGAGGTCCTAAATGAGATATCATGCCCACTATGTGATGTTCCATAGACCCAAAATGAAAAGATCTGTCTCTACCTTTAGTAAAACCGTTTGCTTTTCCTTGAAATTGACTAAAGAGGCGTTCCAATGGGATTTCCCTTGTTGTAAACACGCCTAAATTCCTGTGCATTGGAAGAATAAATTCATCCTCATCTAATGCCAAAGTTAATCCTACAGAAATAGCTTCTTGGCCTATTCCTGAGAACCATTTAGAAATTTTGCCTTGTCTTAACTGACTCAGCATCTTTTCTTCAATTAGTCTTGGTTTCAGTAAAGCTTTATAAATTTCTTGAAGCTCCTCATTCTCAAATCCTCTTCTATTGTAACGCATATTTACCATGGTTGTGAGTAGGTGGTCAAAAGTAGTGATTCGGTTTTCTCATAGAGACCCTTTCAAACTGTATTTTTGAATTTATATATGCCAAAAATTATTCAAATATCTGTACCACCTGAAAAATCATTCGAAGAAGAATACATTTTTCACCTAGCTCTCTCTAAAAGCGGTCTGTATGAGAGCGATGTGAAGGATTGGTATATTAAAAAACGCTCTGTTGATGCTAGAAAAAGACCGGTTAAAATTCAATTAGCCGTAGCTCTCTTCGAAAAAGGAGAAGAAATCGTCAGTCCTTTACAGGACATTGTTTTTAAAAACGTAGCGAATGCGGAGCCTGTTCACATAATCGGAGCTGGTCCGGCGGGAATGTTTGCAGCTTTAGCCTGTATAGAACATGGGCTAAAACCTATCGTTTTTGAGAGAGGAAAAGATGTTAGGTCTAGAAGAAGAGACCTAGCTAAGCTAAATAAAGAGCATGTCTTAAATCCTGAATCCAATTATTGTTATGGAGAAGGTGGTGCTGGCACATACTCGGATGGGAAGCTTTATACGCGCTCTACTAAACGGGGAGACGTGAATAAAGTTCTCAGCCTATTAGTTCAGCATGGAGCAGACCCCGAAATAATGGTTGATGCCCACCCACACATTGGAACCAACAAACTCCCTAGTATTATTACTGCTATTCGAGAAACTATCTTGAACTATGGAGGAGAATTCAATTTTGAACATAAGTTGACTGATTTGGAGATGGAAAAAGGTGTATTGCAACGCTTAGAAATTAATAGCTCTAAAAAAATAGAAACATCTGAACTAGTTCTAGCCACTGGACATTCAGCCCGAGATATTTTCGAACTACTTCACCGAAAAGAAATTAAAATCGAGTACAAACCTTTTTCTTTAGGGGTTCGAATAGAACACCCGCAAGAACTCATTAATAGTATTCAATATCATGGCGAACGTTCTTCAGTATATTTACCTCAAGCTTCATACAGTTTAGTTCATCAAGTGGACGGTAAAGGCGTTTACAGTTTCTGCATGTGTCCAGGTGGAATTATAGCTCCATGCGCCACAGAACCTGGATCTGTGGTTAGTAATGGCTGGAGTCCTAGCAAAAGGAACAATCCCTACGCAAACTCTGGAATGGTGGTAGAAGTGGATGATGAGCTTACAGATGCTTATGCTTCTTTCGGTCCTCTGCGTGGATTGAAGTTTCAGGAAGAAGTAGAAAAAACGTGTTGGGAAGCAGGAGGTAAAACTCAAGCACTTCCGCTCAAAGATTACTTGATTTTATACATGGAAAGGACAGTGTAGACCTACCTAAATGTTCTTATATACCCGGGGTAAAAGCAGCTAGAATAGATGAACTATTGCCTAAACAGATTGCGCATAGACTTCAAAAAGGGTTTCTAGAGTTTGGTAAAAAATTGAATGGATTCTTAACTAATGAAGCTTTAATAGTGGCTCCTGAAAGTAGAACTTCTTCTCCTGTGAGAATACCTAGAACTCCAACCTTAGAGCACGAAGAAGTTAAAAACTTATATCCCTGTGCTGAGGGAGCTGGATATGCTGGAGGAATTATGTCTGCTGCTATCGATGGTATGAGAGTAATAGCGGCCATTAAACAAAAAAAGGAAGGCATACAGCCCTCCACTCTCTCAATTGTAAATAATTACTCGGTACAGGACTACTCATTTCCTCCTATTATATTTAAAGCCTCCTCTAATGAAATGAGCTTTCCATTAAAAAGTCCTTTTAATTCTGCCTCCTCCACTCCTTGCTTCATGAATATTTTGCAATGCTTTTTTTGCGGCATCGTAGGTGATCAAATTCTCCAAACATATATCGAGTAACTCCGTTCATCCTTTATGGGCTGAACACTACCTAGCTCTAATAACTTCTCTAGTCCTTTCAGTTGGGATATCGTTTGCATACTCAGCCCAATTGAATTTGGAATTTTATAAATCTAGGATCAATAGAATTATTCTCTTCATCATAAGTAAGGTCTTTAGCTGAAGGTGCTACATCCATTCCAGCATTAAACAACGTTATTCTACTCCCATCTCTGTAAGCTGTAATAAATGCATCTTCAAAACCTTGAGTCAAAAGTTCTATTTTTCTTTTTTCGGCACTTTCAGTATCGTTATAAGATTCGGTCATATATCGAGTTAGACCGTCATCACCAGAAAGAAATAATAAATCATCTACCCCTGTGAATATATTATCTGATAAATCATATCTAAACGCTCCTACTTGAACTCTATAGACAACCGCTTTAGACCCTTCATATTCAAATAGCGTTCTATCTCTCTCTAAAATTATTTCATTTAACAATCCTGTTTCGGCATCTACATCTAACCTTTTTCCGCCTTTTTCCAATTGCACCGAACCTAATAAACCTTTTTCCGCTAAATTTAATTTCTTGTGTACAGCCTCAGGTAAAGTTTCAAATCTCCTATTAAAAATCCTTCTTCTCCATTTTCATTAGTAGCTCTAACATTTCCCTCTGCTAAGATGGAGTTAATTTCAGACTGATTCATTCCTCTCTTATTTGGTAAAATTAGAACTGTAAAGTTTTGTTTGTTTTTTTCACCTTCAACTTTATTGTATAACTCATCAAATTCATTAGCCCCTAAAGAGTCTATCCAAACCATATACTTATCGAAGAACATTTCGTCTTCTATAGCTACACCATACTCATCTACTAACCATCCGTTTTCTGTGGCGGGCTCATCATCTTTGTAATCTGCTACTCCATCATTATCAAAATCTAAAGCATCCCTTTTCATCTACATTTATTCCTTCTGGATGCCCTAAACAATCATCATCTAAATCAGCAACTCCATCTTTATCTGAATCCCACAACTCATAGGAAAGAAATTCTTCTCCGTTTTGATCAAGCTCAACATCAAAGTTTGGTCTCTTCTTAGTAGGAATGTGTAAATCGTAACTCAGAGAAAGAGAAGAATGTAAGAATCTATCTTTCTTTCCATCACTAGATGATCCCGAATCATTAACGTTGTCTGCTAAATCATTCATATTAAAGAATAATGTGGTTCCTAGCTGTCCTTTTAAATGTTTACTGAATTTGAAATTAACTCCTGCAGATAAAGGGATACTTATAGTTCTGTCTGGGTATGTACCATTCTCACCTTTATTTAACCCTCTTAAGTCAGTTTCATATACATAATCTCTTTTCACCATTATAGCGTCATGAAGGTTGGGAGCTGATTCAGGAAGACTCATTAGACTTCCGTCTGACCATAGATTGTATTCATTCCCTTGAGCATCGAACAAATCAGCTTTAGACAAGAATTCGAAACTTGATATACCAGTTCCTATATAAGGCTGCAAGTAAGTTGATTTGGGTAAAAAGTTTTCAAAATTATAAGTCAAAAGAGCTGTTCCTCCAGTAATCTCACTCTGAAAATTATTTAGCATATCTAACCCTGGCTCATTAACAGTAACAGTACTAAGAACTGCTGAAAATGATAAATCCAAAAAGTAATTGACAGGCACCTGCACGCCTAAGCTTAAGGCTAAACTGGAGTTAAATGGATTGTTCGTCTCAGTTTTATTGCCAGTATCTCCATAAAAAGTGAAGGTTCCAATTCCTAAACCGACCATAGGCCTCAGTTTATTGGGAGCTGAATTTATAATTTCGTCCTCCACCTCTAACTGGAGCAAATCTGATTGAGAATTGGCTGTTAAACAGGCAACTAAAGGCATAAATAGCAAACATAATATTCGAAGCATGATAATTTATTTATAATTCTACCTTGATTATACGCCTACAAATGGTATAAGTTTCTTTTGTGAAGGATTTAATGAGGGTTCTGAATTAGTTTTGTGGCTTAAAGCCAAAATCTGTTGAGTTATATTCCTGAACAAACCATTAAAGACTTAGAGTTTGATTTAATCAGACTACTGCTGCATGACAACTGTATTTCTGACACAGCTAAACTCAGGATGGTGGATTTAACTCCAATAACTGATTTTGACACTTTAGAATTAGAATTAAAACGCCTAAACGACTTAAAATCGATTAGAGTAGAAGGACTTCCTTTTCCAGCATTAGACTTTGAAGAAATAGAAGATGAGTTAGAAACTTTAGAAAACAGACACAATGTTCTTCCAGAAGAGAGCTTCTTTAAGATCAAGCTCTTATCGGAACTTATAAATAGAATATTATTCTTTTTTTCAGATAAAAAATCTAGATTTCAGTTTCTTAAAGAACTTACCGCTAACCTATATCATACAGATGATTTAGTTAAGGCTATAAATAAGGTATTCGATGCTAAGGGAAAAGTAAAAGATGACGCTTCACCTGAATTGTTTAAAATTCGTCAGGATAAGAAAACCACCAGGAATAGAATTAACGTCAACTTCGATAAACATCTAAGGTCACTTCAGAAAAAAGGAATTCTCGCTGATAATAATGAGACATTCCTTCATGGAAAAAGAGTACTCTCCGTCATAAGTTCATATAAGAGAAGCGTAAGTGGAAATGCTCTTGGGAATAGCAAGACCGGAAATGTAACCTACATTGAACCCTCTTTAAACATACCCCTGAACCATGAGTATGAAATGCTTAGAGATGATGAGCGCCAAGAGATTTTTAAAATACTTAGGGAACTGACCTATGCCGTAAGAGAACATCTTCCTTTACTACAAGAGTATCAGCGTCTAATATGAAACCTTTATCATGCGAAGTCCAAACTAGCCATTCAGCTTAGGGCTAACTTACCAAAACTATCAGAAAACTCTGAAATAGAGTTAATCAATGCCTACCACCCTATTCTATTAGTCACCAATGACATTAATAGAAAGCCTACTATGCCCCAGAGCATTCTATTAGACAAATTCAATAGAATGATAGTTATTTCTGGCCCAAATGCTGGTGGAAAAAGTATTACCTTAAAAACAGTAGGGCTTCTTCAGCTTATGTTTCAGAGTGGCCTTTTAATCCCTGCAGACGCTAATAGTAAGATAGGCGTGTTTCATAATATACTCACAGACATAGGAGACAACCAATCTATAGAGAACCAACTCTCCACCTATAGTTATCGCCTAAAAAGGATGAAGGAATTTCTAGAGCGTAGCAATAAGAAAACAATGGTACTGCTAGATGAGTTCGGAACTGGCTCAGACCCTGAACTAGGTGGAGCTATGGCAGAGGTTTTCTTTGAAGAATTGTATAACAAGAAGGCGTTTGGAGTAATTACCACTCATTACTCCAACATAAAGCTAAAAGCGGATAAGCTTCAGAATGCAGTAAACTGCTGCATGCTTTTTCATGACGAACTTCTTGTGAATTTAAATTATCTGTAGGAATGCCCGGCAGCTCTTTCACATTCGAGGTAGCAGAGAAAAATGGGATTCCTTTGGAACTCATAGCTAAAGCTAAAGCTAAGTTGGATTCTAAAAAGGTTGATATGGATAAACTTCTATCTGCATTGCAAAAAGAAAAGTCTCAGCTAGAAATCATAAATAAACAATCAATTGAAAGCACTGCAAATGCGAAAAAAGCAGAGAAAAAATTCATTGATAAGAAAGATGCTCTTGATCAAAAAATTGCTACACAAAGAAATCTAGCCGAGGAGAATAATCAATTCATAACTCGAGGAAAGAAAGTGAGTAGCTTCATTGAGAATTTTGACACCAGATCTAAGAACAAAGAATTACTGGCTGATATTAGAAAATACTTAGCAGTAGAAAAAACAAAAATTATTCAACTTCAAAGTCAAACAGCCCTTAAAGTTAAATCTCAAGCTAAAGCTGATTCGAAGAAGAATATAGTTCGACAAAATGACGAGCAGAAAAAAATCAAAATTGGCTCTAAGGTTAGGCTTATCGGTGCTAAAATGCTAGGTGATGTCATAGAGAAAGACGGGACTGAAGTTACCGTTCTCTTTGGGAATTTAAAGACCAAGCTAAGTGTTCAGAAATTAAGGCTTGTAAGATAATCTACCAGAGCATTAAACAACGCCTTTGTGCACTTGCCCTAAACCCTCTGTTGAGTAGTCTTATAACTCCCACACTAAGAGGTTACTCCTGAGTATATTAGTCAGTTATTGAACATTGCAAGACGAAATAAGACTTAGAAAGTAATAGAAAAAAAAGGTGATAACAGATTTCATTCATAATGACACGAAAACAATGATAGCTGACCGATCAATCTGTAAACAATCGAATATTTAAATGAAGATTTTAGATCTCCAATTACTTGATAGATTTAACATATGTTTGAACCTATGGTTCAGTGAAATTCAACTTTTAACACAAATACGTTAACCTTTTTGGCACAAAAATAGTATCATTAACATTACATTAGTCTTAAGTCACTAGAAAACATATACAATGAAAAAAATAGTCGGTACTTTATCTCTTCTCTTCATTTTCGGGATTGGGTATTCTCAAGAGTTAAATGAAAAAACTACTACCGAAAAATTCAACAAGCTTCTATACTATGTAAACAACCTTTACGTAGATAGTGTAGACGCGGAAGAACTGGTAGAGATAGCGATAATCAAGATGCTAGAAGAGCTAGATCCTCACACCAGTTATATCCCTGCTGATGAGGTAAAGAAAGCAAGTGAACCACTAAAAGGAAATTTTGATGGAATAGGAATTCAATTCAATGTATTAAAAGACACCATATTCGTAGTACAAACTATTTCTGGTGGGCCATCTGAAAAGATTGGGCTCATGGCTAATGATAAAATAATTACTGTGGATGGAGAGTTAGTGGCTGGAATTAATATTCAAAACTCTGATGTAGTAAAAAAGTTGAAAGGTCCCAAGGGAACTGTAGTTAATGTGGGAGTTAAAAGAGGTAAATCTAAAGAATTATTAGATTTCATCATTACGAGAGATAAAATTCCAATTCATTCTGTAGATGCCTCTTATATGGTAGCTTCTAAAACAGGCTACATCAAGGTGAACCGATTTAGCGCTAATACTGAAGAAGAAATGACCAATGCTTTAGTCCAACTTAAAAAAGAGGGAATGGAAGATTTAATTTTAGATCTTCAAGGAAATGGAGGTGGATATTTAAATACTGCCATCTGGATGGCAGATGAGTTTCTTTCAGACGATAAATTAATAGTTTATACGGAAGGGAGAGCATTCACAAGAGATAATAGATATGCTAAAAATAAAGGTGTGTTTGAAAAAGGAAGACTCGTAGTTCTGATAGACGAAAGCTCAGCTTCTGCGAGTGAAATAGTATCGGGAGCTATACAAGATTGGGATAGAGGAATGATCGTGGGAAGAAGGTCTTTCGGAAAAGGTCTAGTTCAAAGGCCAATAGCTCTACCTGATGGTTCTGAGATAAGGTTAACAATGCAAAAGTACTACACACCTTCTGGAAGATGTATTCAAAAGTCTTATGATGATGGTATAGAGGCATACAGAAAAGAAAAACGAGAAAGGTATGACAGTGGAGAAATGTTTAGCTTGGATAGCTTGGACTTACCTGATTCACTTAAATACTATCACCAGCACTAAAAGAACTGTTTATGGAGGTGGAGGTATTTTACCCGACATTTTTGTAGCTTTAGATACTACAGAGACTTCTGAGTACTTCGGGAAATTAGTTAGAAGTGGTATTATAAATACTTTTGTTTTGAACTATATGGATGCTAACAGAAGTAAGCTAGACAAGAGTTACAAATCTCTAAACGATTTTAAAAGGAAATTTACCATCACCGGTGATTTAATGGATGAATTAATAAAAGATGGTGAAGCAGAGGAAGTAGCCTATGACAAAGAAGGTTTCAACACCTCAAAACGAGTATTAGAAATTAGAATGAAAGCTTTAATAGCCAGGAGCCTCTATGGAAGCAGTGCTTTTTATGAAGTAATTAATGATTTAAACGAAACATTACAGGCTGGAATAAAAGCATTGGAAGACGGCAGTTATGAAGGATTAAATCTAGCGTTTAAAGATTTCAAGTAAGTGATTTATTTAATTAAATTTGTACCCATTAATCGATAAAGAAAATTTTTTATCAAATTAAGGACTTCGTTGTTATATTCGCTGTAGCTGCAGCATTCATTGGAGGAACTACTCTTACTTCATGTGGTGAGGAAAGTACTGGTGAATTTAGAAAAGTAGAGGATAGCACTGAAATTGCTGGAGCTGACGCTAAAAAAGTTAAGGCTAAAAAAGAAGACAAAAGAGGAAAAGATGCTACTCCTGAATACACAGGCCCTGTAACTTCGTATACCGTTAATGAAGAAATGCATGATTTTGGTGAAGTAGAAAATGGAAGTCAAAATCCATTCACTTTCGTAATTACTAATACTGGAGATAACCCATTGGTTATCGAAAAAGCAAAAGGAAGTTGTTCTTGCACTGTCCCTAAGAAACCAGAAGATCCTATTATGCCAGGTGAATCAGGAGAAATAGAGGTTACATTCAAGCCCAAGCCCTCTCAAGCTGGAAAAGACATTACTCAAGTAGTTACTTTAACTGCTAACACTGAGCCTAGAGATACAAAATTAAAGATAAAGGCAAAAGTACAACCAAAGGAAGAAGAGGAAGCTCAATAGGCTTTCTTCAATCTTAAAAGATTGTGCAAACCGTCTTAGCTTCGCTAAGGCGGTTTTTTTATTTAGAAAAGCTCTGAATCCTCTCCAAGTATTCCATTTATCTCTCCTGCTAACACCCTATCCTTTTCTGTAATGCTATTCCCAGACTCGTGTGTACATAATTCTATGGTTACTACATTATAGACGTTATGCCATTCTGGGTGATGATTAGACTTCTCAGAAATGAAAGCTACCCTTGTCATAAAAGTAAATGCTTCCTGAAAATCTTTGAACTTAAACTGACGCACTAACTTGTTATCGATTTCTTGCCACATGATAAAACTGTTTATACAAAGGTAAATTTGAATCCGCTCGAAATTGAATGCTTAATTTTACCTTTTTAAAACCACATTCTTAATAATGATTCCATTTTCCCCACCTCGAATAGATAACCTGACCATAGAAGCGGTAACCAACGTGCTTGAATCTGGATGGATAACGACTGGTCCAGCAACCAAAAAATTCGAAAAAAATATAGCGGAATACATTCAAGTTTCTAGGGTTATCTGCCTGAACTCATGGACGAATGCCGCAGAACTTTTTTTAAGGTGGTACGGAATTTCAGAGGGTGATGAAGTGCTCGTTCCTGCCTACACTTATGCTGCATCCGCCAACATCATATTTCACCTAGGAGCCACTCCTATTCTGGTAGATTCGGAGAAAGGAAAATTTAATCTTGATTTAGAAGATTTAGAAAGGAAAATCACCTCAAAAACCAAAGTAATAATGCCTGTAGACATAGGTGGATTCCCCTGTGACTATGAGGCTATAAAAGACATAATCCTTAGAAAATCTCCACTATTTATTCCGAAAAATGATAACGAGAAGAAACTGAACAGGATTCTACTTTTCTCTGACGCAGCACATAGCTTAGGAGCTACTATAAATGGAAGACCAGCGGCTATTTACTCCGATGTGAGCTGTTTTAGCTTTCATGCGGTAAAAAATCTTACAACAGCAGAAGGCGGTGCTTTGGGCTTCAACCTTCCCGAAAACTTCGATAGTGAAGAACTTTATAAGGATCTCAATATTTATTCTCTGCATGGACAAACAAAAGATGCCTTATCCAAAACGAATTCTGGGAGCTGGAAATATGACATTATTCATGCAGGATATAAATGTAATATGACCGATCTTCAGGGAGCTATAGGCCAAGTAGAACTGGATAGATATGAATCTGAGACATTAGTGAAAAGAAAAAGCATCTGTAATTCATATCACGATGGTTTTAAGGAAGAGTCCTGGTACATAGCGCCTCCAATGGTTACAAAGACTAAAGAAACTTCATACCATTTATTCCAACTAAGAATAGATGGCTTTACAGACTCTCAAAGAGATTTAGTGATAAACGAATTAAGAGATAAAGGGATTAGTACAAATGTTCACTTTATGCCACTGCCCTTCTTTACTTTCTATAAAGAGAAAGGATATCAAATAGCTGATTACCCAAATGCCGTTAACTCCTACACCACCGAAATTTCTTTACCTGTGTTTTATGACCTCACGAATGAACAACTAGGCTATATCGTACAGACTGTTAAACAAGTGATTAAAGATATTACAGATGACGAAGCGTAGTTTTGATATAATTATGAGTGCATTAGGAATGTTTTGTCTAAGCCCTCTATTACTTCTATTAAGTTTAGCCATTATTCTAAATTCCGGTTTTCCCGTTTTTTACTTCCAAGAAAGAATAGGAAAAGGAGGTCATGCTTTTAAATTAATAAAATTTAGAACTATGAGAACAAACTCAAAAGGGCTCCAGATAACCTTAGACAAAGACCCAAGAATTAGTGGTATAGGAAGTGTTCTTAGAAAGTATAAGCTAGACGAGCTGCCTCAACTATTAAATATTTTTTTCGGCCAAATGAGCTTCGTAGGCCCAAGACCTGAAGTCAGAAAATACGTAGAACTGTACACCGCAGAAGAAAAAAAAATAATATCCATAAAACCTGGATTAACAGGGCTAGACTCTCTTAATTATTCTCAGGAAAGTGAATTACTGAAAAACACGATAGACCCTGAACATACATACATTACTGAAATTCTTCCTGAAAAAATAAAACTGAATTTAGTGTATCTAGAAAAAAGAAGCTTCGGTTATGACATTTCGATTATTCTAGCCACCATCAAGAAAATATTTTCTTAGCTATTCGTCTTAATCCTTGCAAAAACATTCTGCAATTCTCTCAAACCTTCTACTTTAAGTTCGTCTCCTTTTTCTTGGAAACCAAAAATGAGGTTGTTTATCAGACGGTTTATGATATCACTGTTATCACATGGTTTATAGAACTTAACCTTTTCGGGTAGATTCAAATGAAATAAGAATTCATCTATTTCATTTTTATGGATTACAGTTCCATCTGAGAAAGGGTTTATGTAAAATAAGATGCCATTCTCTGCCACCGTCTCGTCTAGCATAGAAGCTATTCCATGCTCATCCATATAGCATAGTATAAAGTGGTTTGGTAGATTAACTCCGTAAATAGGAATATCTAAACTATTGGCTAGCACCTGATATAGAATGGCAAGTGAAAGAGGACTTCCTTTTTTACTACTTAACACATCACCTAAAAACGAATTATTAGGAGAGGTGTAATTTGATTTATTTCCGCTAAAACCATGCACATTAAAAAGAATGTGATTCATGATTCTCACCTTCTCAAAACCTGTAAGATTATCATTTAACTCTAGCCAGACATCTTGTCTAATTCTAGTAATCTCTTTTCTAATGAGGTCAGGATTATAAGAAGGATACTGAAACTGATTAATTAAAAGAGCGCCTTCCAGAAGGTCTTTTTCTTCTGAGGCATGCCACTCCTTCATTTTTTCAGAAATCGATTCTAATTGAATAGACTGAATAAGCTGGTCTATTCTATCTATGTACAAAGGCCCGAAGCTGGAAGTCTCCCTCTCCTTTTCGAGCTTAGGAATTACATCAGCACCATAATTTTTAATTTCAGATTTCACCTGAGAGAATATTATTTCATCAGGGTCTTCAATTAAAGATATCAGTGCATCTATCTGATTTGTGATCATATTTTACAAGTAGAGAAAGGTTGACTCCAAATGTATATGCGAATCTTCCTATGGAATTACCTGTAGTTTTTACTTCTTAACAGCTAACTGCTCAAACTATTAAGAGCTCTATCTATCAGCGAATTAACTGCTTCTTCAGGATTTAAACTAAACTCCTTATTTATTCTATTTGCTAGTATGACACACAGTGTTAAATGAGAGTGCCCAAGCATTTTAGACAATGCATAGATGCCTGATGTCTCCATTTCGAAGTTGGTAACACTCATTCCATGAGAAGAAAAAGACCTGTAGCTCTCTTCTATTTCGGGGTTCCTTAACCGCCCTCTCAGCTCTCTGTTTTGTGGGCCATAAAAACCATTGGCTGTTATGGTAATCCCTTTATGATTATATACTCCTTCAAATTTATCAAGAAGGTGTTTAGAAGCCATCACTGCGTATGGTGAAGCTACTTTCTCAGGCCATCCGCAATCCTGCGAAAAACGATCAGCCATGGCTAATTCATCTTGAGAAAACTCAAAATCATAAAAATGAGGAACACCATCCATTCCTATAGCAGCCGCGGAGCAAACTATATCATGTAACTTGATCTTAGGATCCAGAGCTCCAGAGGTGCCCAACCTAAGAAAATTCAACTTCCTTAACACTTTATTAACCAAACGAGTATTTGGATTTATATTGACCGCAGCATCCAATTCATTTATTACAATATCTATATTATCACCCCTATACCTGTACTTACCACAGAAATCTCTTTGGAATTATATTCCCCTGTTTGAATACAGAATTCTCTAGAAGCAGTGGAAAAACGAACGGAGTCAAATCTAGAAGTAATCACTGCGACTCTATCTGGATCACCCACTATAATAATATCATCTGCTAAATCCTCTCCTTTAACACCTAAATGATAAACCGATTTATCTGGCCTTAAGATGAGTTCAGATTCAGAGAAATATTTTTCCATTGATTTTAATTTTAATGTAAATGTACTAGTAATAGATAATTTTGAATATTATTTATGCGTTGCAACGCAAATAAACCTAAAACCTTATTAATAAAAATTTTTGTGATTGGAATTCGCAGGAAGATTTTAAATTTGGCATTAGGATTGTTAAACAAGGTTAAGCAAAACAACTAATTTCAAACTCAAATTGTCTAATAGACAGATTTTATAAAATGAAAAAATATTTATTAGCTATTCTAGTACTCTGCAGCATGGGAATGCAGGCACAGAATCATACTATTAAAGGGAAAATTAACGGGTTAAATGAAAATGACTCGGTCTACCTGGCACAGTACCTTGGTAAAAGTTTATTCTACAATGACACTGCGGTAGTCAAGTCTGATGGCTATTTCACCTTCGAAGGAAAACCTTATGAGTTAGGCGGTAAATATGCTATAGTAACTCCTGGCCCTAAATTATTGGAGGTTCTCCTTGATAGCGAAAATTTGCTTTTCGAGTCAGACCAAGAGAATTTAGATTTCAATATGAATGTAATAGAGTCTAAAAACAACCAAATTTTTTATGATTACAAAAGGTTCTTAGGTCAGAAAAATACTGAAAGAGGTCCCTGGGACATTATAGCTAAGGACTCGCTATCTGACTGAAAAAGAAGTAAAGAATGCTAGAGAAGAAATAGGCAAGTTGACGGAAGAAGTAATCAACTATCAAAAGAGAATTATCGGGGAAAACAAGGAGATACTCGTAGGTAAGATGATCAATATGTCTATGGATATAATAGTTCCTGACGCTCCTAAAACAGCAGAAGACGAACGTCAGTGGAGATATAAATATTACAGAAACCATTATTGGGATAATGTAGACCTCACAGACCCTAGACTAGTTAGAGAGCAAGCTTTTCATAGAGTACTGGAAAAATATTTGAGTACTGTTTTACCTCAAATACCTGATACCATCGTAGCCGAAGGAGGAAAATTACTAGAAAAAGTAGCGGCTAATTATGACATGTACAAGTATACTCTTCACCAGATAACTTATCTCACAGAAACGAGTAAGATTATGTGCATGGATAGGGCTTTTGTAGCTATAGTAAACAAGTATTATAAAACAGGAAAAGCAGATTGGTTAGACGAAGAGAAATTAGCTAAAATTATAGAAGGCTCGGATAAGAAATCTAAAACCCTGTGTGGTGAAGTTGCTCCTAATATTATTCTTCCAGACGTTACTGGAGAAGAATGGATAAACATGCATGACATAGATGCTGAATATTTAGTTGTAGCTATATGGGAGCCTGGATGTGGTCATTGTAAAAAAGAAATGCCTAAACTCCAGGAAGTTTATAAACAGTTTAAATCTAAAGGTTTAGAGGTAGTAGCTGTCAATAATGAACTTGAAAATGAAGATTGGATTAAATTTGTAGAAGAAAAAGAACTCGACTGGATAAACATCAGTGATAATCCTGAAATAAATAATAGTGAAAATGCCAGACAGTTGATTCTAGATGGAACCACTACACTGAATAGTTTAAATTTCAGAGCTATGTATAATATCACCAGCACTCCTCAAATTTATCTTTTAGATAAAAACAAAGAGATTCTGGCCAAGCAACTGAACTCCGAACAATTAGAAGGTATGTTGGAAAACTTATTAAACAATCCAAATGACTTTCCGATTAAAGAAATCAAAGTAATACCTGAAGAAAAAAAGAAGTTTAAATAAAAAAAAGCGCCTTAGCGCCTTTCTTCTTGTACTATTTCAAAGTATCTGTTCTTACTCTTTTATTACTTCGAGTTTTTCACTGAAAAATGAACCTTCACTATCTAGGGCGCTAATCGAATAAACGCCTGATGATAAGTTAGAGATGTCTATTTGAACAAAACCATTTTTAGTTAGTTGTGAGACAACCATTTTTCCTTGATTGTCATATATGTAAACTTCCTCAATAGTTAAACCTAAGAAGTCTATCGATATTTTATTACTCGCAGGGTTAGGATAAACTAAGAAATCTACTTTACTCTCTTCTGTTATATTAACCACAGGCTGAACCCCTATAGTGAATACTCCCAAACCAGTAAAGTCTATATTGGCAGACCAAACCCCTCCATCATTCGTTAATGGCACGAAAGAAGGAGTTAACCCTAACTCGAATGTAGGATTTTCTAGATAGACGATTCCTGGCTGCACTCCATTATCTAAAAATCCTGTTTCATCATAAACCTGAACCAATACTGAACCCACGTCACCCGTTTCTTCATAACCCCAAGTTCTAGCTATTCTTCCACTCAAGAATACATCATCACCCCAAGCCCACTCTAAATCGCCATTTCCTGTTCCCCATAAAAGAAACTCTCCATCATCGATATCACTAGGCTCACTCATTCTTATAATTCCTCTTCCCTGCGCATCTAGGTGCTTATCATACTCCGTAACCTGACCTATACCTGCTACTTCTTCATTATATAATTCATCTTGCGTATATCGCTCTAATCCATCTGCGGAGCACCGTACTTACTCGATAGATAATTTCTTACAAGTATCGTATGGGTATCATATAAACGCTCAGAATACATAATCTGCTCAGCTATCAAACCTGCTCCATATCTATTACCAAAATCTCTTCCGAAGTTAACTTCTACCACATCCTCCGAATCCCTAATCACCTCATTTACAAATCTTCTATCTACATTCCCGTTCACATAACTATCTAAGAATTTATTGGCAGAATTATTATGGTACTGCATTCCGTGAATAGTAGCCGTATTTATACCGGGAACGAATGTTGTGTTTAGCCCTAATGTTTCATTATTCATGTTATCGTAAATAATACCTGTAGTATTAAATCCATCTTTCCAAGGATGTACTATGAATCCATTAGCCTCTCTAGCAGAAGCCAACCAGCCGTATTCGTTCCATAGCGTATAACCGTCAGGGTTATTCTCAGCACTAGCTACTAAAAACGCAGTCAGGTTTTCTTTTACTCTTACTTCATCCGTTCGTAAAAAGGCACTGTCTCCAGTGAGTAAAAATGCCGGTTGACCATTAAATAAATCAGAGTTTTCAACGTAAAATGGTTTGTGCACATCTAAGTTCTGCGTTGCAATAGCTCCATTTCCACTCACATCTTCCCAATACCCCACTAAATCTCCATCAGCAATACTAGTATCACCCTCTTCATTATATAAGCCTTCATTAGCCATAAACCAATAAGAAAGTTCATCCTGATTACCAACACCTCCAGGGCCATATATACCCAGTGGTTCTGGACTTTCATTATAAGCTATAGAAAGCACGTAACTCTCTTCTGTAAGGGTTCCTAATTCATCAGTAGCCACATCATTAGGAATATAAACCGTAACCTCTCCGAAAACCAAAGGCGTAATGGTTAATTCATAATTCACAGGACCTCCGGTTAAATCTGTTATAGACGCATTAGTCACTATAATTTCATCTATAGTTAGCGTCTCCGCAGAGACATAGTTTAGGTTTTTATAGAACTTTACATCCATAGTCGTTTCTCCATAAATCTCACCTGATTCATTCTGTGGAATAATAGATGCTTTGGCTGGGAAGTAATATGTCTCTGAGTCATATAAATCAGACTCCCATAATCCTCTTCCATAGGTAGCTCCTCTTATTCTACTTGACTCTATATCTTCTCCGTAATATATTTCCAGTTCATTAACATTTACAGCCGGAGGTAAATTTCCTCCAGAAAACGGAACCCACTCCGTCATAGTAGCATCCTTGAAGAAAACTCCCAATTCGGTACCAATGTACAATCCCTCATCAGAGTTTTTGTCATACACAATACTATTTATAACTACATCTGGGAAATTCTCATCTGTCATTAATTCCCATGAGTCTCCTTTATCTGCACTTTTATAAACCTCTCTAAAAAACGCCATATAAAGAATATTCTCATCATAAGGATGCGCCTCTAAATCATCTATAGTTAAATTGAATTGCGGAAGGCTAGTCGATAAGTTTATCCATTCAGATTCGGGATCATTAATATTGTCTTTTCTAAATAGTTTTCTCGTCAATTTAGAAATATACATTGTCTCAGGATTAACTATAGACTGACAGATTTCATTAATATTAGCTCCATCGTTACTAATTAAATTCTGTGACATTCTTTCCCATTCTACATCATCTATATTTTGAGTTTTAATGTTATCACATCTCCAAAGGTTTAAATAACCTAAGAACATGGTATTTGAGTTTGAGTTATCTAATTTATATGGAGTTACCCAAAGACCATTTTCATCTATACCACCTAACCCATTTCTACCGCAAGCCTGAGCAGAATAATTCGGGCCAGTTCTTCTAATTTCACCGTTTTGAATGGCTCCATAAAAATAATCAGGATCTTCCTGGTCGTACATACACTCCATTCCATCTGCTCCTATTCTTCTTTCCCATTTAGTCCCTATCCACTCACTTGTCCCATTATCCTGAAAACCGGTAAGTACATTATTTACTGAATGGGGAGACTGTCCTAGCTTATACATTTGACTTATCACCATTCCATTGGACTGGTCTTTCCATACTGTATTATTTTCTCTCTCGTAGATACCTCCATCATTGCCTAACCAATAATTCCCCGTGTGCGGACTGAATGCACTCGCATGGTGATCTACATGCACATAGTTGTCAGAGGCCTCAAGCCACGTAACTCCTCCATCTTGTGACCTCAACACTCTAATTCCTGCTACATAAACATCCAACGCATCATTGGGGTTAACTGCTATGGTTAAATCATACCACGCCTGACCTCCACTGGCGTCATTAGACCAACCTAAAATATTAGGAGAATCTGACATTTCTTCCCATGTCTCACCAGCATCAGTACTTCTAAACAATGCTCTAAAATCAGTAGAGTTGGCAGCACATACATAAACCCAATCCGGCTCTGCAGGAGTGACCGCTATTACCGACCTAGAGGAAAATGAAATACTTCCAGACTGATATTCGAATGTAACACCACCGTTCGTACTTTTATAAAACGAAGTACTCCCAGTAGCATAAACTATATCTGGATTTGTAGGGTGAAGCTTGATATCTTTAAAATTATTAGTTGGAGAAACCAACGACCACGAATTTCCTCCACTTGTAGTTCTATATACTCCGTCATTAGAAGCGGCCAGAAGTATATCCGTATTATCTGGGTTCACCACCATCATCCCTACCACCACATCGGGCATACCAAACCCTGGTGAACTCCAAGTTTCTCCGCCATCAACAGACTTCCAAACACCTAATCCTGGCGCATCAGCAGAGTCTCTATCTCCTGTCCCTATATATATAATATCTGGATTATTCGGATCTACTATTATAGCGGAAATCCCCAGAGTTGGCAAATCATCTGTGAGAGACTCCCACCATTGTCCACCATTTGTAGTTCTCCATAACCCTCCTGCTGGAGCTCCTGCGTAAATAGTAAGAGGATCCGTAGGATGAAATTCTATAGCACTTACTCTTCCTACACCTGGAATATCATTTCTAGTAGTAGCTCCATCTAAAATAGGGCCTAACTGCTCCCAATTCCCTGACAAAGATCTCTGAGCTGTATATTCCTGAACTTGCCGATACACGTCATTATACTGAGCAGCCGAACGAATGGTACCATCTTCATTTAATCTTTTCTGAGCCCAATACTCCCACCTTTTAAACGGCTTATAGCCGTCTCCTTTTTCGTGCTCTTTTCCTTCCCAGTATTCATTAAATTGGGATTGCAGCTCGTAAAAATTTGTAGTGGGGTCTTGCATAAGCGCAGTCCAATCGGGATGGTCATCTTGTGCAAAGAGGGAAAAAGAAATTAGAATAAATAAAGGGGTAAGAAATCTCATTTAAGAAGGTATTTCTTCCAAATTTAATTCAACTGGGTGGGTAAAGGTGTACAAATTATAAATTATTGCCTTGTAATGTTTAAATCCCAATTCATCACATCTACCATTCCTTTCCGGAAATATAAACAGTCCCTTTAAAATGAGCTACTTCCACATCATATTGGTTAGTAATCCTAATGTGATAAATTCCGATTTTATGGTTCAAACTAACCTCGTTTACATCTGTAGTTAGTACGTCATTTAAAAATACTTTTTGAACATGACTAATACTAGTCTCAACACTCACGGCCTGTCTTCCATGAGCATTAGCAGAAAACGCAAGAGCGCTATCTCCGAGAGCATAAGCGATGCCACCATGAGCTATTTCAAACCCGTTTAACATCTCTTCCTTGATGCTTATTTTCAGATTCACTTTACCTTTTTCAAGGTCAATCACCTCTAAACCCAACCACTTGCTAAAGTGATCCTTAGACAGCATAAGCTCTACTATTTCATCGGGCTTTTTCATGGACTCTCTTGGAATTGAAGTTCGAACAACTTCTTATACTGACCGTCATGGCTGAGAAGTTCTTTGTGAGACCCATGCTCTATTATTCTACCCTTTTCTAAGACAACTATTTTATCTGCTTGTTGGATTGTACTTAATCGGTGTGCGATAATTATAGACGTTCTACCCTTAGTTAACTTCTCTATTGCAGACTGAATAAGCTCTTCACTTTCAGTATCTACAGATGATGTAGCTTCATCTAAAACGAGAACGGAAGGATTTGCTACATAAGCTCTAATAAATGCTATTAACTGCCTCTGACCAGAACTGAGCATCACTCCTCTTTCTTTCACATTATAATCATACCCTCCTGGAAAGAAAATAAATTTATCAATCCCAGCTATTTTAGAAGCTTCTATTATCTGCTCTTCAGTTGCTTTATTACTAAGGGTAATGTTATTGTAAATGGAATCTGAAAATAAGAATACTTCTTGGAGAACTACACTTATCTGAGACCTTACAGCATCAAGCGTATATTTTCTTATATCCTGGTTATCTAGTGATATGGTTCCTTCTTGGAATTCATAAAATCTGCTAAGAATATTAACGATAGAGGATTTACCAGCTCCTGTAGCACCTACAAAAGCTACTGTTTCTCCTGATTTCACTTCCAGATCTATTTCTTTAAGGACATAATTATCTTCTACATAAGCAAAAGACACTTTATCGAACGAAATGTTTCCTTCTAGCTTTCTATCTAAGGTTCCAGTGTCATTTAGAAGCTCATCTCTTTCAAACATCGTAAACACTCTTTCTGCATTTACTATTCCCATCTGAAGGACATTAAACCTATCTGCTAGCATTCTTATAGGTCTGTAAAGCATATTAATAAAGAGTATCATAGCTATTAAAGCTGGAATCGTTAGCTGCGCAGAAAGAACTTCTCCTGCACCATACCAGAGCAATAGAGCCATGCTAGTAGCGGACAGAAGCTCTACGAATGGAAAAAACACTGCATAAGCCCACACAGATCTAATGTGTGCATCTTGATGTTCCTTATTTATCTGTTTAAATTTTTCATATTCTCTCTTTTCTCTATTGAACAATTGGATGATAGACATCCCTGTAATATGTTCTTGAGTGAATACATTTATCTTATTCGCTTGGTTACGCACTTCAGTGAAAGCTTTTTTAATGGTCTTTTGGAAAATTCTGGTTCCAATCAATAATACAGGGATCGGAATTAACACCATCAAGGTGAGTTCCACACTAATAAACATCATAGCTGAAATTACCACAATGAGTTTAACTATATCTCCTAGAATAGTTAAGATTCCATTGCTAAATATCTGAGCTATACCGTCAATATCGCTTATCAATCTTGTAACAAAAGACCCAACGGGTGTTTTGTCAAAAAATTTAAGTCGAAACTTGAGCACTTTTCTATAGAGCTTTTCTCTTAAGTCGAGTGTAACAGACTGAGCCACTAGATTAGATAAATAGGTTTGATAGTATTGAAGAACTGTTTCAATCATAAGGACGCCTAGCATTCCTAGAAAATAGGGAACTAAAACAGACGCATCATTATCCTCAAATGCATTATTAAGCCCGTTTTTTATAAGAAAAGGTCTAACCACACTTAAAAATGCAAGAGACAGGATTATGATTCCCGTGAGGATAAATGTATTCTTGTATGGCCCTATCCCTTTGAAAACTTTCCAGAGAACTCCAAAATCAAATACTTTTCCTGTGGCCGTTTTTTACTCATTAATATATGGATACTTAATCTTAACTAAATATAACCCTTGTGCAGGAGCTGAAAGTCCGGCTTCACTCCTGTTTTGACTCTTTATAATTTCTTGGAACTTGGATAGTGAAGTAACCCCTTGCCCCACGCTCATAAGCGTTCCTACTAATGCTCTTACCATATTTCTTAAGAACCTATCTGCAGTAATGTGAAAAATCAACTGACCATCTTTCTGCTCCCAGCATGCCTCTGACACATCGCATAACATGGTTTTATTGTCAGAACCTGCTTTGCAAAAAGCTCCAAATTCTTTAGTAGAAAGAAGAAGATCAGCAGCCTGCATTCATTGCTGCTATATCTAAGTCTAATCTAAAATAATGTGACAGTCCGTTTACGAAAGGATTCTTCTTTTGATGAATCCAGTATTCATAAGAACGCGCTGAAGCATCAAATCGAGTGTGTGCCTCACGAGCTACTTCTCGGATTCCATGGATACTGATATCTAATGGAAGAATACCGTTTAAAGCATAAGCCAACTTTTAAATCTTCTAATCCTTCATGGTCAAAATGAAGAAAAAACTGTTTGGCATGAACTCCTGCATCTGTTCTTCCGCAGCCAGTTACTTCAGTTTTGCAACGCAAAATAGTAGACAAACCAACCTCTATACACTCCTGAACAGTAGCAGCATTATTCTGCCTTTGCCAGCCATGATAAGCTGTCCCTAAATAAGATAGTTCTATGAAATACCGCATTTACATATTCCTTCTGTACTGACCACCAACTTCAAATAGGGCATCAGTAATCTGCCCCAAACTACAATGTTTAGAGGCCTCCATTAGTTCTGTGAACATATTTTTATTGGTAATAGCAGCCTCCTGTACTTTTTTAAGTGCTTTTTCTCCGTACTGCCTCCTACTTTATGCAGCTCATTCAGCATAGAAATCTGATATTCCTTTTCTTCTTCCGTAGCCCTAATAACCTCTCTAGGAAGCACAGTAGGAGAACCTTTAGAACTTAAGAAAGTGTTAACACCTATGATAGGAAATTCACCTGTGTGCTTTAATGTCTCGTAATACAGACTCTCTTCCTGTATCTTAGAACGCTGATACATCGTCTCCATAGCTCCGAGAACTCCGCCTCTTTCTGTGATTCTGTCAAACTCCAATAGAACAGCCTCTTCAACTAAGTCTGTTAAGTCATCTATTATGAAACTTCCCTGTAAAGGGTTTTCATTTTTAGCCAATCCTAACTCTCTGTTAATGATTAATTGAATGGCCATAGCTCTTCTTACACTTTCTTCTGTAGGAGTAGTGATGGCTTCATCATAAGCATTTGTATGAAGAGAGTTACAATTGTCATAAATGGCATAAAGCGCTTGCAGTGTAGTTCTTATATCATTAAAATCTATTTCTTGAGCATGTAAGGACCTTCCTGAAGTTTGTATGTGATACTTTAGTTTCTGGGCCCTAGAATCTGCTCCGTATTTTTTCTTTAATGCCTTGGCCCATATCCTTCTGGCTACTCTACCTATTACGGCATACTCGGGATCTATTCCGTTACTAAAGAAGAAACTTAAGTTAGGCCCGAATGCATTGATATCCATTCCTCTGCTCAGGTAATACTCTACGTATGTGAAGCCGTTAGACAGGGTAAATGCCAACTGGGTAATAGGATTAGCTCCAGCTTCTGCTATATGATATCCACTGATAGAGACAGAATAGAAATTTCTGATTTTCTGATCTATAAAATACTGCTGTACATCTCCCATTAGCCTTAGGGCAAATTCTGTGGAGAATATACAGGTGTTCTGTGCTTGGTCCTCTTTGAGAATATCGGCTTGTACTGTTCCTCTGACTAAAGAGATAGTCTTTATTTTTATCTCATTATAAATGTTAGCGGGGAGAACTTCATCTCCGGTAATACCTAAGAGCATCAATCCTAACCCATCATTTCCTGCAGGAAGTTCTTCTTGGTAACGTGGCCTTTTTAATCCGTTGCCTTCCCATTTGCGTAGCAATGCTTTTTCGACATCTCCTTCTAGCCCATTTTCTTTAATGTACTTCTCACACTGCTGATCAATGGCTGCATTCATGAAGAACCCAAGCAACATAGGCGCTGGACCATTTATAGTCATGGACACTGATGTGCTAGCTAGTGCTAAATCAAATCCAGAATAGAGTTTTTTAGCATCATCTAAACAACAAATAGAAACTCCTGCATTTCCAATCTTACCATAAATATCTGGTCTTACTCCAGGATCGTTTCCATAAAGCGTTACAGAATCAAACGCTGTACTTAATCTTTTAGCTGGAAGACCAGCTGAAACGTAGTGAAATCTTTTATTGGTTCTTTCAGGCCCGCCTTCTCCGGCAAACATTCTAGTAGGATCTTCACCCTCTCTTTTGAAAGGATAAATTCCTGCAGTGAAGGGAAATTCCCCTGGGAAACTTTCCTGAAGATTCCATTTTAACACATCTCCCCAAGATCTGTACTTTGGCACTGATACTTTTGGAATATCCGACTGAGATAGTGATTTGGTATGTGTTTTAATCTCTATTACCTTATCTCTCACCTTGAAAGAATAAATGTCGTCTTGGTATAGTTTCTTTTTATCCTCCCAGCCTTGGATTATCTTCCAATTATGCGGGTCTAAATCTAAAAGTAGTTTATCCATTTCTTCCTGGATGCTATCTCTAAGAGTGTCGGATGTGTTTTCTAAAACTTTATGGTATCCATATAACTTCTCTGCTACTTCTACTTGCTTATCTACCCATGAGTCGTATTCTCTATTACTTTCAGCTATCTCTGATAAATACCTAGTTCTTTTTGGAGGAATAACCCAAATTTTCTCGCTCATCTCCTCTGTAACTTCAAAGGTTGAGTTTAATTCGGCATCTGTATTCTCTACAATTTTATCCATTAGGGCTCTATAAAGAGCATTCATTCCTGGGTCATTAAACTGACTAGCTATGGTTCCATAGACAGGCAAATCTTCATGTTTTGCAGACCAGAGTTGATGATTTCTAACGTATTGTTTTTTCACATCTCTGAGTGCATCTAAAGCCCCCCTCTTATCAAATTTATTTATAGCTACTATATCGGCAAAATCCAACATATCTATCTTCTCTAACTGCGTTGCAGCTCCAAACTCAGGCGTCATTACATATAAAGATGCATCTGAGTGTTCCATAATTTCGGTGTCGACTCTGCCCTATTCCAGCTAGTTTCTAAAATTATTAAATCATAATTAGCCGCTTTAAGTATCTCTAGAGCTTCGTTTACATGTTTGACTAAGTGCCAAATTGGATTGTCTAGTAGCCAAAGAACGCATGTAAACTCTATCATTTTTAATAGCATTCATTCGAATTCTATCTCCAAGTAGCGCTCCACCAGTTTTTCTTTTGGATGGGTCTACAGAAACTATAGCTAGTGTTTTGTCTGGAAAATCTATTAAGAAATCTTCTTACTAGCTCATCAACCAATGAGTTTACCTGACCCACCTGTTCCTGTGATTCCCTAAAACAGGGACCGTCTTTTGGCTTGCTATCTGATGAACCTCATTCAGTTCTTTCTCATGATTTTTAGGGAAGTTTTCAGCTGCAGATATAAGCGTAGCAATGGCTTTCACTTCCTTACCTGCTAATTTCTTTACTTCTCCATTTAGAAACTCACCTGTAGGGAAATCACACTGCTGAACTAGGTCATTAATCATTCCTTGTAGTCCTAATTTCCTTCCGTCATCGGGATGATAAATTCTAGTGATCCCGTACTTATGAAGCTCGCTTATTTCATCTGGCAGAATGGTTCCACCACCTCCTCCAAAGATCTTTATATGTTCAGCACCATTCTCTTTTAATAAGTCGTACATGAATTTGAAATACTCCATGTGACCTCCTTGGTATGAGGTCATGGCTATAGCCTTAGCATCTTCTTGAATTGCACTATTTACTACTTCCTCAACACTTCTATCATGACCTAAGTGAATTACTTCACATCCTGTAGACTGAATAATTCTTCTCATGATATTAATTGCTGCATCATGACCATCGAAAAGGCTAGGCTGCTGTCACTATTCTAATTTTATTCTTTGGCTTATAAGGAGAAACTGGTTCCATTTTGAGCAGTATTTATGTCTACAAAATTAAAATTATATCTCCAGTATAACTCACTTCTTCATGTAGTTTTAAAAGCAAAAAAAGCCACCTGCTTTCACAGGTGGCTTTCGATAAATTAATTAATTGTCTTTTACTCACATAATGAACCAAATACCGATAAAAATATAGCGATATCTCCTGTGCTTACATTTCCATCAAAATCCAAATCTGCATAGCAATTTTCACTACATCCAAAATCACCAAGCAGACCAGTTAAATCATAAATATTAACCATTCCATCGGAATTTATATCACCTATGCATTACATAAATCTCATCTCCTTCTATATCTCCATCACAGTCATTATCCAGTCCTTCTCTAGTCCCTGGGGCCCCAGCGTAAACATTGTCATTGCTGTCATCACAATCTCCACCAACGGTAACATAACCGATAGGCCCTCCATCACATGAGTCCTGAGAAACTAAGTCATCTCCAAAACCATCAGAATCTTCATCTGCGTAATAAGTCACTAGTGCTAACCCTTCGTCTGAAGTACCATCGCAGTTGTCATCTATTCCATTGCATGTTTCCGGAGCTTCTGGACTAATATTTGAATTAGTATCATCACAGTCTAAGCTGTTTTCAGAATAACCAGCAGGTGGGACTGGACTGCACTCAACAATACTATTACTGACATCTCCGTATCCATCGGCATCAGAATCTAAGTAAAATGTAGTTCCTGCCATTACAGTAACAAACCCTGTTTTTGTCTCAGAATCTATTTCAGTTCCATTTCCAACAGTTAGTATCACGTCATATACTCCAGCTGCGTTATATGTAATTTACCGGATTTTGATCTGTAGACGATGAAGGTGTTCCTCCTGGAAAATTCCAATCCCAAGTGCTAATTACACCAGAACTAGTATCATTGAAATTTACAACTTCACCTTGACAGATGTTAGTTGGCCCTCCAACGAAATCCGCAAAATCTCCTTGTGCAACAGCCATACACGAACCAATGGCAGTTAAGGTATTATGATACTCCACATTAACGATATCCGTAATATTAGACACACACACCTCCGTTCCAGTTAAACCACTATAATAAACTCTCACCATAGGCGCAGGTGCTAAATTTTTTGCTATGCTTTCATCACTATAAGATAATCCAATCACTTTAGTACCTCCTAGAGTAGACTGAGGAGTCATAGTATAGTCAGTAGTATATAAATTTTCAACTGATAATATCTCTAATCCACTTATTTCAAATTCATACCCAACTATTCTATTGTCGGGGTTTAAAACAAATACATCTACATAACCGTCAGTAGTGTTGATTTCTCCGATACTTAACGTTGTAGTTTGGTTTTGGTTTGTTACCTCAGAAATCCACTCACAGTGATTGTGAGCACCAAATTCGTCAATGTAATTCGTTCCATAAATAGCACATCTAGATAATGCTGCTGCATCTGAAACAGTAATCGCATTGTCTGAATCCATATCAGAACATGGTGTAACCTGAGCATCATTTCCTAAAATATCATCTACATAAATCTGAGCATCCGTAGCTTCAATCTCTAAACTCAAGTTAGCATCTCCTCTCACCACTAAACCAGGACAATCACCATTACAATCTGGCTGAGCATCCCCAAAAGGCTGACCTAAACAATCAGTAGGCACCGCGCATGACCCAACTGGCTCAACATTAAAATCGATAATATTTCCGTCAACATCTCTTCCGAAAGAGAAACAAACTTGAGCCCAGTTGTTGTCATACCTTAGCTCATACCTTCCGTTATTATCAGGAGACTGAGTCCAGTTAGTTCTAACTACTAAAGTCCAAACTCCTGCTGCCAGTGTGGTAACATCTACCCATTGACAAGCTAATCCAGAACTATAATAATCCCCACAACCAGCAGAAATACCCATATTGTTACACCCATACTTAGCTGTACCTCCATCAGAGCATTCTAAATCAAGTACACAGAATCCATTCTTAAATCCTATTTCAGGATATTCTACCCCTGAATTATCATATAAAATATATTCTGCATATCCTTCGTAATGGTAATGACCATGACAAGGGTCAAACTCGAATTGGTTTGTATTATCACTTTCCTGTCCTATAAAATAATCTTGAGTTCCTATGTTTTTAATGTGAGTAGTGAAACGAACGATATCCCTATCTCCAGTCCCAGCAATGCATCCTTCCTGTATGTAACAATCATCAGGTTGAATATCGGTAAGTGATGTCAAGTATGTTGACGTTTGAAGAACACTTTGTAACACAAATAAATCAGGACCTAAATTACTACACTCAGGGTCTCCATTATAGTAACATGTTCCGCCACCTACCGTAGCTAAAGGCTCAAAGTTACAGGCGTTAATATCTAAACAACCGCTAATAGCACCTACAAAACTGACATTAAAATCCACGTCTCCAGGACAATCATCACCTTGATCTCCGATTCTGATATAGTAGTCTAAACCAGCCTCCAAAAGAGGATTAATATTCGACTGAGGAGTACAACTTATATCATCATCATTATAATAAATAGTAGCTTCATTTGTATCATCCCAAGGAAGACCTTGACAATAATCATAGACCCAGATCGTAGTGTTGCATATAGCTGTTCCACATGTAGTGACATTATATTGACCGGTTACCGCAGGAGAGAATATAAACCAAGTATTATCATAAATAGCGGTATTAGTTCCTTCAACTGCAACAATAGCATCAAAGCAACTAGTTCCTACTGGACAGTTTATAGGGGTCGTTTCTCCAGTTCCATAACCACTGCTGTTGATTAGTTCTACTCCGTTTAAAGTTAAAGAGTAATACGCTCCTGCCAATAAGCCATCTCCATATGAATCACTCATAATAAAAGAATGACATCCTGAAGTTAAACAAACTGAACTTGTAGAAGTTCCGGCAGGCATATCTCCTAAAAGAACTTCGGCTATGGTGTTTCCATTATCATCTAAAAGTACATAAGATATTTCTTGAGGGTAATTATCAGAGACTACTGTAATGAGCAAATTATCTCCGTCTGCTGATTCTACAGTGACAGCTGATGAATTAGACAATGTTCCGTCAGATATCGTTAAGGTAATAGTGTAAGTTCCGACTAGACCAATTACAAAAGAAACATCAGCACCAGTACCTGATAGAGTTTCTGGGCCACTTACTTCCCACGTATAAGACTGGATGTTTCCAGTACTATTATTTGCTGAGAAGCTTAACGAACCTCCAGGGCAAATATCTAGACTAGAAGGTGAAATAACCGCAACTAAAGGAGGATAAGAACAAGAACCATCATCTATAGTAGCTGTAACATCATAGTTATCAGCCTGAACATCCAAACAACCAGCACAAGTAACGTACTCACATCCATTATCAATAGTGGCTGTATCTATATAATTACAAGCTTCGCTATCAGTGCATCCAGCACAACTTAAATACTCACAAGAGCCGTCATCGCTCCCAGCTAAAGGATTGAAATTACAAGAGGCTGAATCAATACAACCAGGTGGTGCCACATATGGCAAACAAAACGCATGAGTTACTAAATTGTCGAAGTCAGGCTCTCCTAATTGAGCTATAATTACTCCATTTTCATCTTGGAGGCTGTAGTTTCCATCAACAGAGCAGCCATAAGCAGTGCCATTTAAGCCATCCCCATAAGTATCTCCTATTCTCAATTCGTAGCATCCATCTGCTAAGGAAATAAGCTCTATAAACTCTGTTAAGTTAGCCAATGCCCTTGAAGGAACTCCGATTATCTCGACACCCATATCATCATAGACTCCCCAGCTGGTCTCGGCTCCCCAACAGTCTGTATTCAAAGTTAACGTGATGTCTGTTTGAGCATTTAAACTAATGCCACTAACAAAAAAAAGAACAACGGCTGCTATTCTTAGAGGGTGATATTGATTCATAATAAGGTTATTTTGGTTAATAGGTTCTGCTCAAAGTTAACGAATTTATCTTAAGTACAACTTATTATTGATTTCCGAATAAAATATTATCTTCGGCCACTAATTATGCAACCTTAGTAGTTCTAATTTGGTTTTATTATTTAATCATGTATCAATAACCATGGGAAAAAGAATTCTTACATTTACTGCTTTTATGATTTTCAGCTCTTTAGCTGTTTTAGACGCTCAAATTAGCCTCGTTTGGGAAGCCCATGTTATCCATGACTATCCAACTCTAGCTGATGCGGGTAATGATGTGGAGGTTTTTGCTTTAGATGGCTACATAACTTGGCGATTATATGCCATTATGGAAGACGGTGATCCTCTCATCCCTGATTTCTTAACCTCCGTTCTTGGTTCCGGAGCAGCCGATTTAGACACCTTGCAAATTACATTTGACTGTTGTCCTTATCAAAACGATCAAGCAGGACCAGTAGTGAGTGGCTCGCAAATAGGTGACTTCGTAACAGGACTTTTTCCAGCTTTACTTTATGACTCTTGGGTCACTATAGGTATGGACTCCTCATCAGATGATGGTGCGGTTACATTTTTCCCTGCCCCTCCTTGGCAAAATGATTTTGAAGAGTGCGTTGCAAATCAGATTTATGATGATAGTTTTAATGGAAGCTCTTGGTTCGCTCTTCCTGGAAGCAATAACGGAATTGCGGATGGAGACCCAGGCACTAATCTTGAAAACAGTGTTCTTCTTGGACAATTCACTGTTCCTCAAGGCTGTCAACTAACTCAACAGGGCGATGGAGATAATGGTTCTTTGTGCATTAATTATTTTTCAGATAGTAATTTTGATAATGACGTAGAAGTAGAATGCCTAGGTTTACCACCATTAAATCCATGCCTTAACAACCCATTAATCACATCGTTAACTGACTCCTCTCCGGTCCTTTGTTTTGACGAATGTGATGGAACTGTCCTTTTTACATATAGTGGAGGTTCTGGTGATTTATCTAGTACTATAGACCAATTGGATGCAATAAATGACGGTTTTGGTGGTTACTCTGGCTTGTGCGACGGCGAGCATATAATTACTATCACGGATAACATAAATTTTGATGGTGATGGGAACGCTTGTTTTATAACTGACACAGTCACTATTACACAACCAACGGCTCCTCTTGAAGGAGCTTTCACTCTAACAACAGATGTAGCTTGTGCAAATGACAGTATCGGTTTAGTAGAAATCGTAGTTACTGGAGGAACACCTTTTACAATTGGAGATCCTTACATAGGAACTACTAGTTATGGAGTTAATTATGAATTTGTGGCCCCTAACATTATTCGATTTGATTCATTAGGCATTCAAAGTGGAATCGCTTTTAGTGTGATAGACTCAAACGGATGTGAAATTAATTTCACTCAAGATGTAGGTCCTCTAGGAGCATTAACTGCCTCTGGAGTGGCAACTGATGTGAGTTGTTTTGATGAGGGAGATGGCTCAATTTCACTTACCGTAAATGATGGAGCACCAAACCCTAATTTCACTTGGACACCAGCAGTAAACGATGATATTAACCCAACAAACTTAGCGCCTGGAATTTACGCTGTAGTCATAGATGACGGGGATAGCTGTCCAATAGAATTAGAGTTTACGATTGAACAACCCGATGTTTTTGTTATTGAGAATGCTATACCTGACCATCTTGATTGTTTCGAAGAGTGCACAGGAAGTGTCACATTTGATGTAATAGGAGGAACCGAGCCTACTGCTACTTCATTTATCCAAGGAGTTTCTAATATAAGTAACGGAGAGTTCTGTGCTGGGAACGTAATCATAGAAGTTAGAGATGATAATTTGTGTTTTGCTACGCAGACAATTGTTATAGCTCAGGGTGATGAAATAACATTTAACGCTCTTATAGCAGAGATTCAATGTCCTAATGGGACAGATGGAGTTATAGATATTAGTGGCTTAGATGGTGGTACTGGAGAACTAACACCTTCTATTGACCCAGTTATTCCATTTGATAATCTATCTAGCAGCTTTTTAAATGTAGACGGAGGTACTTATATACTTAACATTACTGACGAGTTAGATTGTTCGAATGACACGACTATTGTTATGTCTGAGCCAAACGGATTTATTCCTACTGTAGAGTTTACTGATGTGAGCTGCTTCGGGTTTTCAGATGGCACTATCGAAGTGGCAGTATCAGGAGGAACCGGAGAAGTCACTTATCTCTTAAACGAGGAGAGCCCAACTAATGAAGGTTTATTTGAGAACCTAGGTATAGGGAATTATACAATTAGCGGAATTGACGAAGCGGAATGCCCATTTAGCATAGAAGAGCCGTTAGCGATAGAAGAACCAGATCAAACAATTATTACAGAGTTAATTCTTACTAGCCCAGACTGCGGTGGAGGAAACACCGCTACTGCATCTATTTCGATTGAAGGAGGAACTCCTCAATATTTAATTGGATGGAATTTAAACCCTCCTACACCTAACAATAATTTAGCCTTAGGACTTTCTGGTGGTGCTAATTCGGTCCAAATCATAGATGCTAATCTTTGTTTAATAGACAGTACCTTTAATATAAACCAGCCTGCTGAGATTAGTTATACTTTTGGAATTGATTCTGTATTTTGTACAGGAATGTGTAATGGTATTGTTACTCTAATTCCTTCGGGAGAAGGAGCTTCCACAGGAAACATAACAGTTACCTATGAAGATGATCTTGACGTTGATTTCTTCACTGCGAGCAACTTATGTGAAGGACAGTATCCTTTTCTAATAACAGACAGCCTTGGCTGTTTATTCAGAGATACTATCTTTATGGTACCAACCGTAATTTCAGATATCGAGTTCGCAATATTTACTACTCCGGTTTCATGCTGGAATGAGGCAGACGGAACTGCAACTGCAGCAGTTATAGGAGGCGAACCCCCTATTTCTTACGCGTGGCAAAGAGACGGAGTTACTATTCAAGAAACAACTACTGCCATAGGTTTAATAGAAGATTTCTACACGATTACTATAACAGATGTTTTAGGATGCACATTCTCGGAAGATCTATTTATAGACCCTACAGTAGGATGTTTCTATATCTCTAATGCTCTTACTCCTAATGGTGACGGCTATAATGATGACTGGGTAATCGGTGGTTTAGAATACTTCCCAGAAGCTAAAGTGGAAGTATTCAATAGATGGGGACAACAAGTGTTCGAGTCCATAGGGAATTATACCAATTGGGACGGAAAATATAATAGCAACAAACTACCAGTTTCAGATTATTACTACGTAATTACTTTTGACCCCGACTCTACTCCCTTAACCGGAACAGTTACTATTAAGTATTAAAAACACCTTGACTTTACTATTATGAAAGCTTTTAAAATACTTGCTACTACTCTTCTAATTTTATTGTGCTCTTGGTCTTCCCTAGAAGCTCAACAATTATTTAGAAGAACTCAATATGTGTTCAATCCATACTTAGCTAACCCTGCGGTGGCTGGAACAAAGTCTTTTACTCCAGTGATGGCATCTTACCGCCAGCAGTGGGCAGGTTTTAATGGAGCCCCTACGACTTATACCATTAGTGCACACACTAACCTCCCTAATGGACTAGGGGCTGGACTTATCATATTTAACGATGATGCGGGTGGCGCTATCTCAAGAACTGGAGCTGAAATAACCGGAAGCTACAAGGTAGACCTAAATAACGAAGATCAAGTTAGTTTTGGTCTTAGCGGAGTAGTTTCTAGATTTCAATTCGATAATAACACCTTGGAAGTCTTAGACCAAAATGATCCAAACTTAGCAGCTGGAATCGAAAACAAGACAAACTTTGACGCTAACTTCGGGCTGATGGTCTATGGTCGTCAATATTTCTATGGATTTTCTATAGACAGGCTATTTCAGTCTGATTTGGGTATTACTACCATATCGGAATTAACTAAAAATCAAAACAGAAGGCATTTTAATGTAATGGCCTCTTATGATTATGATATCGATGATAAATTAACCTTCCAGCCTTCAGCGCTCTTAAGATTCACTGGTCTTACTCCAGTTCAGTTTGACGTTCACATGAAAGGAATTTATCAAGAAAGTTTTTGGTTAGGCGTAAGCTACCGTCACCAAGACGCATTAGCGCCTTCTTTCGGTATTAAAGTAGGAGATTTCTTGGCAGGATATAGCTATGATATTACCACTACTAAATCTGTAAGAGAGTTAAGCCCTCACACCCATGAGATAAACATAGGGTATCGTATTCCTAAAGGTGACCCTCGATTCAAAAGTCAAAACTCTATTGGAAAAAGGAGAATAAGCAAAAGCAGGCTGAGATAATAACCTTGGCTAGATTTTTAATTTTAAACCTCACAAAAAAAAGAAAATGAAATTTATCAGCACTCTTGCTTTCACTCTAATTTCAATGATTTCCTTTTGTCAGTATCAGAAACTTATTGTAGTTGAAGTTGACAATAAAGGTCTTGTGCCAGGGAAGACTTATAAATTCTACGCTCAGTTTGCCAACGAGAATGATCATGTCCATATCATTTTCGGTGATGATATAAAAGAATTAGTAATCCAGTCTACTGAAAAATTCTATCAAAATGAGTTTGGAGGAGCTATGTCTGCGAATATTAATCCAAAGCTAGATAGCTTAGATCAAACAGTAAAGTATGATTCATACTTATCAATTGGCAGAACCAATTCTCATGAGAATTACTTAAGTAACTTTAACCTAGACTTAAATCAATTCGAAGCTGATGGTTCCGGAATAAGAACAGAGGATGGTGCTTGGTATGTAACTCCCGATCAAGATCAAGCTTACTGTAAAAACGGAAATAAACATGTTTTAATAGCTCAGCTAACTACTGCTGGAAATATTACCGGACAGATCAGCATGCAAGGAAAAGACAATAAAGGATCCATCTGGAGAGAACTAGCCATTCCTGTGTCTTCTGAAAACGCTCTTTCAGAAAAAGATTTTATAAAAAAAAGAAGGCAAATGAAAAGAAATTTAAAAAGACAGGACTTTAAATAAGCCTTTACATAAAATAGAAAAGCCGACTGGAAGTCGGCTTTTCTATTTACTGCTATTTTCAGTTCTTTCTAAAGTTCATTGACACTGAGTTAATACAGTATCTCAAACCTGTAGGATCTGGCCCGTCTTCGAAAACATGACCCTGATGACCTCCACATCTACTGCAGACCACCTCTACCCTATTCCAACCGTAAGCACTATCCTGAATCTCAGTGATACAAGAATCGTTTAAAGGAATATAGAAACTTGGCCAACCCGTTCCTGATTTAAATTTAGTAGCACTAGAAAATAGAGGCGTATTGCACCCAGCACAAGTATATACTCCTTCTGAATTATTATTTAATAAATCACCTGTAAATGCACTTTCCGTTCCTTCCTCTCTGAGCACGTTGTATTCTTCAGGAGTTAGCTCTTTTCGCCATTCCTCTGGGGTTTTAACTATAGGCGTAACTAGGTCATTCGTTTCTTCCCTTTCCTGAATGTTCTGGCCGCATGAACTTAAACAGATTATGGATAAGATGGCTATACTTAGAATTTTCATTAGCATGTTATTTGTTTTACTTAATCAACTTAATTTTTCAGCTAGATATTTTCCTGTGACAGACTCGGGAGTTTTCACTATTTCTTCTGGCGTTCCTATTTGAACTATATGGCCCCCATTTTTTCCTCCATCAGGTCCGATATCGATTACCCAGTCTGCTTGCTTGATAACATCCATATTGTGCTCGATAAGAATAATACTGTGACCTTGATTTAACAGCGCATCAAAAGAAGCCATCAGCTTTTTTATATCGTGGAAATGAAGTCCAGTCGTTGGCTCATCAAAAATAAACAGGGTATGCTTGGGGCTAGTTTTAGCTAAAAATGTAGCCAGCTTTATCCTTTGTGCCTCACCTCCGCTTAAAGTATTTGACGATTGACCTAATTTACATACCCCAGTCCAACATCCTGGAGAGGAATTAATTTCTTTAGTAATCTATTGACAGTCGTATCATTTTTCTGTTCTGTGAAGAATTTAACCGCATCTTCTATAGTAAGATTCAAAATATCTGAGATGCTTTTTTCCTGATACTTTATTTCTAAGACTTCATCTTTAAACTTATTTCCATCGCATATATCACACTTTAATTTAACATCTGCCATAAATTGCATAGAAATGGTAACATCACCTTCTCCCTCGCAGGTTTCACATCTACCTCCGACTACATTAAAAGAAAAATGAGATGGCTTATATCCTCTAGACTTACTTAATTTATGACTGGAAAAAAGAGCTCTAATATCATCATAAGCTTTGACATATGTGACAGGATTAGACCTACTCGATTTACCTATAGGGTTCTGGTCTATATATTCTACCTGCTTTATCGTATTTAAATCACCTTCAATTCCATCAAAGTCTCCATTTTTTTCAGTGTACTCTCCTAATTGTCTTTTCAGCGCAGGATAGAGTACCTCACTTACCAAGGTAGACTTTCCTGAGCCGCTTACTCCAGTAACAGCCGTTAAGGCTCTTAAAGGGAAACTCACCGTAACATTCTTCAGGTTGAACTGTCTAGCTCCCAACACTGTAACCCTATCTTTCCAGGACCTTCTTTTAGAAGGCACTACAATCTCCTGTCTCCCTGTTAAGTAGTCAGCTGTTAAGCTGTTTTTTGCGCGTTGCAACGCCTTGTTACCTCCTTCAAAAACCACTTCCCCTCCAAGAGTACCTGCCAAAGGCCCCATATCAATAATATGATCCGATTCTCGCATTATATCCTCATCATGCTCTACAACTATTACTGTATTCCCAAGTGCTTGGAGTTTTCTAAGAACCACTATCAGATTTTCGGTGTCTCTAGGGTGCAAGCCTATGCTAGGCTCATCTAAGATATACATTGAGCCCACTAAGCTGCTCCCAAGGTTAGTAGCGAGATTAACACGCTGACTTTCGCCTCCAGAAAGGGTACTAGAAGGTCTATCTAAAGTGAGGTATCCTAAACCCACTTTCTGCAAATACTCCAGTCGTGTTCTTACTTCGAGTAAAATTCTTTTCGCTATTTGGTTTTCTGTTTTAGTAAGCTCAATCTCATGAAAGAATTTAGCGCATTCATCTATCGTAGCCGAAAGCAAATCAGTTAGAGGCTTACCTCCTACGAGTACATATGAGGCATCTTTTCTCAGTCTAGAACCATTGCACTCTGGACATTTCGTTCTTCCTCTATACCTGCTGAGCATTACCCTGTACTGAATTTTATACGTCTGTGATTCTATATGACTGAAAAACTCGTTTAAACCTGAAAAGTATTTAGTTCCCTGCCAAAGCTGAGAATACTGTTCCTCAGAAAGGTCATGAATCGGTTTATGAATCGGGAAGTTTACTTTATCAGCGTTATAAATAACTTGGTTTTTCCATTCACTCATTTTTTCTCCTCTCCATGCAGCTACTCCATCATCATAAACTGATTTAGATTTATCTGGAATCACTAACTCTTCATCTATTCCAATCACCTTACCGAATCCTTCACATTTTTTGCATGCACCTACAGGGTTATTAAAATTGAAAAAATGAATCGTAGGCTCATCAAAAGTTAGTCCGTCTAATTCAAATCTGTTATTGAACACTTTCCTATCCGATGAATCGGGAAAGAATAACACGCATTCTCCTCTACCTTCATAAAAGGCTAAATCAGTAGAATCCCCTAGTCTCTGAAGCTCATCTTCTTTATCCGATGTTTTCAGCCTATCTATAAGAAGATAAAGACCATTAAAATCTTTAGGTGGCGTGAGTTCCGCAATCTGAATAAAACTACTCCCATCATAAAGTCGTGTATAACCCTGCTGCACTAATAACTCTAAATGGTTAACCACCTTTCTATCTGCGGGGATTATAATGGGAGCTGCTAAGACCAATTTCTCACCTAATTTTCTTTCTTTTATATAATTAATCATTTTATCATATAGACTGTCTTTTAACCACATTACCAGACACTGGAGAAATAGTCGTTCCAGTCCTTACATATAAAAGTTTTAAGTAGTCATAAATTTCGGTAACACTCCCTATGGTAGATCTTGAGTTAGTAGAAATAACTTTTTGTTCTATAGCGATAGCTGGCGCTATTCCCTTTATATATTCTACTTTAGGTTTGTCAAACCGGCCCAGGAACTGTCTAGCATAAGAGCTCAAGCTTTCAACATATCTTCTCTGTCCTTCTGCATATAAGGTGTCAAATGCAAGTGATGATTTCCCCGACCCCGATAACCCGGTTATCACCACGAATTTATTCTGAGGTATTTTAACATCTATACACTTTAGATTATGCACCTCTGCTCCTTTAACTTCTATAAATTTCTGTTTAGTACTCAATTTTGAATCTTTTAGAACGTGTAAGATAATTATGATTTAGAACCTTTAACTCTCTCTGCGGTATACCTAGTTAGGGTAGTCGGCTAAAGTATTGTATATTTGTAAGACAGAAATTATTTTTCTGTTGCGTGCAATATTTTAAGATTAGCACCGTTTGTTATAAATACACACTCAAAAAACCAACTCATATAGGATAGATTCTACTTTTTAAAACTTATTGATTACTAATTTAAAAGGAGGAACTATGGATTATTCAAAATGCACAGACCAGGAGTTGGTTGTACTTTATATTTCAGGAAAAGATTTAGCTTTCGAGCAGTTAATGGCTCGCCATAAGAATAGAGTTTACACTAAAATTTACCTAATGGTGAAGGATAGAGAGGTTACTGAAGATATTTTTCAGGATTGCTTTATTAAGGTGATAAACACGCTTAGAAAAGGAAAGTATAATGACGAAGGAAAGTTTCTTCCTTGGGTTTTAAGAATCGCTCACAATCTAGTTATTGACTACTTTAGAAAAGGCAAAAAAATGCCTACAGTAAGAAGCGATGAGAACTACGATGTTTTCTCTACCATTAAACATGATGATCTCCACATAGAAGATCAAATCGTAAAAGACCAAATCATGGGTGATGTGAAAAAGCTCATAAAAGAGCTACCACAGGACCAAAAAGAAGTGGTTCTTATGAGAATCTATTACAAAATGAGTTTCAAGGAGATCTCAGTAACATTAGACATAAGTATTAATACCGCTTTGGGAAGAATGAGGTATGCTCTCATCAACTTAAGAAAAATAGTAGATGAGAAAAACATTAACTTATTAGTTAATTAAACCACACATTCTTCCTTCAAATTATTTCAACATTAATCCCTTACTCTCAATGAGAGTAAGGGATTTTTTAGTTTCAGCTATAAAAGTGTGAATTAGGCACAATATCATAAAAGGAAAACCGTTCTTACTTCAGAAATACTTAAAAAACGTATATGGTGAATTTTACCCTCGATGACCTGGCTAGCTTTTCCAGAACAGAACAAAAGTTAATTAACGAAGTAATGGGAATAGAAGATAACACACCTCTACTCTACCCACGAAAAGAAACAATAAATAACATATTAGGATACAGTAAGGCACTTAGTATTAGAGACTCTAAGTTTTTAAACAATACTGATTTAATGCTGAACTAAAACCTAATTAAAAAGTAAATTAAAAACCCGAAGGAAAGTCCACTCGGGTTTTTTTATGTCAAATAAATAACTTCTCCTGCCGTATTTTTGGACAGAAATAAGTAAATAACTGACATGCTAAAATCTGAATGAGACATAACTTCTATATGATTTTCGAGCTCTTGATAGGTTTCGATTTGGATCTCTTTATTTAAAAAACCAAATCCCTTGAAAGCATTATTCTCTATGAGAATCACAGAGTCTTCCTCAACGTTTCGACCTCTATTCTTAATAAGAAAACTAGTTCTTTCTCCTTTATACTCCTCCAGAGCGTTGGCTATTAATTCACTAGTTACCTCGGGTTCATTCTCTTCCTCCTCATCAACGGAAGGCAGCCCCAACCTGCCAAATGGCAGTTCATACTTCTCTCTAAAATCAAACAACCATTGGCGTGCACTAAATGCAGAACTAAAAGCGACTAATGGCTTAGTGTTTCCTGTAGTATTTTGTACCGCTAGCCGAGTTCTTCCGAGGCGATCTTTATACTCAAATATCCCGAATTTTCTTTTTGGGCTTTTCTGAGCACTATTATACTTCGGCCATAAATGTTTTATTTCTCTATCTTCTTTTAGTGCGGCTATTAACTCTGTGCCTGTTAATTCAAAGTCGATTTCAACTATTTCCTGCATCATAGCCTGTGTTTTGACAGAAGCCATTTTACCACTAAAATGTTGGCGAACTCTCTTTTTTATGTTTTTAGCTTTTCCCACATATATCACTTTACCGGTGGTATTTCTAAAATAATAAACACCAGGAGCCTCGGGGAGTTTATGATAAGTCTCCTTATTTAAATTCATAGGCAGAAAAGAATCTCCGTTTCCTCTTTTAAGGAAATCATCAAGAACAGATTTATCTTCATCTTTTTGCAACGCTAAATTTAAAAGCTGCTGAGCCATCATAGTATCGTTCATAGCACGATGAGGATTGTCATTATCTAAGTTAAAATGACTACTTAATGAACCTAAGCTATAGGAACTAATCCCAGGAAACATCTTACGGGTGTAACGCACTGTGCAAAGTTTAGACATGTTAAAAGTATGTCCGGAATTCTCAAAACTAGCCTTGAGAAAAGAATAGTCAAAATTAACATTATGCGCTACGAAAATAGTATCCTTAAATACCTCAAGAAGTTCCTCTGCTATCTCTTCAAACAAAGGAGCATCTTCTACCATTTCATCAGTAATACCTGTGAGAACAGTGATGTAATTGGGTATTCTCGTTCTAGGGTTCACCAACGACTGAAACTCTCTTAGAATCTCATTTCCATCTGTCAGCATTACCGCCACCTCTGTAATAGAGCCAGTAGATGGCGCTCCTCCAGTAGTTTCTATTGTAATTAATCTTAAAAATAGCTTGAATTAAATTTAAATTTCAAAATTAAACCTGCGGTACATACCCTAATTACGTTCTACTCTAGATACTTTTACCAAGAGATTAAAGGTATGCGATTATTCATTTTTATTTTATGTGTTTTTCTAACAGCATGTGCTGACCAAAGTCATACTCATGAAAACGAGAAAAATCACTCAACAGTTATAAATAGTACGCCCAACGCCAAGGTAGATTCTATCATTCATAAAGAACCTATCAAACCAAAAGAACCCGATTTCACTCGTCTAACCAGCAGAAATTCATTGGCGTATTTATCAGAGTTTAGCCAAACCAACACATCCAAAAGGATTAAAATATGCACCAAACATGGTGATATGGAGTTCATCCTCTACAAGGGAACCCCTCTTCATGCCGCAAGCTTCATTCATCTTATTCAGGAAAAATATTTTTCTGGAGTAGAGATCACTAGAGTATTAAAAAACCATGTAATTCAAGGAGGAAATTCTCAAAAAAAATCAAAGTCTACACAGAGGTTTCTACTAGGGAAGTATACGGTCCCTCATGAGATAAGGCCTTACTACATTCATAAAAAAGGAGCATTAGCACTGGCTAGACAAATGGAGCACAATCCTGTCAAAGACTCTGAACCTTATGATTTTTACATCGTTCATGGTCGAAAAATCGGAAGCGCAGAATTTATAATATTCAAAAAGAAAAAGACATTACATACTCCGATAAGCAAAAAGAAATTTACAAAACCAAAGGAGGAACTCCCCACTTAGATGGAGAGTTTACTGTTTTTGGTGAAATCACCTCTGGGTTATCTATTTTAGAGAAATTAGCTGATTTACCAGTGGACAAACAAAATTGGCCTAAAGACAACTTACTAATCAGTATTGAAATTATGGACTGAGGTGTTATCTTAGCAGCATGAAATATATCCTTTATTCTATTTGTATTCTATTCCCTACTCTAATTTGGGGTCAATTAAAGCCAAATCAAAATTTAGCAGCTAAAAGTGACATAAACATCTGGGCATTTGAGGAAGAACCTATAGAAGAAACTTCTCGCGGATTTACCTTTTCTATAGACCTAGGAATGTATTTAGCTAGTAAAAAGACTGCTAATATTTATAACGGACTTGGGTTATCACAAATAAATAATCAAGCATCTTGGTATTCCATTCCACAGAGATTCACAGAAGTAGGTTTGAATACTCAGGCTAACATCGTTCAAACTATAAATGAAAATTTTCCTGAATACAATGGAACTGTCACAGGAATTAGGTTTGGTGCCGATGATTTTCCTCAAGACATGAATTACAGTCCCAAAATTTATTTTGCTCTAAATGCCACATATCACTTTAGTGATTATTGGGCTGTAGTGGCTAAATCTAGCATAGCCAACTTAAAATCAACTGCCGTCTACACCATGACTCTTGAAGGGCCCACTATTCCACAAAATGCGTCTGAAGTGATTCAACAGTTTGACCTTTCCGGAAAAGAGCAGCGAATTCACTTCGATCTAGGGTTTAAGAACACCAGCTATAATGACTATGGGTTCAAATGGTTTTGGGGAGCTGGAATGTCTATGGTAGGTGCTAAAGTAGAAAGTAACACTGCTTTTATAGGTGATTCTCGTTATGAACTTATTTTACAGAATAGTGGTAACAATCAATTAATAAATGAATTTAACTCGGCTCAAACCGCATTTAATGTTGGATACTACGCTACAACTGGCTGGGAAATGGAATATCAGGATAGATTTGATTTCGGGATTGGGTTTAACTTGTCTAGAGATGTGATAGAACTGGGGCTGACCGAACAAAGCGTATGGAATAAGCGAATTTACATTTCATTTGGTACCTAATTTTCTAAAATAAAAAAATTCTATTTAGAAGAAATCGCTTTTGAATTTAAAGAACCTTAACCTCGGCTAAGAACCACCCTAGCCAATTAAAATCAAAATGAAAAAACTGATTTACTGTTACTAACATATAAAGACACTTCGGTATCCTAAAGAACGATTTAGTGAACGGTAGTTCTTATTCCATAAACGGCTAAATTTCCATTAATGACTGAAAATAAATTCGAAGGATACTTTTCTTACTACATTTCAAAAGTGAGTGAACTTCCTGTAAAAGAAGTTTTAATGAAACAAAAAGACGAGCTAGCTTCGTTTTATGACTCCTTAAAAAACTTAGATACCAATTCTTCATACGCTCCTGAAAAGTGGTCTATAGCCGAAGTCGTGTTTCACAATATAGAAACGGAGATAATTATGCTTTACAGGGCTATTCGAATTTCCAGAGGAGATGAAACTATATTAAGTTCTTACGATGAAAACATGATGGTAGAAAAAGCTCGTGTAGCCGAAATGAACTTTACAGAACTGCTAAACCTACATAAAAACACCAGAGAGAACACGCTCTTCTATTTTAATCATTTCACCCAATTTATTTGGACAGAACAGGAAAATTCTCAGGTTTAAATCTAAATGTAGAAGGACTAGGTTATCTTATAGCCGGCCATGCTCTTCATCACATAGAAGTTCTAAAAGAAAGATATTTATAGCTAATTCTTAGTTGTAAACAGCCAAGCTCATCTATTAGACATATACCTCCAGATTGACTTTCCTCGATAGCACGACAGGTTCAGGGTTCTTTAAATAGATTTTGTCATTTATAGTAATTGATATCTTCTGAAGGACACTATTCATTATAGAATTATATACATGCAGAAATAATAGTACTACTATTAACTATGAAAGTATAGTTATCATACAATTACAACTTCCTAAACGCTCCATTCTAACCCTCTACAATTTTTTAATGGATTAGTTGTTTTTGCAGTAAAACTTTAATTAAATTTGACGCATGTTTTTACAGAAGAGAAGAGGGAAAACATGGTGATTGTAGCTCAGTTGGTTAGAGTATCGGTTTGTGGTACCGAGGGTCGCGGGTTCGAATCCCGTCTTTCACCCATTTAAAAGGTTAGTCGTTTGGCTAGCCTTTTTTTTTGCTTCGTTATTTCTAAACCTAAAGCAAAAAACGCTAAATACAAGACTCAACTTACTAGCATTAAATTATCTGTCGGAGAGCCCAAGCTCTTGGACGCGACAACGATGAACTACTAAACTGTCTTAGCATAGCTATAAAGCTTCTGCTAAGCACTATAAACGAGAAACTACCTAAGCTAGACTCTTGACTTTATTCACCCAACTGCTCCAGTTAAAACCATGGCCAAACTTCGCCGTTTTCTCTTCCCTCTTCATTACTTTAGCCATATAAATTTTTAAGCCTCGTTCTTATTATTGAATCAACTGATATTCATCCTTGAAAAAAACCTATTCTAAAAATATTCTCTTTTTGGCATCCTGGTACCCTAGCAAAGTACATTCTACTTTAGGGAACTTTTGTCAGCGTCATGCAGAAGCCATTGCTACGCAGAATAATGTGACAGTAGTTTACCTAGCTAAAGACATCACCATGAGCGAGCCTTATGCCGACTTCTTAACATCAAAGGGGTAAAAGAAATCCCAGTTAAACCATCGACTTTACCTTTACCGACCAATCCAAATTTATTTAAGGGTTTAGCGCCTTGGTTATCAAGACTGCCTGGTGGCTTAATTCATGTAAATGTGCTTGGTTGTGAAAGAATCTCAACAATTGAAAAAATCTATCAACCTCCCATTTATAATTACAGAACATTGGACCGGTTATCATAACTCTAAGAAGGTGAAGTTTATCCAAAAACACTTTTCTAAAAAAATAGCCAAAGAAGCATCCAGGATAGTTCCTGTATCTGAGCACTTAGGAGAAGCCATGAAAAAATTCGGCTGTAATGCAGACTACACTGTAGTGCCCAATGTGGTGGACAATGACCTCTTTACCCCTAGCCTTTCTAAAAGCGAAAAGTTCACATTTATACACGTAAGCTCATTAGTAGATGACCATAAAAACGTAACTGGAATCATTTCTAGCTTTAGTGAAATCTCGTCAGAAATAGATGCTAAACTGCTAATTATAGGAGATGGAGAAATAGCTCCGTATATAAAATTAGCTCAAAAACTTAACATTCCTGAAGATCGCTTTACCATAAAAGGGGAGCAGACACTACCAGAAGTAGCTGCTCAGATGGCCGCATCACACTGCCTAATTCTATTTTCGAATTATGAGAATCAACCCTGCGTAATCCCAGAAGCTTACTCTGCAGGAATACCAGTTATAGCTACAGACGTAGGCGGAATAAATGAGCACCTCACTCCTGCTCACGGAGTGCTCATTACTAAGGGAAATACATATGAGTTAACCGAGGCTATGAAGCATGTTTATGAAAAAATAAAGGACTATGATGCGCACTGGCTCAATGCTTATTCCCGAGAATATTTTTCAGTATCTGCCGTAGCCGAGGCTTATTCTAAAATTTATGCAGAAGTTATTTAATGGGCGGGTTTCACGGACATATAAACTTAGAATCTCTTGCCCATGAAGTCACCCATGATCCTAACCCAAGTGGAGAGCCTATTGTAAACAAGTCTGGAGAAGATACTATTTATACAGATGGTTTTATTTACAACCTACCCCAACTTTTAACTAAGCAAGCCACAACTGAGTCTAAGCTACTCACCTCATTATATAACACATCTCCACAGAATTTTCCTTTATCATTAAAGGGGGAATTTACTTCTGTGGTTTGCCTAGATGATAGAATAGAAATAGCTACAAATCATAGTTGTTCAAGGAGAGTCTTCTATGCGTTGCAACGCGGAAAACTTTACTTCCATTACAATCTAAAGAAACTTCAAGCAGCTCTAGGCGCTGATGGGTTCCGCTCCACTCCTAACCCTGTGGCATTAAGAAGCATGTTATCTATAGGAGGAGTTTTCGGGAATCAAACCTGTGTAGCTGGAATTAACCTGCTAAGAGCTGGAGAAAAAATAATCGTAACTCAAGATAACTGGCACATTCACAGATACTACCTCCCAGATTCTAACCCTACTTCTTTAAGTAAACATGACTATTTAGAAGAATTGCATTCTCGGTTTTTAACTGCGGTAAAAGAACAATACCAACACCCTGAAAATTCTAATTTTCAGCTTCTAAGCGGAGGGTTAGACTCTCGACAAAACTTAAGTCTAGCCAAGCAAAACGGCATAACACAAGAGGCTGTTTTGTGCTTTGGACAAACGGATTATAGAGACCACTGGATTAGTAAAGAGATAGCGGATCACTATGATAAAGTATTACCCTTGGCAACGAGGTATTGTGTATGCTGAATACGATGATAAAATAGATCTTGATGGTTTAAACTTTTATGCCGTAGTCGGTCCAAACGATAACGACACTAAGACCGCCCAGCCCATTATTCATACTGGTCAAATAGGTAGAACTATTTTCACTGAACATTCATTCGGAATTTGGCAAAATGTGAGTGAATATTCTGCGCTTTTATGCTCCTCTAGATTCGCTGACTCCATTAACAGTGAGCTAAAAACAGAGATGGAACTCTATGAAGATATGGATGTATTTTACCTGAATAACCGTCTGTATAGAGTAATCAGTTCTGGGTGTTTCGTGGCTCAGAAGAAAGGATATATCGTCTCCCCCTTTGCCGACCCAGAAGTACAGAATTTAGCTTACACCATGCCCAATAAATGGAAAAAAAGCGGAAAATTACAATGGGAATATTTATGGAAATACCATAAGGAAGTAATGCAGTTTTCTCAGGAAGAATACGGCAGACCTGTGCGTTCATTTCCTGAAAAGTTCGTGGGAAAAGTACAAAACAAGCTTAGAAATGTCTATTATAAAAAAGTAAATAAGCATCCTGAGAAATTAAGTATGAACCCGCTAAATCACTGGTATGAAACCAATGAAAGCTTACGAAATTACTGGGATAATTATTACTCAGAAAACATAGAGCGCTTAGAGTTCGATGCTGAACTAAAAGTGTTTTGTTCAGTTCTATTTGCTTCAGACAATTTGATAGAGAAAACACTTGCTTTATCAGTCCTTTCTGTAATGAAAAATTACTTCAGCTAGTGAATATAAAAGAATTCATATCAGCATTTTTAAAGCGAAGTGGTGCTAAAATGTTTAACGCTATGGTTCTGGCAAAAGTCATAGGCTTCTTAGTGAGCATAGCCATGGCCAGAATACTTACTCAAGAAAGTTATGGAGATTTTACGTATGCCTTTACTGCGGTAAGTTTCTTAGTTCCTTTTATGGGTTTTGGCGCTTATCAGAGTTTGGTCTACTTCGGAGCGCGGCTGAAAACGGAGGAGGAAAAGAGACAATTATTCAAGTATGCTTTTAGCAGAGGAATCATACTTTCTGCTGTTTTATCGGCACTTTTACTTCTTTTTAGCTCATTAATCACTATTAACAGACCTAATTCGCAGTTTTTACTCGTGATCTTAAGTCTTCATGTATTAACTTTTACACTGGTAGAGTTCGTGCGGAATTACACTCGATTAGTAAACAGAAATGACCTATTTGCCAAAAGTGAAAACTGGTACAATGCACTCCTTCTTGTTCTAGCTGTGGCTGGAGCATTGGCATTTGGAGTGACAGGCTATGCTTGGGCTTTAGTAATTACTCCGCTACTTATAGGAATCTATTATTTAAAGAAATTAAACCAAAAAAAACACTCGGTTTAAGAGCAGCTCTCCTATTCAGATTAAAGACTTTTGGAAATATGGCCTATTCGTGAGCATAGGAGCTGTAGCCGCCAAGATGATGTACATCGTAGACATTATTACTATCGGTAACATCCTCTCTGATTCTAAGGAAACACTCCAGCAAGTCGGCTTAAACACCCCAGAAGCTATAGCAAAATACGTGTCCAAACAAACGGCTGTTTATAGAGTTTGTAGCATTATCCCTATAGCATCCTTTGTGCTTCCACTGGCTCTTATTACTACAGATTTCGTTAAGGTGTCGGAAAATGCCGCAGACAAAAAATTCCTGAGTAATTATGCTTTGAACACCATGAAACTGTTGTTTCCTATTTCTCTAGCAATAGCAGCAGTTCTTCACTTCGGTAGTGAATGGATTCTATGGATTTTCGGAGAAGAGTACAAAGGGCACGGGGAATTAATCTCTGTTTTTGCACTAGCGGTAATAGGAGCGTTTACACTTAGAATCCCTTTTGGAAATTTACTTTCTGCCGTAGGGAAAGCCAATTGGAATGCATATATCTCCTTCGGAGTACTGGGCTTGAATGTGGTTCTGAATTACTACTTGGTAGGTAAGATGGGAGTTCTGGGTGCTGCATGGGCTACTACCATTCTTATCTGGGTTTCTGGTGTGGTGAATTATGTGTGTTATCGGGTTTATGTGGGCAAGCTTAAGTAATAGCATTTCTATTGCATAAAAAAAGCAGCCTTTATAAAAGACTGCTTTTACACCTGTTTTGTAAAACCTTCCTGCTAGTTCTCTAGTGCTTTTTCTATCATAACCGTCAAGTGCTGTCTGTGGGCTTTAGTCATCACATTACCTGATTTAGACTTGGCAAAACCTTTGATTCTATTTAGCTCATAAAGTGCCATAGACTTTGTGCTTGGCAGTGCTTTTTTATTCCCTAAATAACTAACTAAATTCTTTGTGTAGAGCAACTGTAAATTCTGTCTAATGCTGTTTACCGATTTATCATTATCTGCCTTAAAAATAGCATCTGTTAAATCATCCATGTACTCAGCTAAACCATACTCATTCCCATATTGTTCAGAGTCAGTGATTCTAGTAAGAACATTAGGGTGAAGTAAGTGCCTTAATACTGCGTTCTGAAAATTCAATACTCTTCCATGGATTCTAGGATCTTCTCCTCCATAAGGCTGATTAAATCCTCTTCTCTGCATTTGAAGATGTCTTAATAACTCTTCATCCATGTTCCAAGCATCTGGAGCAAAAGCATATTTACTAAGCGCATCCATAGCCGCTAGCTGGTCTTCTTTAGAAAGCGGAGTAAAAGGGTCTTTATCTATTCCATCTCCATCTATAGTTCTGCTTACAGATATTCCTCCCACATGTTTGCTTATTACGATTAACTGACGTGCCTTTTCTCCTGTTAATGATAAATAAGCATTTCTTAAAGCCATGTGGCTTTCTCCTGGCTCAGCATACCTCTCTAAAAGACCTGGTATCAATCTGTCTTCTACTAATTTTATTCTGTCTACACCATATGCTACAGGATCACTGCTAAGGTCATAGATATTCACCATAGGATCTATAGCTTTACCTGCAGACCTCATGTCATCTCCATCATTCCCGAAAACGAGCATTGGGTCACCAGACTTGCTCAATATTTTCTGTAATCTCATCTCTTCCTCCTCTGGATTGTCTACTCCTTGAGAATAACCAAACTCTACTGCCCAGTCATCATAAGTTCCAGGCTTAGAATCATAAAAAAGTGCTTGCTCTTCAGTATTTAAAGCGAAGTTCATAGCTGGATACTCCATTACAGAGTTACACATTCCTTCTTTCAGCATCTTATCCATATTCTTTAAGTCTTCTACAGACTGAATAGAGCTTCCCTTCATGTTGTGGTTTAATCCAAGTGTATGTCCTACTTCATGAAGAACCAGTCTCTGAATAGATTCTACTAAAAATCTATCCTTATCAATATCCGCGATACCCGATAGTGCCATAGCATTCTGTCCGAATAAAACTTGCTCAGACATAATAGCACCAGCTTCGCATAACTTGTGGTCGTGGTTCATTCCGTAAAAAGCCACAGCCTTTTCTTCTTCAAAAGAATTTCCCACTCCAGCTATATCAAAAATCTCTTCCATCTTCAATCTACCCAGCACGTACACGTATTCTAACATTACGTCTGCTCCTAATATCTGGCCTGTTCTAGGGTTAACGAAGCTAGGTCCATAACCACCAAAAGGAGGATTAGGAGAAGAAGTCCATCTTAAAACGTTATACCGAATATCACCAGCATTCCAAGTGGCATCATCGGGCTGAACTTTAACTACTACGGCATTTTTAAATCCTGATTTCTCGAATGCTATGTTCCACTTTTCTACACCCTCTTTTATTATAGGTCTTAACTCCTCAGGAGTCGTGTTTTCTATCCACCAAGTAATCGGCTCTATTACCTCAGACACAGCAGCAGTTGGGTCTTTTTTTCGTAAATCCCATCTGTGAATCATATCTCTGTATGGAGTAACCTCAGCAGAGGTTAAATCTGTAACAGAAGTCATAAAGTATCCCACTCTAGAATCATCTCTTCTTGGCTGGAAATCATTATCGGGCACAGCTATTAAACTCTGGTGATATGTCACATTTACGAATCTACCATCTGTAAGCGCTGCCGAACCGAAAGTGCTCATTCCCTGACCATCAAACGCCAGCTGAACTCTCACATCTGTATTCTCAGGATAGTTATTGACAGCTATTGTCTTGCTCTTGTCTTTGTTTAACTTACCTAGCTTAAACCCTTTATAAGCAGGAGGATAAATAGGCTTTAATCTAGAGAAAGTCTCTGCCATGAAAACAGCATTACTTGGAATTAAGAATCTCGTTTTATCCTTATCCTGACCTTCTATTTTTACGCTGACGACTATAGGCGTATTGATATTGGCTTCACTCGATTTACTAATCGCATTGTCCTCATCGAAGTAATACTTCGTGTTCACTAGTTCAAATTCTATTCGGTCATAATGCTTATTAATTTTAAAAATTTTAGACGAACGGTAGTTCCCTCTAAACGCACCTGCATCCACCACTCCATTCTCTACATAACTAAAATAGATAAACTCCTTCCCTAACTGGTCTTCTGTAATCTCCATATACATCTTACCAGAAGTAGAATCCTGATACATGGTAAACAGGCCTTCCATTTTCTCTGACTTCTCCGTAAGGTCTTTGATTGACTTTATCTCAGACTTGTCTTTCGGCTTAGGCTGCTCGGAATCACCTTTCCTTTTCTTCTTGTTTTTTTTAGATTGTGCGTAGCAATGGTCTGTTGCACCTAAACACATAAGCCCAATAAGAGCTAGGAGAGAATTTTCTTCATGATTTAAGGTTTGTCTTTTATTCAGTTTGAAAATTAGTGATTATAGATAGATATATATTACAAATTTTGCCAAAGGCAAAAAGAGTATATGGACTTAAAATCCTACTTTTCATCTAGAAACATAAAACCTATAACTGCATAAATCCTCAAAAGAACACCCACCAATAAATACCAAATAGACGCTCATCATATCACCAAATATAATAGTTGGTGAAATATTATTAGCTCGTGCTATAGCATCAAATGACAATATCTAATGCTCCGACTAGTCCAACAACAATCCTACTACACCAAGAAGTTTTACTATTTTTTGTGTTCTATGTGGCACTAAGTTCTATTCTGAAATTTCAACCCGAAAAACCGCGGTATAAACATTAACCAAAAGAGCATAGATCATGGTAGCAAAATGATATTCACATTTGATAGTAGCTCAAGAATAATGATCAATTTTCTGTACAGTAATATATCCAAAGAAAATATTCTATCAAACAATCCAATTGTAATATTCGACTCGCAAGAGTAACTTCCAAACTCTCTGTTAAAAAACACACAAATGACTTCTGTTTCAGCTATTACAAATCCCTACATTTGCTGAGCGTATGGGAGCTACTGAAATCGTATTTGTATTTGTTATTTACCTGCTGTTCTTTGGGGCTAAAGGCATTCCTAGTTTGGCTAAAACCATAGGAAAAGCTACCTATCAGTTTAGAGAAGCTAGAAATGATATCCAGCGTGAGATAATGAGCAGCGCTAAAGACATTACAGACAGCGCTAAGCAAGTAAGAAACGAAATAGAAAATGCAGCTCAGTTGGCACAGCGTCAAGCTAAAAAAGCCCAAGACACCTTAGAGAAAAGTGTAAAACCTACTCCTGACTGAACCTACTGAACCTGAAATAAAAGAACCTATTAATCCACTCACTCCTTCTGATTCTATCTCTTCTTCTGGTGTAAAAAAAGAGGACTCTAGTTCTGAGACACCTGAATCGGGTAAAGACAATCAACCTTCAACTTAAAATATATTAAACTTGGACTACTTATTACTCATTTTAGGACTAGCTGTACTAATATTTGGTGGTGACCTATTGGTAAAAGGCGCTTCGGGAATAGCCCTTAAATTGAACATGGACCCGATGGTAGTAGGGTTAACCGTAGTTTCTTTGGGTACAAGTGCTCCAGAACTTATAGTAAGCATAAAATCTGCTCTTAATGGAAACCCAGACATAGCCATGGGAAATGTGGTGGGGTCTAACATAGCCAACTTAGGACTAGTGCTCGCCATTACAGCTATCATGTTTCCCATAGCGGTAAACAGATGATTTGCTGGGTGGCCTGTAATGGTTTTTTTCTGCAGCACTGGCTTTTATTTTTGGCCTAGACAATCTCATAACTCGGTTTGAAGGTGGTGTTTTACTCGTGACATTGGTGGTTTACATTTATAAGTTATTGCAACGCGGAAAATCTCACCTTGATAATGGAGATATAGAGATAGATACCGATACAGAGAAGGAAAGCATGATGAAACTAATCCTGCTCTTGCTCGGAGGAATGGTAGCATTATACTTAGGCTCAGAATGGTTCTTAGGCGGAGCTATGGACATAGGGAGAAGTTTTAATTTAAGTGAGTCTGTAATAGGTGTTACCATAGTGGCTTTCGGGACAAGTACTCCTGAATTAGCGGCTAGTGCAATAGCTGCTTATAGAAAAGAAACAGATATAGCCCTAGGTAATTTACTAGGCTCCAATATATTTAATATAGGAGCTGTGCTAGGAACTACGTCCATAATTTCACCCCTGGTGATAGATGCTAAAATTATGAATATCGATATTTTATGGATGCTGGGAATAGCGGGAATCTTATTTCCACTTATGGTGTTCAAAAAAAAATTAAGCTTATTAAGCGGTATTATATTATTCAGCCTATACTGCATTTTCATCTTTAGCCAAATCCCAAATTAAATGGCACATTATTCAGGAAAAACTGTTTTCGTAACTGGAGCCAGCTCTGGTATAGGAGAAGCTATGGTAAGAAATTTAGCGAGTTCACCGTGCACCATTTTTATAGGAGCCAGATCTACCGATAAATTGGAAAGTTTAAAGAATGAATTAGAAACGAATCATGTGAAAATCCATGCAATTCCTATGGATTTATCTGATTCTAAATCTCTAGTTAATGCTTTTAATGAATTGAGCAGAAGAACTGACCGCTTAGATCTACTGATTAACAACGGTGGAATATCTCAAAGAGGTTTAGCCAAAGACACTGAGTTCTCTGTGGTAAATAGAATTATGCAAGTGAACTTTTTAGGAACCATAGAGTGGACTACCCACTGCATGCCTTTACTACTTAAAGCGAACAAGGCTCACATCATAGCTATTAGCTCTGTGGTAGGAGAATATGGATTTCCATTAAGATCTGCTTATGCAGCATCTAAACATGCGCTGAAAGGATATTTTCAATCTATGCAACTAGAACCTGACTCACCTTCTGTTTCTATAGTAAGCCCTGGCAGAATTACTACCAATATTTCTATAAACGCACTGAATTCTGATGGCAAGAAACATGGTGAAATGGACGCGGGCCAAGCTGGAGGAGTATCTGCTGAAAAAGCCGCTGAGAAAATACTGAGAAGAGCAGCTCAAAGGAAAAACAATATCTTTATAGGCTCAGGTGAAATCGTACTCTTATACATCAGTAGGTACTTACCACCGCTGTACAGAAGAATAGCCAAAAACATAAGCCCTAACTAACGGAATGGAGAGAAAGGTAATCAACGGAATTCAGCAGATAGGAATAGGAACTACTGACGCTCACTCCACTTTTCAGTGGTATAAGAATCATTTAGGATTTGATATTCGGGTGTTTGAGGATGAAGCTACTGCCGAGCTGATGCTTCCATACACTGCAGGAAAGCCGAGAACTAGACATGCCATACTTTCTATGAATATGCGTGGAGGAGGTGGATTGGAAATCTGGCAGTATAAAGGTAGAACTCCATTAGCGGCTAAGTTCAAAGTTCAGTTAGGAGATTTAGGTGTGAACTGCATGAAAGTGCGTTCTAAAAACGTAACTGCTAGTCATGCAGCATTAAACAAAGCTGGAATTTCTATGCTCACAGAAGTATTAACATCTCCTGAAGGAAAAGAACACTTGTACTTTAGAGATCCAGGAAATAACATCGTAGAGATTTATGAGGACGCTTATCAGTTTTCTGATGAAAAAGGTTCTTTCGGAGGAGTACTGGGTGTTACCATAGGTGTTTCTGATATAGAAGAGTCTAAAGCATTTTACTCAGGAATTTTAGGTTATGATGAGCTAGTCTATGAGGAAGAAGGATCTTTCGATGATTTCACGAACCTCCCCTCTGGCGATAAAGAGTTTCGGAGAGTTTTATTAAGACATTCAAGCACAAGAAAAGCTGGAGGGTTTAGTAAACTGCTCGGTCCTACAGAAATAGAATTAATCCAAGCTACAGATAGACCGCAGCAAAAGATATATGAAGGAAGATTATGGGGTGATTTAGGATATATCCACATATGCTTTGATATATCAGGAATGAGCTTGCTTAGAGAAGAATGCGCTGCCGCTGGCAGACCATTTACTGTAGACTCTTCCAATAGTTTTGATATGGGAGATGCTGCTGGTCATTTCTCTTACATAGAAGATCCTGACGGCACGCTAATAGAATTCGTGGAGACTCATAAAGTACCAATTATGAAGAAGTTCGGCTTATTTATAAACCTAAAGAACAGGAATCCTCTTAAGCCACTTCCTAACTGGATGATAAAAAGCATGAAAATGAATAGAGTAAAGTAGGTATCTACATTACTTTAAACACTCCCATAAAGAAGAAAATCACTTTGACAAGAAAGCAGACCAAGCTAAGTCCTGTGCCAATAAGATGCACCTTATTTATTCCGCTTTTAAACTCATCGTAGTTCAATATCATATTCACAAATAGAGAGGCCACTAACACAAACTCCATCAAACAGAGCGTACCGAAATTGTCTATGTAAAATTTATGGAAATTTTGGTTTATTGGCTTTTCAAGCACCCCTGAGAGTGCTATCTATACTTTCTGAATGCTAGCATATATGCCCAAACTAATTTATCCTCTTTCTTTTCCATGAGACAGCAAAACTAGAACATCTAACCACATTCAATATGTTCTTCTGGTAAAAGTTTATGGACTAAATAAGCGCTAGATAAAATCGGGACAAACTCTTCCTCCCACGATTCGAGGACGGAATTTTTTAAAGACATAAACCAGCGTGAGTTCTAGTCCTCCTCTCCCATTGCTAGCCACTTTCAAGTCGGAAAAGTTAAAGTCATAGCTTATACCCGTTTTCCACTTATCGTATATGAAATCAAAATAAACATAGCCAGCATCTCCGCTTCTGTAAAACAAACCTGCTCCTGCCTCTTGTCTCACTCCTTGAGGCTCTGTGAGGTTATAACGCACTGCTCCTCCTATGTTCCATTCTCTGAATTTTCCTTGGAGACTTACGTTCATGGCTGGCAGAATCTTTAGCTTTTCATTGTACTGATAGTCTGCTATGGCTTGAATATTGGTTCGGGTAAAAAGGGGCACTTTTTCTTCAGAGAAACTCTGGTTCTGAAAGGATATATTAAAAAAGGAGACTCCAGAAGTGAGCGCCAATTTATCGGAGAAAGCTTTCTTATGCTGCACTCCTAAATGAAAATCAAAAACGGTACTCTTATCATTCTGGAAAAACTCATTCGTTCCTAAGTTGGGATTGTAAACTACTCCATCGAACTGGCTTCCCCATTCGAAAGCCTCAAAATCTATGGATTTATGTGTAATTCCCACCTGAAGTCCTAACGAGATACTCTGAGTGGAATCAGATAAAAAAGGGAGCTTATATGAACCCGAAAGATTTACTTGGGTAGTCGTGAAATTACCATCTCCAGCTTGATCTCTAAAAATGGCTACCCCTGTTCCAATAGGCTTTTTTGGGAATAGCTTATTAGCATCAGCACTAATACCAAAAGTGGTAAAAGGTACAGTTACCGTTCTCCACTGACTTCTGTAGACAGTTCCTATTCTGTAATCCCCATCAAACCTTCCTGCATCTCCAGGGTTATAATTCCCAGGAACATTAAAAAACTGACTGAAGTGAATATCCTGAGAGTTAGCTTGATTTGATAGGCATTGCACCGCCAAGAAAACAAGTGTGATATGTGCTAAATAGCGGGTCATCTCACCAGTGTTACGTTTCCTTTTTCGAAGTAATCTACGCCTCCTTCGCAGGTAACTTCTAAGTAATAATCGAAGACTGCTGGTGATGACATTTCTCCGTTATAAAGACCATCCCAACCTATGCTTTGGTCATAGGTTTCAAATACTTTCTGTCCCCATCTGTTGAAGATGGCCAAGTGTACTTCAGTTAAATTCTGACCATAAACATAGAGTACATCATTTTCATTATCTGAATTCGGACTGAACGCGTTTGGAAGAAAAATAAGCGGCTCTCCACAGATGAAATCTACTACGGTGACCGTAACTACTCCGCTTCTTACGCAGTCCCCTGTTCCAGCAGTTACCAGATAAGTGGTCGTTTCTAGTGGCGTAGCAATAGGGTTTTGAATACCCGAATTATTCAACGTTTCTGATGGCTGCCAAGTATATTCTAAACCAGTAACAGAAACACTCAACTGGCTCTCCTGCCCCGAAATAATAGTAGGTGGAGTAGCTGTAACAATAAATGTATCTCCTGTATCATTTATTACTCCGATAGTTATGGAATCTTCGACTTCACAGCCTGATGACGAGGCTTCCACAGTAAGAACAATTCCCTCATCTGTAGTTACCAGAACTTCACTTGTTCCCTGACCTGAAATAACATTGGCCGTTGGAGTCCAAGTATAAGTTAACCCATCCATGGGCTGAACCACAGACACCTCTATTGTGTCTCCAGCACAAATATTCAAATCACCTTCTAATTCCACATAATCTGTAAAAACTGCCACTTGTACTTCAGCTGTTTCTGAGCAGAGCTCTCCTTGCGCTAGAACGTAGAATGTTGTAGTCTCTGTGACTATAGGGTTTATACTGTAATCACCTGGAGTATCATTTAACATATCTACAAATGCAGGACTGCTGCTCCAAGTGACTTCTAAATTATTAGCTGTAATAAGTTCTAATATGACTTCTCCTCCATCACACAATAAAAGATCTTCTGAAACAGCTATTTCTAAGTCTTCTAATTCTATGGTTTGAAATAATGTGTCTATACAAGCTCCTCTCTGAATAGAAAGAATATAAGCTATATCATTTAGCGGGGTAGCTGTAGGATTGCCTACCGCGGGATTATTCAAATAAGTAATCGGTGACCATGTATATTCGTAACTAGGGTCTTCGGCTTCATTTCCTAAAACAGCTGAATCACCTAAGCAGAGAAGTCTATCCTCACTGGTGGTGACCGAATTTTCTTCTATGGTAACTGTTTCTATTATTTGGTCAGTTCCATTACAGGTTTCTAAACTAGAAACGGTTAATGGTAATTTCATAAGTCCCAGGAAGTAAATACGTATGTGTCGGATTAGGACCAAATTGTAAATCAGAACCATCTCCAAAATCCCATGTGTAATCTTGACTAAAAATACTTTGGTTATTTACCGTGAATGGTTGGTTCACACAAATCTGATCAGGAACATTAAAATCAGCGATAGTTGTAGGAATCTCAAAATCGAATTTGAAGACTCCGAGATTACAATTAAAAGAGTTATTAGTCTCCGAAACAGCACCTGGGTCAGGCACTATCGGAAAGTCATCATTAGAACCGCACCCCGCACATACTGCCTGATAAATTTGGCCTTTTCTACTAAACCTGCTAGTTCCGCCATCTACATGCTCGTTACTTTGGCTTCCACCAAAAAATGACCCGTAAAAAATATCACTGGCGTCATCAAACAAAACCATGAGATAAAAATCTCCATTGGTAGCTATATCCTTATATGCATCTGGAGTAACATCCATACCTATAACACCCAGACCTGTATTACCTGTAGGGCCTCCCCACCCACTCAAATAAATCCTATCACACACGTCCACCATAAAAGATGTAGGGAAATATTAGGTTGACCTCCACCCGTTCCGAAGCTGTACTCCATACTGATATTTCCATGCAGAATCGAACTTGGTAATCATCTGCCTCCTCCAATAGTATTATAATCTGCATTTAATATAAAATCAGATTGAGTATGCTCTGTCTGACCAAACACATAAACATTATCTGATGCATCAGTTTCTATAAAATAAAGTTGATCGTAATCTGAAGAGCCATAATAACTGGAATAATCTATGGTTTGGCCAGCATTGGTTATTCTAGTAAAAAACCCATCGACATCTCCACCTATGGCTCCCTGAATGGCAGAGGATGAGAGTGGGAAATCCACCGATTGAGTTCCGCCACAGATGACCACATTAGAGTTAGAGTCAAAGGTGAGAGAATAACCTGCATCATTTGAGGTCCCTCCTACATAAGTACTCCATTCCAGGTTAGACAAATCTGGACTCATCATAAACGCTACTGCTTCTTGACCTCCACTATTTGTTGGTTGAGCTGCATTTGAGCTTACAGGAAAATCAGTGGAGTAGGTACTGGAGACTACGAATACATTTCCATCCTCGTCCAGCTGTATTTCTCCTCTAATTTCATCTGCATAATTATACTTTAACTCTGAGCCAAAATTAAGTCCATCATTATCCGCGCCACCTATGTAAGTACTTCCCAATAACTCAGAACCATCTGCACTTATTCTGGCTAAAATGATATCTGAGCCAGTATCGTAATTTAACCCTAGAGTTCCTAATCCTATAAATGACCCACCGCCAAAAACAGAACTATAAGCATCTACCGATGTAGGGAAGTCACTAGAACTAGCTGAACCCAAAACATATAGCTCATCATCTTCATTTACCATTATACTATGAGGAAGCTCATTCCCTGTTCCTCCTAGATAAGCCGACCATATTAAAAAAGTACCTGTAGTGTCTACTTTAGATAATGCTATATCTACCACTCCAGCTGACCAATTTTCTTCAAAGCTACCGAGAGTAACAGGATAATCACTACCAAAAGCTGAACTACCAGAGTACAAAAAACCATCATCATCAAACGTGGCTGTGTAACCAAAAGTTATCTGTAAAAGAACCTGAATAGGTACTAAACACTAGCTCTGGGTCTATTACTAGCTCCTTTGAATCATCATACCCATTAGGGAATTGGTAGGAAATCTTGTTTTTAGTTTTCACATACTTACTCGCGATGAAGATATTGTCCTTTCCTTCTTTCTGGAATGAAATAGGCTTAAGTTCATTCATCATTCCTGCATTCGTCTTGACTTCTACTTTTCCCTCTCTTAGTTTAATTCCATCTGTATAGTTGTAGACTTGAGAAATTAAAGACGGGTCTACCCCAGGAGATATGTAGTATTCGAATTTTAGTAGAAAATCATTTGCGTAGACTCTCAGATCTATTCCTTCATATAAATTTAGATAGGTAATCTCTGCAAAAGATTTACATCCAGAGCCCCAATTATTCGGGTCGTTTCCTTTGAAATAGCTGGTAACTCCAGGAAGGAGGTTCGCTCCATTAATCTCTTCTGTGTTGCTGCCATCAAACATTACTTCATAGGCATGACTCCTCATACTATAATCTCTATAAGATGGCGGAGCTGCGTGGTATCCGGATATTCTACTTAAATCTTCAGCGTTTCTTAGTGAATAGGTAAATCTGTCTTTTTCATCTAAGATGGTGCCGTTTTCTAGATCTGCAGTAAACAGAACTTTATCTCGATAGCTGGCCTTTGTTCTCTATAAACTTATAGTAACTAAGTCCTTCAGTCATGGATTAGCGTAGCATTGCAACTAAACAACTATCGCAACTGGCAGATCTTAAGGGCATGGAGCATATACTCAAAGTTAAGGTTTATTATTCGGTCATTCGTCCATCAGCCATAGTTAACATTCTATCTGCTTGACGAGCTAACTCTAAGTTATGAGTAACTAGTACAAATGTTTGACCTAGTTTATCTCGTAATTCAAAGAAAAGGTCATCCATATTCTTTGGCATTTTTTGAATCTAGGTTCCCACTTGGCTCATCTGCTAGAATCACATCTGGGGAATTTATTAGACTTCTAGCTACTGCTACTCTCTGCTGCTCTCCACCAGAAAGCTCCGCTGGTTTATGAGAGGCACGGTCTTTCAACCCTAAAGTATCTAAGAGTTCTAAGGCTTTCATTTTCGATTCAGACATACTTTTACCTCCTATTAAAGCAGGCATACATACATTTTCTATAGCTGTAAATTCAGGAAGAAGCTGGTGAAACTGAAATATAAACCCAATGTGCTCATTTCTAAACCTGGCCAGTGCCTTAGAAGATAAATCAGCTATGTTTTTACCATTAAACATTAATTCACCAGAGTTTGGAGAGTCCAGTGTTCCTAATATTTGGAGTAATGTAGTTTTCCCTGCGCCAGAAGCGCCCACTATAGAGACGATCTCACCTTTAGGAGATTTCTAAATCCACACCTTTCAGTACCTCTAGGCTTCCGTAGGATTTTTTTAAATTTTTAGTCGTAATCATATTCGATAGATTCAAAGGTAGTTTTTTTATCTTCCAATTTCAGTTGAGCTAGCAAGTAAACATCTACAGCTGCATGTGCTGTTATGGCAGACAGCATTCCTAATTTTTCTGCCATATATCCGAATCCCGCGGAGGCCACTACCATAAATAGTCCATACGCTGAGATTCTCCAATCTTTCGGATTTAAATACCCATGGACAGCTACGAATAGTAAAGCGGCTATCCAAATCCCAACTACATATTGTAACGCGTAACGGAATAGAATTTCTTCTCCTATACCCGCACAAATGGATATAAAGAACACGTCAAACCATGTTAATTTTAAGCTAGATAATAAGTTATGGTATTTATTTCTGACAGAGCTCATGAAATTCCTTTCTGTTATCCAAGAAGCCATTACTGCTATAAGCACTCCGTAAAATACTCCTACAGCTAATTGAAGCAAAAAATTTTCTGGTATAAACCAGCCTATTAACGGAAATTCTAATGAAAAAATCCATGCTATAACAAAAGCCACTAATGGCATACCTACGAGAGTAGCTAAGCCCAAAAGACGGATTCTGTTCTGTGTTTTCATGAGGACTAAGGTAAGATAATTGAAGGCAATCAAAAGGTTAAATCCTAGGAAACGCTTACTTGTTTTAAGCCCTGGAATCAACTCTGCTTAGATTCTAAATTATAGTTAATATTACTAATTTCATGCGAATTTATAGGCATCTTTGAATACTCCAATCATCTCCTAGAGGTTCAATAATCACTATCTTTACCATCATGAAAAATCTATTAATAATCGCTAGTTTATGCTTTTGCATTTTTACTTCTGGTTTTTCTCAAGAAATTGCACTGATGATGATTTGGATTATCTAGGAAATAACCATAGATGCTGTTATCCAAACAGCTCAGGATTGTGGCTTAGGATGTCTTTTTGATTCAGACTTGAACGGATGCGTTACTTCTTGTATCATAGAAAATTCGGAACTGACACCTTCTTGTTCTGCCTGTTTCGGAGAGCAGGTGAGTTGCCTGGTAGATAACTGCCTTACTCAATGCCCTCCATTTGGAACTGAGGCTGCATGCGAGATTTGTTTACTCGAATTCTGCATAGATGATTTTAATGTTTGTGCTGGAATAGTCGATAATGATCTGGATGGAGTAGAAAATATATTTGACTGTGATGACACGAACAGCTCTATATACCCAAATGCTCCTGGAACATTTGAGGGCATAGATAACAACTGCGATGGTGACATAATGGGAGATGAACTAACACTAGAGGCTGGACCGTGTGAAGGAGACTTAGATAGTGATCTAGCTGTATCAGTATTAGATCTAGGAATCTTACTTGGAGACTTTGGATGCTCCAATGGCAATTGTTTGGCTGACATTACTGGAGATGGTTTCACCAATATAAATGACATTTCGATTTTCCTAGCCTCTTTCGGAGCAGACTGTGAGTAAAACATGAGAGAAGATTTAATAGAAGACTACGTGCAGGCTAGTGCAAATGATATTCCTTCAGTATCTAATAGAATTAGAAAAGGAAACATTTAGAAAAGCGCTAAAGCCCAAAATGATTTCGGGAAGAGTACAAGGCAGATTACTTTCTTTTATAAGCAAGTTGAAAAGACCACAAAGCATCCTAGAATTAGGCACTTTTACTGGTTATAGTGCGCTCTGTTTAGCTGAAGGATTACAAGAGAAAGGGTCTCTTTTAAGTCTAGAAGTAAACGATGAACTGGAAACATTTCATGAGAAGTTTATAGGCTCTTCACCTTATTCAAGTCTAATAAATATTAAGTACGGAGATGCAGCGGAATCGATGGAAGATTTGGGTTCTGAAAGCTTTGATTTGATCTTCATAGACGCGAATAAAAAGATGTATCCTACTTTTTAATGAGGCATATAGAGTTTTAAAACCAGGTGGTTTACTGCTAGCCGATAATGTGCTCTGGTGGGATAAACTGTGTTCCGGTGTCCTCAGATAAAGAAGTAGCTCTTAGAGAGTTTAACTTAAATGTAGATTATGGATTTAAGGCAGTATCAGAGGTCAAAGAACCAGAAGTTAAGCAAAAAAAATGAGGCTAATGGAATTAGCCTCATCTCTTCTATAATTAGTCTTTTATTTATGCTACTACAGCTTTAACTGCATCAGCAGCTTCCTGAAGCAATACTACTGAAGTAACTTCTAATCCACTAGCGTCTATAAGTGCTTTAGCTTCTACAGCATTCGTCCCTTGTAATCTCACAATCAGCGGCACTGGAATAGAGCCCATATTCTTATAAGCATCTACTATTCCCTGCGCTACTCTATCACATCTAACTATTCCTCCGAATATGTTCACTAGAATAGCTTTTACAGAAGGATCTTTAAGAATGATTTTAAATGCAGTTTCTACTCTTTCTGCATCTGCCGTACCACCCACATCTAGGAAATTAGCAGGCTCTCCTCCACTTAGTTTTATAATATCCATAGTAGCCATGGCTAATCCTGCTCCGTTAACCATACAACCTACGTTTCCGTCAAGTTTCACATAGTTTAGTCCAGCTTCATCTGCCTCTACCTCTATAGGATCTTCTTCTGACTTATCTCTTAGCTCTAAATAAGGCTTGTGTCTAAATAATCCGTTAGCATCTAAAGTAACTTTAGCATCTACAGCTATAATTTTAGCATCAGATGTTTTTAATACTGGATTAATCTCAAACATACTAGAATCACTACCTACGTATGCGTTATAAAGAGAATTCACGAACTTACACATGTTCTTAAAGGCATCACCTGAAAGACCTAGATTGAAAGCTATCTTTCTCATCTGGAACCCCTGTAAACCTACTTTAGGATCTATTTCTTCTTTATGAATAAGGTGTGGAGTATCATGAGCTACAGTTTCTATATCCATTCCACCTTCCGTGGAATACATAATTGTATTTCTTCCCGTAGTTCTATCTAATAAAACACTCATATAATACTCCTCTGGCTCAGTATCTCCAGGGTAATACACATCCTCAGCGATTAGAACTTTATTTACCTTCTTTCCGTCATCTCCTGTCTGAAGAGTTATGAGAGTATTTCCTAGAATTCCTTTAACCACCTCCTCTACTTTGTCTAAACCTTTAGCTAAAACTACTCCATGAGAACCAGTTTCTATACAAGCTCCTTTCCCTCTACCTCCAGCGTGAATCTGTGCTTTAATCACAAACCACTCAGTACCCGTCTCTGAGCTTAATTCTTTAGCTGCATTTTCAGCGTCTTCTAATCTATCTACAACTTTACCTCTTTGTATAGCTACTCCGAAGCTTTCTAATATAGATTTACCTTGATACTCGTGAATGTTCATTTCTTTAATTTTAGAACGGCAAATGTAGAAATACAAAGACGGTTCACAAAGAAGTTTCCATACCGATTGAAGCATTTAATTAACAACCTGCATTAGTCACTCGTAAAAGCGAGTAAGCTCACTAGTCAAGTTAATAAATCCAGCACGTCTGAAATATAATCTGCCCCATTAACTATAGCGAAATGTCGAGCTTATCTAACTACTGTAACGTGGCCTTGGATTTCTATTCTATTAGTAGTGCTGAGGCTGTAGGTTTCAATAACATAATTATACAAACCTTTTTCTACATAATAATCTCCATTCATGTGACTTCCATCCCACGAAGTGTTTAGATTATAAGACTCGAATACCGTTTCACCCCAACGGTTAAACATTTTTAATCTGAATCTATTTTCATCGATATCTGTTCCTTTTATAGATAACACATCATTTATTCCATCAGAATTAGGGGTGAAAGCCGTAGGAACGAATACATTTAACAGGTCATTTATAGCCACATTATTAACCAAAGTAGCTTCACATCCATTAAAGTCTATAACATACAAACTAACAGGATAGATTCCTCCCTGAGTTGCAGGGAATTCAAATGTAGGGTTGACTTCAGTGCTTATCCCTAAAACGTTTAAAGTATCAAAAACCCACATTTGTTCTACTATAATTCCTTCTGTAAGATTGATAAACTCTATCACTGTCTCTGGAATGGTAGTGACATAAGGGTCATGACTAAATTCAGGATTAGGAGAAGGATAAACTTGCATATAATCACTAAAAATCTGTGGATAAAAACACCCAAATGCAGACTCTAATGTTAATTTGACATCATACAAACCAGCTTCTTCATAAATATGCTCCACCACTGAAGCACCTGAATAACTAGCATCTCCTACATCCCAAAAGCTATTTACATAGTCGGCATCATTAGATTGATTTTCAAAAACAACTTCATGTGGAACACATCCATAAGTAGAGCTTGAAAAGAGGCTAATGGTAGGTGTTTCTTCCACTTCTATCAAAATACATTCTGTTATAGCTGGCGTTTCACATCCATCTGTAAACGTGACACAATACTCGGTAGTAGAGCTAGGTGAAATCAAAACCTCATCTAAACTAGAAAATGGATTTCCATTCACTGCCCAAGAAAAATTAATTCCTCCGAATCCTCCGTTTGGGTTTATTGTTTCTAAAACTATAGGTGAATCCTGGCAGACAAAAGTATCATCACTTACCATAAAAGAAAGTGGGTCATAGATAGAAACTACTACCGCTTCTGTTGGACTTAAGCAGCCATCTGCCGTGGTAGCGAAAACCTGGTAAACTTGATTAGATAATGGCTGTACAGACTGCGGGCCTGTCCCTAAATCTATCCATGTGTAGCTATAATTGTTAAAAAGATCAGTAGCACTCCAACTGTCTAACAAAGCAGTTCCTCCTATGCAAATGGTAGTATCCACAACTGCTTCTATGGCTATTACTGGTGGTTCTAGTAATCTCTATAGTAAAGTTAGTAATACATAACCCAGCATCTTCTATTCCTATTTCATACGAACCAGCAGCTAGTCCAGTAAATGTTGTTTGGTTGTCGGCTATTTGTATTATAGGAACTCCATCTAACAAGGTAATAGTCCATGGCCCTCCTTCCGAGCTGCTATTCATGTTAATGCTGAAGGTTCCATCTGAAGAAGCGTTGCAAAGCGCATCTGTAATCTCAGAAGTATAATCAAATTCACAACAAATAGGATCTCCTTGCGGTATAACAGTAATGTCTAGTTGAGCGCTATTTGTACATCCTGCATTGGTAACTGTATAAGTGAATACATCACTCGCATCGGTGACCGTGTTGAATGTGCCAACTACGACATTTCCATTTCCATCAATCCATTCTCCGGTAGAAACTGGATTGCCTCCCAGCATATCTATTAAATCGAAAAAACCGTAATTATAACACAATACCAATGTAGAATCCGTACCTGGGTCTCCAGCTGGATCAACTGATACTGTAACTACATCCGTAGTAAGGCACCCCTCAAATCCCATTGGATAAACCGAAAGTGTAAACTCAGTAGTCTGACTTACATCTACTGTAGGGCTAGGAGAAAAAGGATTACTTAATCCTTCTACTGGTGACCATTCGTACTGCAACTGAGCAGAGCCACTGCAGACTACGGCTTCTTGAAAAATAATTCCTTCTGAAGGAGATTCATCACTTTCGAATACCGCCGTACCTGAATCATCCAATACTGTGACCACATTCCCTCCACCTTCTCCCCATGTAGAAAACACATATTCTAATGTCAATTCACTGCCAGAAGGAACAGCTATATCAAACGATTCAGATACACCAAAAGCAATTAACGTTTGGTTTACCACTCCATCGAAAGAAACGATCACCTCTGAACTATTAAATCCAAATCCTCCGTTATTTGAAAGTACAAAGGTGAATTCACATGGTTCAGGCTCGAAGTCATTCGTGATGACTTGTGAATCCATCTGTAACGGGTCATTACAGATGAGCAAATCTAATCCTGCGTCTATAACAGGGCCGTTTACTACTTCAATATTCAATATAGTATCAGTAGAACATCCGAATGAATTTATAGCGGTAAACACATACTCATAAGAGCCTAAAGCAGGTGGAGTAAACTCTACATAGTTAGCATCATCAGATGTGAAAATTATAAAGTCCCCTGTGATAAAAGTACTGTCTGCAGTTAAACCAACCTCAGGAGTAAATGTGGTAACACCAGGAAACAACTCTGGATTTAAAGATATTCCCCATTCAAAAATATTCCCATCATCTGCACCTAGATTATCTACTATGGTCATAGTCCATTGTCCATTTAAAGGACATCCTTCAAGATCACATAAATCTCCTGTAGTCTCATAATTCCCAGATGGCAAGGGGCTTCCTCCAATGGCATTATCACCAAAAGTACCATTAGTAGCTTCTGGAGTCCATGCATAATCATAACCAACACCAGGCGTGAAATCACCTCCAATATCTATTGGCTCTCCGAGAAAACCTCCACCTCCTCCATTAGGATAGTCAAGTAAAATAACCTCCGTCCCATCTGGGCAGGTGATAGTAATATCTAAATCACCGATGTAACTATGCTCCATATTTACATCAATGCTATAAAGGTCCTCACAATTCTCTAGCACTTGATCATCTTCAAAGAAGTTGAAATCCAAAGAGGAATTAAACTCAAACCCTACTCCATCTGCTAGAAAGGTGACTCCTGACACGACTTGTGGGGGAAGTGAAGTCCAAGTAACTCCTTGAACTGGATTTCCATCCAAATACCCATCTCCACCTAAACAAACCTCTTCAGAAAAGTCAGTATTAAAAATAGGGATGGTACTTACTAAAATTTGATATGGTGTTACATTAGTACTTTGACACCCATTATTATCTTCTACTACGAGAGTAACGATATATTCTCCTACACATCATATTCATGATCTACATTCGCTGGACCAATACTTGATTCACCATCTCCAAAGTTCCAGATGTAATTTTCTAACGTAAATCCAGGAGCAGGAGTTGAACCAATATCTGCAAAGGAAATACTTTGCCCAAGGCATGTTTGTATAGCATTATTAGCATCTGGCACAGGACTAACTATTGACCCATTCGCTATGGGTGTTGAACAAGGGGTAATGCAATCAAGATTTGCCTGCCAGCCTCCCGTAACAGGATTTAGCTCATTATGAATAAAAACGAAAGTCAAGCACCCTGTAGGATTATCTGCTGTAGCACTGAATGTTATTCCTGAAAAATTAAGAGAATTGCTATTCCCCATTGGAGTTCCTGTTGCGGAATCACCATTATAAATTAATAAGATATCACTATTATCAGGGTTTATGTTTTGAGTAACACTGAACCCAACAAAACTCACTTGAATTCCGTCTCCATCAGTTTCAGGACAAATCGTGTAAGTATATGAACTTGGTGAATAATCGTTACCTATAATCCCATCTAAATCATCCACCCCTCCGTTGTCGTCATAAAAAACTCCTCCACAAGCAGTTACACTTCCATTTTCTATTTCATAGACTTGGGCATTTATCATTACTATTGACCCCATAATCATCAAAATAGTAGCGAACATCTTATCTAACATGTACCTTAAATTTTTTATTCAAAGTTAAGACAAAACATTACGGAAGAAGGTTGCGTATATATTTCTCTATCTAAGAATAGTGATATGTCCAGAAATTTTCTGTTTATCTCCTGAAGTTTTAGCTCGAGTAATAATCTGATAAGAATAAACACCATTAGGAACATAATAAGCTCCAGACATGTGAGAACCATCCCAAACTTGAGTAGGGTCAAAAGACTGGAAAATAGTTGTTCCATCTCTGTCATATTCCATGGCTAAAGTCATCTTCATCGATGTCAACACCTTCTATTTTCCAAACTTCATTAATTCCGTCACCATCAGGAGTGAAAGAGGATGGTGCGAAAAGTGAAAAGCCATTATTTAAATAAACACTATAAGATACTGTATCCGAACATCCCTGATTGCTCTGAGCAACGAGTTCTACCTCAAATTCTGCAGGAACTTCTACAGGAAAGGTTAATTCTGGGTTTTCATCCGTAGAAGTTCCATAACTATCAAATGTCCAATAATTAAAATCATTAATTGTAGAGAAATTTTCAAAGAAAAATGTATTGTTCGGAAGCACTACTGTAAGTTCTTCAGCTGTAAACTCGGCATTAGGAACATTATAGGTATTTATTATGCCTTCCTGCGAACTTTCATATACACATCCGTCTGTACCTGTAATAGTTAAATTCACATCATAAATTCCAGGTTCAGTATACGTATGAGAAGCTTGATTTATGCTATTAGAGGTAGCTCCATCTCCGAACTCCCAAACAACGCTATTTACAATAGCTAAATCAGCTGCTGTACCCTGGAAATCAGCAGAGATAGGCGCACAACCACTAGTATTAACTCCAACAAACAATGACGATATGATTTCGTTGAGCTGTATATCAAAACATGTTTCCAAAGGTGTACTTTCACATGCATCAGTCAATTCTAAACAGTAAGTGGTTGTTTGCTCTGGTTTTAATATTACTGACTCTCCAACATCTGAAGTGCTAATAGACGTCCAAGTAAACGTGTATGGCTCTAGCCCTCCAGATTCATTTTGAGCACTTAAAGCTAATGAATCACCCAAGCATATTATTTCGTCTAATAAACCTGACATCTGAAGAGCAGGAAGTGTTGTAACTATAACTTCATCTGTATTAATGATACAGTTATCTCCGTAAAAAGCTTGCGCTTGATAAACTGTAGGATTAATTAATGGCTGAACATCTATGTTAGTTCCATTGTATAAACCACTATTCCAAACTACATTCACATCAGACCCTATATTACCACTGAATGTTGCCTCTAAAGATGCTATCCCATTTTGACAAATAGAACTATCATTGCTTAAAGTTAACTCTAATAAATCAACTATAATTTCTAGCTCAGTCTCCAAAGTTGGACAATCCTGCCCCTCCCATAAGTATGTAAACGTTCCTTCTGCATCATTAGCTGGGTCAAAAAGATCAATCACTTCGTCACCATCTGGATTTCTCCATGTCCCTACCTCTTCAGGTGTTCCTCCTAGTTGATCATACATAGAAAAAGGTGCCGAGCTAGCACAAATGGTAATATCAGAATCAACACCTAAGTCAGGGACGATTTGAGGAAACACATAAACACTTGCTGTAGCTTCACATCCAGGATGTCCTTCTGGAAAAGCGGTCAAAGTATAAGTTGTAGGAAGCACATTATCACCAGAAGTAAAAGGAGCATTTGGATTATCTAACCCATCTATAGGACTCCATGAAAACTGGACTTGACCAGGACCAACACAATAGATTACATCATTAAAAATTTCCTCCTTCAGCCAGACCAGTCCCGCTATTAAAAATCTCAACACCAGCATCATTGGTAATAGATACAAAATTTCCTGCTACTTCACCCCAAAATGAAAATACATATTCAAGAGATATCTCTGTTCCTGTATTAAGCGGAACCTCAAACTCTTGCTCAACGTTGAATGTTGTCAATATTTCAGATAAAACACCATCAATGTAAATTTCAACTTGAGAGTCATCAAAGGAATTACCGTTTTCATTACCTAATGTAAAGATATAATTACAAGGCCCTTGATCGAAATCATTCACTATTTCAGGAACTAAATTAAATTCAGAACCACAGAATCCAATTTCATCCGGAAGTGTTAATTGAGGACCATTAACGACTTCCACTACTATTGTAGTATCAAAAGTACAGCCGAAATTATTAGAAGCACTGAAGACATATTCATACTCGCCAAGAGCAGGAGGCATAATATCTAAGAAATTTCCGTCTGAAGAAGTGTTCGTTATAAATGGCCCTTCTACCCAAGTGCTGTCCAACCCTAATTCAGTCAGGTGCAAAAGTTGTTATTCCAGGCATAATTTCAGGACTAAAATTTAATCCCCACTCAAAAATATACCCATTATCAGCTCCAATATTATCAATTATCTCTATAGTCCATTCACCATTTAGTTGACAACCTACTAAACCACACATATCATAGGAGCTCTCATAAGTTCCTGCCGGCAAAATATCTACACCAACTGAGTTATCTCCCCAATTTCCATTTATTGCATCGGGATCCCAACTATAATCATAGCCAACACCTGGCTCCAAACTGCCATCATCAAGAGCATCACCAAGAAAAGTACCCCCTCCTCCATCTCCAAACTCTACCAGTACCACAGTATTGCCAGATGGGCAGTTTACTTGGATTTGAAGATCGCCCATGTAGCTATGCTCCATATTAATCGACAGATTCAATAAATCATCGCAATCATCCAATGTCTGTCCGTCATCGAAAAAGTCAAACACCAATTCAGATGTATAAGAGGCTCCTGCATCATCTGGAAGATAAGTTTCACCAGCAACTACTTGCGGGGGCAAAGCTGTCCAAGTTTGACTTTGAATAGGACTCCCATTTACGTAACCTTCTCCTCCCAAACAAACCTCCGATGAAAAATCAGTATTAAAAATGGGGATTGTACTAACTAACACTTGAAGTGGCACTAGATTTAAATTCTGACATCCATTATTATCTTCAACAGTTAAAGTAACAATGTATTCTCCTGGGTCAGAAAAGGCATGTTCTACATTTTGATCTCCTTCTACAATCGTTCCATCATCAAAGTTCCATATGTAATTGTCTAGCGTAAATCCAACCGCAGCAAAAGAACCGTTATCTTCAAATGAAATTGGCTGATTGAGACAAACAGAAACACTATTATCCAAATCTGGAATAGGGTCAGAAATAGTGGACACTGAAGTAGGGTTAGCACAAGGTGTAGTGCATGAAATGATTGCCTCCCACCCTGCAAAAGTGCCAGGGCTTGTACCACTAGGATTGAAGACGAAAGTTAAACAACCAGAAGTATTATTCACGGTTCCAGTAATAGACAATCCCTGCAATGCACTGCCTGTATAACTACCTAGAGTATTTTCACCTGTATAATAGTATCAAAAACAGCTAAATAATCGCTATTATTTGGATTGGCACTTTGATAAACACTAAAAAGAGCAAAATCAACGGAAATTACATCACCTGGACTATCTGGACAAATAGTATATGTGTAGGAAGTGTTTGTGTAATCTGCACCTGAAGTCCCTGGAGCATCTCCGGCACCTCCACTATCATCCAAAAATGACCCCCCACAAGCTGTGACTAACTCATTATTAATCTCATAATTCTGAGAAAACGCTGATAATGATACAATCATAAATACTACAGCTATCCAACTCTTTAACTTCATCATTTTTCTTCTTTAAATCCTTACTCAGAAGACAAAGTTAGCGTCAATTTAGTTGCACCGCAAAAAACTAATTATAGTTAATAAGAATCCTATCTGATTAAAGTCACGTGCCCCTTAAAATGAGCCGATTCAGCTGTAAAATTAGATTTCACTGACAAGGAGTAAGCATAAACGCCTGAAGGCGCATAGTAAGCTCCATTATTCACATTTCCAACCCATGGCTCTAATGGATCATTAGACAAGAATATCACATCTCCCCACCTATCAAACACTATTAACTGATAGTCATTATCTGTGTGCCCTTTAATTTCAGGAAAGAACACCTCGTTAATTCCATCATTATTAGGAGTAAATGCGCTCGGCACATACACCAAAAGCTCAGTATTCACGAAAACGCTCTCACAATAAGTACTACTGCAATTATTAACTGTAATAGCCTCTAAACAAACTTCATAATTAACATATTCTTCATCAGGAAATTCATATTGCCAGTACTCAGATTGAGTTTCGACTAGCTCATCATCTATAAACCAGTTTAAATTCTCGAACTCGATAGACTCATTTGTAAACTCAGTGGTAGGATTTAAATAGGAAAGCTCATTTTCTGAAGCACTAAAATGGGCATGCGAATTACTCCAACCTTCGACTACTGAAGGTAATGACATCTCTGAAAAACAACCATTCGAGCTGAGTGCATTTAGGGTAATATCAAATAAAGCCCCTTCATCAACCTCTAACAGGTATGTAGATAAATTAATCAACTCGTTATTTATTTCCCAGGTATAAGTAGTGTTATCCTCTTCTCCGTAAACATTCGAAAGCTCTACTGTGAAGGGCGCACACTGCGCTAAGTCAAACGCATTAATTAAAACTAAGGGAGATTGATTTACAGTAACATTAATCGATGTTTCTGCTGAGCACCCTATGCTATTCAGAGCTTCTACTGTAACCTCCGAATTAGAGTCAGCCGTAAACTGATAGACCATTAAATCCTCACCTATGAAATCTCCGTCTACATACCAAATCGTATTTACAGATTCGGCATCAATACTTATATAAACCTCGTCTCCCGAACACGCAATCATATTATCGCTCAAAACGGGTGAGAAAATATTTTCTATTGTAATCAAAAGTGAGTCGGTTAACGTGCAGACATCATTTGACATGGTATAGCTAACTAAAGTAGACCCTAACCCTAAATTCAATAGCTCTATTTGAGTTGAAACAGCTGAAGTTTGAGCGCTCCATTGTATATCAAAATCACTTGGCTCGACTGGATAATTTATATAAATAGGCTGATTCAAACATGTAATCACATCAGGAATGACCTCGTAAGGAAATCCACTCACAAAATCTAATTGAAAGTTAGCTTGAGAACTTTCGCAGATCGGATTATTTGTAGCCTCGAAAGTATACACTGCAGAACTACCAACCGTTTCAGCAAGGGCAACAGTTGCACCGCCATGTAAAACCCCATCTGGCTGATGCACCTTATTGGTGACAGGCATTTTAGCAATGACAAAGTCTTCTCCTGCATCAACAAACTTAATATGAAGGGTTTCCATTAAGGTATTTTTACAGGATGCATTGGCTTTCTTTAAAATTTCATCTTTTGATAGTCTTCAGGCCTTCAAATTTATCTTGATCATCTGTACGAGTCCATGACGAAGAAGCCAACATCATATATCCATTCTACCCCTTCCATGACACCATTGCACCGCTATATCCTGACTATGAAAAGCATTCTCTTCTATTTCTACACTTATGCTAGACTGAAGATTAGGACAGCTGTTATTTGAGCTTACTACAAAAGAGAGTTCCATATCACCTCCTATTTCTAGATTAAGCGAGTCCGAAATTGGATTATTATCGATATCAAACCATTGTATATCCCATGAATCATTATTAAAACCAGTTTCTTCCATTAGACTAGTAGGTTCATCGGAAGTACACAGATATAAATCTAGGATTTGAGGAAGCGTTGGATTATCATCCACAAAAACAGTGAAAATCACCTGTTCCACAGGACATATTGTATGATTTGACCTAAAAGTAAAAGAGTTCTCTCCGAGTTCAGGTATTAATAATTGAGACTCTAATTCACTTTCACCACTCAACCAAACTCCACTGCTTAGCTCATCTCCAGAAAAGAACTGAGTTAAATCTATTAACTCTCCATTCTCACAGAACACTATTAGGCTATCTTCACCTGCAAAGTTAAATTGCTCGTTAACGATATTGACAGTAGACATCTCCAACGCACAACCAACGGCAGACACATGATATTCATAACCTCCATCTAGACCTTCTTCTGGATTATAAATCCCATCAAACAACTCTCCTTCTGGAGTATACCAATCTCCAAAAGAAGTAATACCAACTTCTAAAAAAGAATCTAAATTAACTTCGGTAGCATTAGAGCATACTTCGATCGTATCATTTTCTCCTGCGCTTACTTCATCAATAAAAATCACTTCGACATAAGAAATATCTGCAGTACAAGGAACACTTCCAATAACTGTATAGCGATACAACCCTTCTTCTAAATCTATCTCCGTAAGATTATTATTAATCAGATTATTACCCCCATCGTACCAAACTCCTCCTGCATCAGCAGTTTCATCTACATAGTCATCTAAATTTAGATTAACCCCTTCCAAAGAGCACACTAGAGCTGTTTGATCTTCTCCTGCGTTAGGAAGTTCATTCTTAATAACAGAAAGCGTAGCAAACGAATTATTACACCCAAGAACAGAATCTATCAGATAAGTAAAAGTCTCCGATTCATCAGTAACGGGATTAAAAACTCCATCAATTTCTGTACTCTCAGAATTTAACCAAATCCCATTAGGATCTGGCCCTCCGCCCATAGGCTCTATCAAATCAAACTCCTCAAAGTCTTCACATATAATATATACGGTTCCATCTCCAGGATTGGCTGGTTCATTTATCAAAACAGGATAAATCGCTGTATTTAAACATCCTTCGTTAACTCTACTAAGGTAATAGTAAGGAGTAATATCTATGAAGTTCACCTCTTGCACTAACTGATTATTCCCGTTAGACCAAAAAGCTCCTTCACTTATATATTCAGGTAAGATTTGACTAAAGTCGAGTGTCTCAAAATTTGAACATGAATAGATAATCCCAGAACGTCCTAAATTGACATTGATCTTCTACAACTGAGAAAAAAGCTTCCACCAGCCCTTCCGAACCTGATGAGACAATCACTGGGGTCAGAACCTAAACAGAGGTTTTGAATAGAACTTAAGCCCGTTGTATTGGTCTCAATTAATAGAATAGCGCCTGAATCATCATTCCATCTGTAAGTGTACTCCTGAGCGTCAGGCATAGACAACTCACACCCTCCATCACATGAAAAACAAGAGCTCACAGAAGTAATGTCTAAATTCATATCTGTAAAAATGAATTCCTGACCACTGGTAACATGAAATAAAAAGAGTGTAAACACACTGAATATTAGCGCCTTCATGGTTTATTTAAGTGCTTGACCTACTAAGTAAAAGTTATTAACAATAATACAAAAAAGGGTCACACATAATTAGATTGCGTGACCCATTTTGATTTATTTATTGTTTGGTTAAGGTAAAATTTTCACTTTTCCGCTATCGGAATAAATTTCTTTTCCTGAATTATTCTTGACTAAAACTAACCATGCAAACTCAGAATCAGGAGCAGCATATGTTCCATCTGGCATAGTTCCTTTCCATGGCTTGCCTTCTTCAGACTCATATATGAGCTGACCTTTCATGTTATGAATTGTGAACATCAGCTGACCATAATTAGGATCTGAGAGACTAGGTAAGAAGTTTTCAGCTTGTGCGATAGCGCTCGGTGCCGACACTTCTACTGGCTCATCTAACTTGATATATCTAAAGCTAGAATCACTACATCCAAACTCATTCTCCACCTTTAAGAGTCACAAGCTTTTTGCCAGCCTTAGAATACTCAAAAGTAGGATTGATATCGGTAGAAGTAAATTCATCATCTATCTGCCAATAGCTCGCATCAGCTTTTTCAGAAAGGTTAGAAAATTTCACCTGCCCTTTAGACCGCTCATTCCAAGCAAATTTAGCCTCGGGTTTAGGCAATACTATAATTTTAGATTCAATCTTCTCAGTGGATTTCGAAAGAATCAATGTTACATTATATTCTCCGGGCTCGTTAAATGTCCTGACAGGATTGGTTTCCGTAGAGAAATCTGCATTACCAAAATTCCAAAGAAAACGTGCAGTCTCTGAAATGTTTTCAGTTTTGAACTCGATTTTCTCTCCTGCACAAATCTCAACAGCAGAACTAATAATAAATGGTGCCGTATTTATTGGTGCTTCATTTTTTTCAATTTTTTCTGTAGACTTTTCTTCCAACTGATTTTTTACTTCAACGGAATGCTTTTCAATAACAGAAACAGTCTTAGGGAGGGTTTTGTTTTCTTGAACTATGCTCTGTACTTCAGCTATTAAATTGTCTTTATTGCTATTATTAACGTCTTTATCGGCACCTTCAATGAATGGATGGCTTTCATCTACCGAAACATCATTATCATCAAGTAAAACCAAAGGAATTTCTCCTGACATATCATTATAATCTAAGGTATTTAAAGAGAAATTAGACCGATCTTCAATGCCTTCAGAAATTCCTTGGGTAGAATCATTAATCGCAGCTGTAACTAGAAACGTACGTAATTCCAGACATTAAAATAAGCGCTGTAACTACTGCTGCGGCCATTGTACTTGTGAAGATGCGACTTTCCTTCAAGCTCATCTCAAGCTCATCCCAATGCTATTGTCAAAAGGTAATTCAAAGTCATTAAGACTTTCTTTCATTCCTTTTTCTAAATTATTAAAACTTTCTCTCATCCTAAAGATCTTGTGAAAATAGTAATGTTTCTTTAAATTTCTTTTGGCCTTGATATATTCGAAAAACCTAAATTAATCGAAGTTCTTCAACTATTTCCGCATGTGTCATTTCCTCAAAAACAAACATGTTAAAAACAGCTCTATATGCCGGAGTTAACTCTTGCAATGCCTCTATAACTTGACTTGCTTTAAGTTTAACTTCCTTATCGTCATCTTCCTCCTCTTCCGTCTCGCTGAAATTTTCGATGGACTCCATTAGGAAAAAGTCATTTTTCTTTTTTCTAAATTCATCTATGGCATTATTTACCACGATTCGTCTAATCCACCCTTCAAGCGATCCAACTCCATCATAAGATTTAATTTTACTAAACACTTTAATAAAAGCATCTTGCAGTAAATCTTTTGCTAACTCTGAATCTTTTGCATATCTCAGGCAAACAGGCAGCATTCTTCCATAAAACAATCTATAGAGCCTTTCCTGTGCTTTTCTATCTCCGCTTGCGCAGAGTCTAGCTAACTCTATAAACTCTGACTTCTCAGAACTCATTATATAGACGGGTTTATTTTAAAATGGTTGCCGCAAGATAGACAATAATTAATGCCAAACAGAACCTAGCACAGCATTACATGAGGATTTCAAATTTCAATTCTCAGTGAACTTTCTACAAACTGGTCTATCTCCCTTTTCGACTTATCAGTCTGACACACAAAGGAATGACATGGTTTTCTCTTTATCAAAAAGCCGAAGCGAGGAGGTGAGAACAAAAACTTTAGTAGCTGGATAAAGCGAATAGTACTTTAACTGATAGTGTTCTAGAAAATCAAAACCTGACTTGATAGGCATATTTAAGTCCACATATATGACTTCAGGAAATGGACTAGAATGAGCTAAAAGTGATAATGCTTCATCTACTGAATAAGCAGCTTTTTTTTTAATAGTGCTATCTATAAGATTAATAAACTCTCCTAAAATAAATATACAGCTCGGGTCATCATCAATTAAAAGCGCGGTATTTATAAATTCCTTCTCCATTTTCTCCTCCAACAAATAAATAATGGAATCCAACCACTTTAGTAAGAATCCTTCCTAATTTACCGTAGGCGAATTCTTACTTGAAATTTGACGTAAATTCGCGAAATGAAACGAGTGGTAATAGGTCTTTCTGGTGGAGTTGATTCAAGTGTAGCTGCACTATTACTTAAGGAGAAAGGATATGATGTAATAGGAATATTCATGAGAAACTGGCATGACGATTCTGTTATCATAGATGATGAGTGCCCATGGATAGAAGATAGCAATGACGCTATCTTAGTAGCCGAAAAAATCGGCATTCCGTTTCAAGTAATCGACCTCAGTAAGGACTACAAAGAACGAATCGTTGATTACATGTTTAAGGAATATCAAGAAGGCCGAACTCCGAATCCCGATGTGTTATGCAATCGAGAAATAAAATTTAAGTTGTTCCTAAAAGCTGCATTACAACTTAATGCCGATTATATCGCTACTGGTCACTACTGTCAAAAAGACTCTATTAAAAGCACTGAGGGAAATGTAACACACCGACTTCTAGCTGGAGCTGATCGAAATAAGGACCAGAGTTATTTTTTATGTCAGCTAAATCAGGAGCAATTAAGTAAAGCTTTATTCCCTATTGGTCATTTGCAAAAAAGTGAAGTAAGGAGAATAGCGAAAGAAAATGGACTAGCTACTGCAGAAAAAAAGGATTCTCAGGGATTATGTTTTATAGGAAAGGTGAAGCTACCTGTTTTCCTTCAACAAGAATTAGAGCCTAAGGAAGGAAAAGTAAAAGAAATAGCTAGAGACTCCATGGACATCAAGCCTCTGAATATAAATGACGGCATCAGCTTCACCGATGATGAATTAGAAGAAATTAGTGCTGAAACAAGCTTTAAAGACCTAAGCCCCGAAACAATAGGAGTTCACCCAGGCGCTCATTATTTCACCGTAGGTCAACGAAAGGGATTAAATATAGGCGGAAAGAAACTGCCTCTGTTTGTTTTAGGAACAGACACCAAAGAAAACGTACTCTATGTGGGACAAGGGGAAGATCACCAAGGATTATACAGGAATGCCCTTAAAATTAAAAATGAGGACATAAGCTGGTTAAGAACAGATATGACTTTAAAAGAAGGAGAGAAAAAAGAGTATTCTGTGAGAATTAGATACCGACAAGAGCTAAGGAAAGCCACCCTTTTAAAAAAGGCAGGTGGATTATATATTGTATTTCCAACTCCCGAAAAAAGTATAGCCAAAGGCCAATTTGCTGCCTGGTATATGGATGATGAGCTAATTGGTAGCGGAGCTATTAGCTAATTCAAAAATTATTTCACCGAAACCTTTTTTTCGCACGAGACTAAGTGATTTTTCACCCTTAATTTGCCAAAGTTTGCTCGAGATGTCCGTTTAAATTATCACGATTTAAGCTATCCCCAAAGCCATGCAACTTTGAGCTACTTTTGGTTGTCTTTGAAGGACAAAAGGGTCAATAATAAAACTATATTTAGATAATTCCGCAGTGAAGAACAATTTAAAAATAACATCTAACTCTCTAAAAAGGATGCCTTTGTTCGTTTTGATGTTATCATTTTTGTTCATCTCATTCAGCAGCGTTGCAACGCACATAGTAGGTGGTGAGATTTTTTATTCTAAGCTAGCTGGTGATTCTTATGAAATTACTTTAATTGTCTATCGAGATTGTGGTCCCGATAATACTTTAGGAACAGGCTTTGATGATATTGCGCTAGTAGGGGTTTATAATAATGGAAACTTGCTTAATGAATTAAATTTATCACTAAGCGATGCGGAAATTTCTTTTGTTCCCATAAGCTTAGAAAACCCGTGTTTCATTCTTCCTCCTAACTTATGTATACAGCAGGTGGTTTATCGGACTACTCTTAATCTAACTCCAATTTTCGGGGGTTATGATTTGGTCTACCAAAGATGCTGCAGAAACGAAAGTATAGCTAACTTAGTAAATCCAGGAGACACAGGAATGACCATGTGGGCCACCATTCCTGGTTCAGAAACTAATGCAGAAGGAATAAATAATTCTGCCACATTTAATAATACACCTCCAGTGGCCATGTGTCTCGGAGGTGAGTTTTTCTTTGACCATTCAGCTACGGATATAGATGGAGATTTACTGTCTTATGAATTATGTACCCCATTCTTTGGTGGTGACCCAGACAATCCTGCACCTAACCCACCTGCCCCACCCTTTAATGAGATTTTATGGGGACCAGGGTATTCTAACGAAATTCAGGTAGCCTCAGAGCCTAATTTCCAAATAGACCCAGTAACAGGACAAATGACAGGAACGCCAACTCAGCTAGGAAGGTATGCCGTGGGTATTTGCGTCAGCGAATACAGAAACGGGCAGCTCATTAACACAACTATGAGAGATTTTCAGTACCAAGTTACTAGCTGCGACCCTAATATTATAGCTGCTATTCCTAATCAAACTCAGTTTTGTGATGGGCTTTCTTTTCAATTCGAGAATGAGTCGTTCAATGCTAGTTCATTCTTTTGGGATTTCGGTGACCCTAACTCTAGTCAGGACACCTCATCTATAAACTCTCCTTTTTATGCTTACTCAGTAGAAGGTGAATATGAAGTAACTTTAATAGCCAATCCTACTTGGCCATGCGCTGATACAACCAGTAATTTCTACAATGCTTATCCTCCATTAGAAGCCATAATAGAAAGCGTCATATTTGAGTGCAATAATGGAACTCCTGAATATACCTTTACAGGGTCAGATAATTATGATCAAGGGGCTGAATTTGTCTGGAGTTTTACTCCCGAATTTGATAGTGAAACTTTCAATAACTCCGAATTAACTCAAGATGCTCCTGAAGCGGGGGATTACGTTTTATCTTATTCTGTTACAGAGAATGACTGTGATGCCACTGAAACCTATAACTTATCGGTTCCACCGGAGCCTGAAGCGATTTTAAGCAGTCAAACTTTATTTTGTAATGGGTTTACATTTGATTTTGAGAATGAATCAACAGATGGAGAACTATTTTCGTGGGACTTTGGAGTAATTGGCTCAGACAACGATGTTAGCGGAGTCTTCGAACCTTCATTCACCTTCCCAGACTCAGGAGACTACACAGTAAACTTAGAAGTATTTAGTCAGAACACCTGCCCAGATGCAGTATCTTCAACTTATTCAATTCAAGGATTACTAGATCCGTTTTTTACGATCCCCAGACCCTCAATGCTTCAATGGTCACAGCTTTGATTTTCAGGCTTCAGGATTTGATTCCCAGAACCCTACAATAGATTGGGACTTCGGGCTAAACGCTTCCCCTACTGGCTCTGACCAGCCTATTGTCAACAATGTAACATGGAGTTCTTCTGGTAATTACCAAGTTGATTTGGCCATCTCAGAAAACAATTGCACAAAAGTAATTAGTCAAAATATTTCTATAGTAGCCAATCCTATTCCTGACTTCTTCCTTTTTGGAGATGAAGGCTGCCCACCACTTACGGTTAATTTCTTCAATGCTTCAGAGTCTGAAGTTCCACTAATGTACACTTGGGATTTTGGTGATGGACAATCATCAGAAGAAGTAAATCCTACCCATCAATATAGTGCTCCTGGAGTCTATGACGTTTCTCTAGTAGTCACCTCTAGCACTGGATGCTCCAGATGAAGTTAATGTTTCTTATCAAGATATAATAAACGTATACCCTACTCCTACTGCTGGATTCGAATCTGATTTATACACTGTTTCATACCTAGAGCCTACAGTAAACATCACAAACACCAGTACTGGAGAAACCTCCTGTTTTTATGATTTTGGAGATGGCGCTTTTACTACAGACTGCAACCCCACTCATGATTTTGAAGATGTAGGCTTTTTAGAAGTCGTTCAAACTGTCTACAAACAATTTCGGCTGTTTTGATATAGCTACTGTCATGATAACTGTGGAGGGACATTTATTTTACGCTCCCAATACATTCACCCAAATAATGACGGTCTAAATGAAATATTTAAACCCTCTAGCTGTAGGCGTCTCTAAATATGAATTTAGAATCTTTAATAGATGGGGAGAAGTTATATTCGAAACAGAAGACCACAATCAAGGATGGAATGGTTCTGTAAATAGAGGGTCAAGCTACGCTCCTAACGGCACGTATACTTATCAAGTAATAGTTAATGACTTTACTGGCTATCCTCACGAATACAATGGCCATGTTACCTTAACTAGATAATTCCCTTACATGTATTAATTTGTACAATTTTATTGGATTCTCATAAATTTTTCTACATTTGGAAACAGTAAGAACAAATTTTAAAGATTTAAATATGTCAGACGGGAACAATCAAGATGATATTTTTTCAAAAGCAGTAAGAGCTGGAAAGCGTACTTACTTTTTTGATGTGAAGACGACAAGAGGAAACGATTTATACCTCACCATCACTGAGAGTAAGAGGAAGTACGATGATGACGGTAATTTCTCTTACGAAAAGCACAAGTTATTTCTTTATAAGGAAGACTTCGATAAGTTCTCTGACGGACTAGTCGAAACTGTAGATAAAATTAAAGAGCTTCAAGCCTCAGGAAACTATTCTAAAGAATCTCCAATGGATAAAGTAGAGAGTACTGAAGAAATCTCAGAAGACACTTTGACTGACGAAGAGTTTTCTGATGTGAAATTTGAAGATTTATAGAATAAAAAAAGTTAGTGAATATTTAAATGCTGGCATAGCCAGCATTTTTTATGAAATTTAAAAAATGACCACTTTTGAAAGATAATAACATAGGAGACGCATTTAGACAGAGAACATGGAACGAGACTAAATCCAATGACAGCTGGTCCATTTTTAAAATTATGGCTGAGCTAGTAGAGGGATATGATAGAATGCAAAAAATAGGCCCTTGTGTTTCTATTTTTGGTTCAGCTAGAACGAAACCAGACAATAAGTATTATCAAATGGCTGATGATATCGGGTTTTTACTGACGAAGAAAGGATACGGGGTTATAACTGGAGGAGGCCCAGGGATTATGGAAGCCGGTAATAAAGGAGCTCAAAGAGGTGGTGGGACTTCAGTAGGACTGAACATCGACCTTCCATTTGAGCAGTCTAGCAATCCTTATGTCGATAACAATAAGAATATCGATTTTGACTACTTCTTCGTAAGAAAAGTGATGTTCGTTAAATACTCACAGGGATTTATAGTAATGCCTGGCGGATTCGGAACATTAGATGAACTCTTCGAGTCATTAACATTAATTCAAACCCTGAAAATAGCTCGATTCCCTATTATTTTGGTAAGTAAGAGTTTCTGGGCGGGATTAATTGACTGGATCAAGACTACCTTACTCGAAGCTGAGAATAACATTTCTGAAAAGGATTTGGACCTATTCGTTATGGTAGATACGGCTGAAGAGGCAGTAAAAGAAATAGATAATTTCTATCAGAAATATTTACTTAAGCCTAATTTCTAGAGGTTATTTGGACTAATTAATGAAAAGTATCTCTTGATTGGCACTATAAGTTTTAATAAAAATAGATTTTTGAAATGCAAAAGCAACTAGGGCATGCTACTCCACCTTTTTTTCTTTTTGGAGCACGCTTTAACTTGTCTTTACAGTACCACGGTCTAAACATGGTATATTTAAAACTAAAATAGAAGTCTGCTCCATATGTTCTACCGACTCCTATTAAACTACCTAGATTATCCGTACCAAAGATTACTGAATAAATTCTTATGGCAGCTCCTACCCTTAGCTTTTGATAATTTTGAATGGTTAGCGGCAAAGCCACTTCTACCTGTCTTCTCTCGTATCTAGGGGTAATAGAAAACGTACTATTTCTTTTAACCCCTAATTTTCTTTTTCTAGAAAATCCATGGATTAAAGTAGAGTTGGCATAAAATCCTTTACCGAAATTATAATCAAACTGGGCACTTAATGCTGTAGGAAGAGCCATTCGATAACTGCTGTTTTCAGAATCACTAGACAAACGCAAAAGCTCTTCATTTATCAATGCGTCTACCTCAGCTAACCTCCGCTGGGTCAGCGCCACCATAATCTTCCCAAACTACAGAATCTTCGATGCTAAACTCCCTATAAAAGCCGTTCTTCATCCGCTACTCCTACCTACATCTAAAAGACTGACCCCAAACTTGTACTGATAGTCTTTTAGCTTGCACTGCCCTGCCGCATGAGGCAGGTAACCCTGGGCGCTCTTCTTCATTTTCTTATAAGTAAACCCCAGATCTAAACCGAGTCCAGATCCATTTCCTAGAATACCAGAAGCTCCTTCCTGATCAGATGATATATTCGGAAGGCCATATTCTCCTGCAAACTCAAACGAATTTAGTACAGAATCATTTTGTACTTGATAATTCCACTTTTGTACATTTAATCCCGCACCAGCTAATCCATTTAAATACTTTAAGTTTCCTCCTAAGGTGTACATATCACGACCGCTTTGGCTTATTATATATGAAAAATTAGCTCCGTATTCCAACCAGGACAAAGATCCTATATTCGCATTGCTAGTGGTGTATTCATTGCCTAATTGATCTTCGAAATCAAAGCCATTCTCAGCATGATTAGCTAAGTGAGCAGGGACTCCACTTACAGAGGTAACGCTTCTTAGATTCATAAATAGACCCCCACCAAATTTTCCGTAAGAAACGCTTAAACTTGGCCCATGAATCTGAACATCTACATAAGCTGAATATGGAGCTCCACCTCGGTCATATAAGGGCTCTGTTTCATTTCCTGCTGCTCCTTCTCTGGAGATAGCTAACAAGTTGCTATTAAAGTATGCATAGTCATTTAATACATAGGTCGAAGCACCTACAATATTGAAATCTATAAACGCTTTAGAATCTGCAGAGCTCGAAGGATTCAAAAAAATCGTATTCGCAGGTGCGTAGTTACTGTTCGCTATCCCCATGTTTTCTTGAGAATGAAGCATAAAGCATTGCAACGCTAACACGAGTGAAAAACCTATCCTTCTCACGGCTGAATTTTAATTATCTCTACTACCTTAACATCTGCCAAAATAGGCGTATGAGGCGGAACAGTGCCATCACTAGAACCGTTTTCGCCAAACCCTAAGTAGGATGGAATGATAATTCTACACGTTTCTCCTTCATTCATTTCTTTAAGAATGGATTGAATCCCTATAATTACCTGGTTAGGAGATGAAAGATTCAAATAAAGAGGCTCTTCCGCAGTGACCTTATTGAAGACAGCCCCATTTAAAAAACTGCAGGTATATGCTACAGCTAAATCATCTGAAGAAAGAACTTTTTCCGAGGTGTTTTCTAAGGTTTTCATATAGAACAAGTCACCTTTTCGGGTTAACCTATGAGATAGTCCTTCCCTTAAAATGTAATCTTCTATCAACTCCATTTCTATGGCCAACCCTTTTCTTACTTGTTTTTCTCTGAAAGCCATATGATCGTCCTTACTCATGACTAGGCTAAAACCTATGTTTAAGGATACTTTTTGGGTATCAGTGAGTATTACTCCTTCATTTATAAACTGATCTAAAATACTGTTCTTAATCGTGGCATATGTGACTAAATATTCTATACTATCTCCTCCCACTAATTTAGACATATCAATACTTAGCGCATTATTCCCAAACATACTCACATCAAAATCAGACAAAAAGAAATGTCCCTTTTGTTTTAATACCTCACCTTTATTTACCGTTTCAGTGCTAACGTTTATGTCTAAATAAGAAGCCTCTCCTACAGATTTATTTCCTTCGCCAAACACCAATAGCTTTTTACTAATATTCTTAGAGACATTAGTATATTCGGAAGAGCTACATGCTGCTAATAAAATCAATATAAAAAACGCTAAAAATCTCATCTTAAAATTTTAACATCAAAAACTAGAGTAGTGTATGCTGGTATTTTATAATCATCTCCAGCTAAGCCATAAGCTAAATGCGATGGAAGCACAGCCAATGCTCTTTCTCCTTTTCTCATGTTTTTAACCAATTCATGCAGCCCAGATTCTGCATGAGAAAAGTCCACATCCAAATCCATTACTCCTGATTTTTCACTTGAGTAAAGCGTGTCTTCTGCTAAATCTGTAATTACATACTCCAGAAATATTCTCTCACCAGATTGAATGAGTTCTCCTGCTGCTTTTTCATGAATCGTGTATCTCAAACCTGTTCCTGTCTGAACCATTTCTAGCTCTTTCTTTTCTAGAAAATTAGCTATAATTATGGAGTCATTTTTAATCATGGCTTTCTGCTGCTGTATAAGCACTTCTTCCATGTTTATCTTGGCTGGAGTATCCTTGAATTTATCTTGAATGTTCTCTTTACAACCAAACATTAGCACCACTCCTATGACTAATAAAATTCTCATTAATAGTTTAATTCAGTAGTATACTTTTTTATAGTTTCTTTTACCTTACTCACCGCTTCATTAAACGAAATAAAGCATGCTCCACCGGCAGCATTTTTATGCCCACCTCCACTAAAATGTTCTCTAGCGAATGTATTTACATCAAATTCCCCCTTACTTCTAAACGACATCTTTACGATGTTATTTCCCTCTTTTATCAATACAGCCATATTTACGCCAGCCAATGAAAGGGCATAATTCACAAGTCCGTCTGTATCACCAGGCTTATAATTAAAGCCATCTAACTCTTTTCTAGAAAGACTGATTACAGCCGCTTTACAGCCGTCTATTAGCTCTAGCTTATTACTCAGAGAATGACCGAGTAATCGAAGTTTACTTATTTCATTGGTGTCGAAAGTTTGCTGATGAACATGGGCATGATTAAAGCCTGTTCTTTTCATGGCAGCTATAATTTCATGCGTTTCAGCTGTTACTGAAGGGAATCTAAATGAACCACTATCTGTCATTATACCGGTGTAAATTCCTTGGCATATTTCTTCTGTAATCCAGTCTAAATCTTCTTCTATAGCGTGGCAAAACTGAAAAATCATTTGCCCCGTGCTACATGCAGTTACATCACTGAAATTTACAGTAAACTCATCTGGCTGCTGATGGTGATCTATTAAGATAAAATCAGCTTTCGCTTTCTCTAAGACTTCTTTTACATCTCCTGTTCTGTGAAGAGCGTTATAATCTAGGGCAAATATTAAATCTGCCTCCTCGATTAAACCAGTAGCCTTAGCCTCTTCTCCTTCAAAAATGAAAATATCTTCAGCTCCAGGAAGCCAATTAAAAAAGCTAGGAAACGAGTTAGGCAAGATGGCCGAAACGTTTTTTCCGCTGTTTTTTAAATAATGATATAATGCTAAAGCAGACCCTACAGCATCTCCATCTGGATTTTTATGTGCTGTAACCACTATGTTTGTGGCATTATTTATGAGTGATTTAGCTTTGGTAATGTTAACTTTGTCCATAGTTGTTTATTGCTACGCAAAGGTAAACCTAATACACATGATTTTTCTTACTTATTCACTTATTTTTAGTCTCTTAACCTCTACGGGGACAACTACTGAAAGCGCTGATTTTCATAAATATTACTTTACTAAAATGTCCATGGAAAGAAATTTTGAGGAAAATTCTTTAGAGGTTCAGTTTAGGTTCTTTTCAGATGATTTAGAAAAGGTGCTTGGAGAAGCAGATTCATTTCATTTAAGATTAGGAGATGACAGGGAGGTAGACAATGCTGATGAACTCATCTTTGATTATTTATTCGAACACGTGAGCATCTCAGGTGAAGGTTGGAATGAGGTGCAAGCAAACTACATAGGAAAAGATGTGGATAATGAAATTACGCTGGTTTATATTGAATACACCGGAATCTCTAAATGGAGTGAGGTTACTATTTCGAATACAATTATGCCCAGATTTATTCGAAGGCCAATCAAACGACATCTCCTTAATTCGAGGAAAAGAGCTAGAAACATTACATTGGCATAAAGTTTACTTGTAATTTCAATCTATCTAATGACTAAAGCAGAAAAAGTTCAATATGTGATGGACGAGCTTGAGAGGCTCTATCCTGAAGTACCCGTTCCTCTCGATCATAAAGACCCTTACACGCTTCTTATAGCTGTTTTATTAAGTGCTCAATGTACTGATGAACGCGTAAATAAAATAACTCCTCTTTTGTTCGCGAAGGCAGATAATCCATACGAGATGATTAAGATGACTCAGGAGGAGATAAAAGCCATCGTACGTCCTTGTGGATTATCTCCAATGAAAAGTAAAGGAATCTACGGCTTAAGTCATATTCTTATAGACAAACATAACGGAGAGGTTCCTGCTTCTTTTGATGCGCTGGAAGAACTGCCTGCGGTAGGACATAAAACAGCTAGCGTGGTTATGGCTCAAGCTTTTGGTATTCCTGCATTTCCTGTCGACACGCACATTCATAGACTGATGTATCGGTGGAATTTCACAACTGGTAAAAACGTGGTACAAACAGAAAAAGACGCCAAAAGATTATTCCCGAGAGAGCTATGGAATAAACTACATCTTCAAATTATATTTTACGGAAGAGAGTATTCTCCTGCCAGAGGATTTTCTCTGGAAAAAGATTTTATTACAGCCAAAATCGGAAGGAAGACGGCATCTTGACTCTGAGTCTAGCTAATTGACGGTTGACCATTGTGGGGTTCTAATCAAAGTTTAGTCTATAGTCTTAAGCGAGAAATTATAAGTTCTTATTTAGAGACAGGTTTGTTTCTTCCCAAACGTGCGTGAGCAGCTGCGAATTGCCCATCCTACTATAGCTGCGAAGGTGGAAATTTCTAGTGCTAGCGCAAACCCTGCTATCATTTTCAGCAAATCGTTTTACTTTTCCTGTTCCTGCACATCCCATTAAATTTAACGCTTCATTCTGAGCAGCTAAATGTGTTCCTCCTCCAACTGTTCCTACCACAAGTGTAGGAAGGTGAAGACATAGGTATAATCCTTTTTCTGTTTTATCTACCGTTAAAACTCCTACACTAGATTCATGAATGCAAGCCAAATCTTGTCCAGTAGCTGCAAAAACTCCTGCTACCACATTGGCCACATTTAGATTATGCCCAATCATACCATCCAATCTACTGATAGTAGCAGAGGCATTAAAGCTAGTCATAAACGCATCTGAAGTAGTACGCAATAACTCACTAATCTCTTCTTCTTTCAACTCACATTCTGCTATTACATGCGTGCCTCTTCCCTGGTTAATATTATAATGAGATATTTTCTTATCTGATGAACCGTTTCCTTCTATCAAGACATTTTTCAAGGGTTTTCCAATTACTTTTCGATAATACTCTTCTAGCCATTTAATAGTCTTATCTGTACTATTAGTAGTCATATTCTGACCCGAAGCATCACCTGTTTCGTAGACAAACTTCACATGCACACTTTTTCCAGAAACCTGTGGTTCTTCTTTTATGAGCTTTCCATAATTAGAATGGGAGTCAGCCTGAGTTTTTACCAGCTGAAAGTTATCTTCCAACCATTCATTGAATAGAAGGCCATCACTTAATGAGTCAAACAAAAACAACGGACTTCTAACCATTCGCTGATGAAGAACATGCGTATTCACTCCTCCGCATCTACTAATCACTTTAGCTCCTCTATTCACACTGGCTAATAAAGCTCCCTCTAGCGTAGCAATAGGCGCATACCTAAAATCAGTATCCTCTCCCGCAAATAACAAAGGACCAGCCAAACCCACCGGGATTTCTACACCACCAATGTGAGATTCTATATTATTCACCAAAGACTCGGCAGGAATTTCTGACTTGGAAATATGAGCAAGAGAAAATCCAGCTTTATTTAAAAACTGAACTCTTTCTTTCTTTGTGGACTCCTTAACTAAACCCCTTCCCGGCACATGTGGATAATCGATCATTTTCTTTCTTGGTAAACTCTATTTACAAGTTAGTGTTTGGCGTGAAATAAGGCACTACTAAAGACGAACCGAATTCCCCTCCTGCCACTAAGAGAGCGCAAGTTAATCAACCTCTATCGATTAATACTTCATAAATTATCTTAAGAATACTTCACTTAATGAATCAAGAGATAACTTAGAAAGAAGTACTAGAGGGAAAGCAGTATGAAAAGTAATAAATGACTTTCTATTCATTAGCTCAATGGATGCTAATTGTAACAGATCGAATTCCGAAAGGACCCTCTATAAGAGTGTATTCTCACATCCAAAGGTGACGACTCATCCAGTTAAAAAAACTCTCTCTCAGAATCCTCACCACAAGAACGATATCTGATTATATTCACGAGGAATTAATTAGATCACATTTCATTATGCCTGGAACAGAAAGAAGAAACATAGACTTAGGTTTAGAAGTAGAAATAGTGCAGAAACACCATCAGCGCTCTGGCGAGTTAACCAAGGGACACGTAATGAAAATACTTACCAAATCTCCCAAACATCCGCATGGAATTAAAGTAATGATAGATACTGGAGTGGTTGGAAGAGTGAAGACTATTTTAGGGTGAGAACCTATTATATCCATTTTTCACAAGCTAGGTTTTTTTCATACCCTTACCTTACTCACACAAGACTGTTGTTTAAAGTATTAATGCTACTTTTAGAGGAAATTAAAATCCCTATGAGAACACTGCTAATTATCTTGCTATTAGTCCCAATAGTTGGGATTGGGCAGGATGTATATATCCCTGACGCTAACTTTAAAAACAATCTAGTAAATAACACCTCTATTAACACAAATGGCGATAGTGAGATTCAAGTTAGTGAGGCAAGTGCTTTTACAGGGTCAATTTATTGCTATGACTTGAATATTACAGATATAACGGGTATTGAGGCTTTTACATTTTTAACTCAATTGAATTGTGCCTTTAACTCTCTAACATCATTGGATGTATCTAACAATACCGCCTTAACCGAATTAAGTTGCGAAAACAACCCACTCACCTCTTTAGATGTGTCTAATAATACTGCTCTAGATGTGTTGATTTGTTTTGACAGCGAGCAGCTAGAATGTTTAAATATTAAAATGGGAACAATACGGTTATGACCCTTTATTTATTTGATAACCCAAACCTAACTTGTATTGAAGTAGATGATGAAAACTATTCAACTGCTAATTGGACAGGCGATAATATAGACTCTCAAATATATTTTAGTGAAAACTGCAATAATGATTGCTCAAACATTACACGCATAAATGAACTAAACGCCACTCCTAAAAAACTGATAAGGATAGTTGATTTACTGGGCAGAAAAACACCATTCAAGCCCAACACACCTCTTCTATACATCTATAATGATGGTACAGTTGAGAGGAAAGTGGTATTGAAATAAAACACTAAAGCCTTCCACATTTGAAGGCTTTTCGTTAGTCCTCTTTTACTACTCGAAACCAAATAATCTAAATGTTTCTCATTATTCAATTAGACTATTTAATAAACGTACCGAAATAAATTTATGATACTTCACCACTAAGTTTGTAACTTATTAAAAATCATGAAAAATATTCTTATTATAGGCGCTTCTTCGGGCATAGGAGCTCAACTCTCTAAAAACTTAGCGGCAGCCGGGCATAACGTAACTGGCACCTATAATGAAAACACAGAATATGAGGTAATTCCTGGGGTTTCTATGCACCACCTGAATGTGATGGATGATGAATTGGACTTGGATTTTATTCCTGAAACGATAGATGGATTAGTGTATTGTGTGGGAAGCATCAATCTTAAGCCATTTAAGAGAATTAAGCCTAAGGATTTTGCAGCTGATTTTAATTTGCAGGTGGTGGGAGCTGTAAAAGTATTGCAATACGTAACTCCTCATTTCAAAAATTCTGAAGCTCCTTCTGTAGTATTTTTCTCGACTGTAGCGGTACAAAATGGATTCAGTTTCCACTCTCAAGTTTCTGCTTCTAAAGGCGCCATAGAGGGTTTAACCAGAGCATTGGCTGCAGAATTAGCTCCGACTATAAGAGTGAATTGTATAGCTCCATCTCTCACTCAAACCCCTTTGTCAGGCAAGTTATTATCGAACGAGGAAAAAATAGAGGCCAATGACAAGAGACATCCTCTGGGCAGAATAGGCCAGCCTGAAGATTTAGCTCAGATGGCCGAATTCCTTTTGTCTAGTAAGTCTGGATGGGTTACAGGGCAGGTTTTCGGTGTGGATGGAGGCATGTCTGTGGTGAAAGGGTAGAAATTATTATAATGAGAGAGAATACATTTCTTCAAAGCCTCAATTCTTATTTTTGCTTCCTACTAAATCCAAATGAAACCCGAGAGTCTTATAAAAGAGTTTGGCCTATCTGCAAAAGCCATAAAATCTCTTGATGGGTATGCAAGCATAAATTACAAGATCACTACTGCAGAAGGTAATTATATTCTCAAGTATTATAAAAACCCTGAAGAGTTGGAACTTATTCAAGGGGAAGTTGAGAGTATTTCTGCTGTTCAAAATCAGGTAGAAATAGACCTTCCGCTTCAAAAAAGTGAATTGAAAGTTCTGTCTGATGGCTCGTTTATTCGATTGAGTTCTTTTGTAGAAGGGAACTTTCTGCATGAAGTTCCTCACACTTCTGAACTTTTAGAAGACCTTGGAGAGAAAATTGCTGCGCTAAACACAGCTCAATCTTCTCTAAAAAATACTGCTATCAAGGCTAGAAAATCCAAATGGGATTTACAATATACCCTATTAAATGAATCTAAGTTGAGGTTCATAGAAAATCCATTTGATAGAAACATCGTTTCCTATTTTATGGACAGGCACCATATGCAGGTTTCTCCTATACAAGATTCTCTGCGCTCGCAAGTCATTCATGGTGACCTGAATGAAAATAATATTTTGGTCGATGAAAATTCGCTGACTGGACTTATCGATTTTGGAGATATTTGTCACAGCCCTTTGATAAATGAAGTAGCTATATCCCTCACTTACATTATCTTATTAAATCCAAATAACTGGCTGGAATCTGCTTCATCAGTTTTGAGAGGCTATGTTGGTGAAAATGCATTGCAACGCCAAGAAATAGAACTCCTTTACCAACTCATAGCTTCTAGATTATGCATAAGTGTCTTGAACTCCGCAGAAGCCAAAGCTGAGAATGGCGCTACAGAATACATCTTACAAAACGAGAAACCTGCCTGGAAAACTCTCAGATTTTGGATACGAACCAATCCTATATTAGTGAAAAATACTTTTCTAAAAGTATGCGGATTTCACATAGACCCTCCAGATTCCGAGACACAACTTACAAAAAGAGAAAAAGTAGCTAGTGGCTCATTAAGCCTGAGCTATTCGGAACCGATTCATATGTCTTCTGCCGCATTTCAATACATGTTTGACACCTCAGGAAACACTTATCTGGATGCTTATAATAACATTCCTCACTTAGGACACTGCCATCCAGAAATAGCTAAGGTGATTTCTGAAAAAGCACGAACACTAAATACTAACACTCGTTATTTATATAACGAATACACCTCCTACTCAGAGAAGCTGCTGGCTAAATTTCCAAAGCAACTAGACAAGGTTCTTTTGGTTAATTCTGGAAGTGCTGCCAGTGACCTCGCCATAAGGATGGCTAAGACTATTACAGAGAGAAGTTTCATAGCGGTACTGGAGCATGGCTATCATGGAAACACCATGCTTGGAATAGATGCGAGCTCGTATAAGTTTGATGGAAAGGGCGGAAAAGGAAAACCAGACAATGTGATAAAACTTCCTCTGCCCAAAGAATATAGAGGAGCGCACTCTACAGGAAAAGCCTATGCGCTAGAAGCCATTTCTATTTTGGAAAAGCATATAGCGCTGGGTGAAAAACCTGCGGCATTTTTAGCAGAACCTATTTCTGGGTGTGGTGGTCAAGTGCCATTGGCTAAAGATTATTTAGCAGAGCTAAAACCGTTTTTAGAAAAGCATGGAATCCTCCTAATCATAGATGAAGTCCAAACCGGTTTTGGTAGATTAGGGAGTCATTTCTGGGGATTTGAAATGCACGGCATCATTCCAGATCTAGTCATTTTAGGCAAACCGATGGGTAACGGACATCCTATAGGCGGTGTAATTACCAGAGCGGATTTATCGGCTCAATTTGATACAGGAATGGAGTTCTTTAGTTCCTTCGGGGGTAACCCTATATCATGCGCTATAGGAGAAAAAGTACTGCACATTATAGAGGCAGAAAGTCTTCAGGAAAATGCTTTGAAAGTAGGGAATTACTGGAGAGATGAATTACTAGCGTTGCAACGCAGATTCTCTGTGATGGCAGATGTGCGTGGATACGGAATTTTTATAGGAATCGAATTCTTAAACGATGACCACACTCCTGCCACTGAAATTGCTCAGAACATAAAAAACAAAATGAAAGAACATTTCATACTAACAAGTACAGATGGTCCATTCGATAATGTATTGAAAATGAAAGCTCCTTTATGCTTCTCAAAGGAGAATGTGGATGAGTTTATGGGTAAGCTTATTTGTGCCCTAGGGGAGGTTTGCCCATAAAAATTAGTTGATTAATTAGTTACGCAATGAAACAACAAATAAAACAGGATTTAAAAAATTATTCTTGTCTTTTTGAAAAAAGTTCAGTTGATTTCTGGGAGAGATCGAAGTATTCAAAACACAGTATTAAAAAACCGAAAAATCTTAAGTGCTTCAACTATAGAGGTAAATCTTAAGAAATCATTGAGATAAAAAAAACTGCTTTTAGCAGTTTTTTTTCATCTCTTAATTTTACTAAATAATCTGAGGCTTATATTAAGTTACCGTAAGCCTATATCTAATCTTGATTTGCATTATCGCAGGGCTGTCCAAACAACCAATGTAAGAGCATCAATTAAATCTTTCCAACCATCTCCATTTAAATCACATATGCAGGTACCACTAAAACAACCATAATTTCCAAGTAGAATACCCAAGTCAGCTGTTGATCTATTTCCATCAAAGTCGAAATCTCCTAAGCAGGAAAATGCCGCTTGTGCATCTGTTCCTAAAACAGTAATCTCTTGAGAGAATGTTGACTCATTTCCGGCACAATCTATAGCTGACCATATTCTCGTAACTAGGTAGGTAGGACAGCAGTCTAAGTCTACAGCTATATCTCCTGCTCCACTCACTGCTTGATTTATACCTTGTGAAGAATCTATGTATAGACCTTCATAATAAAGCCATCCACCCAACCCTAGGTTAGGACCAACGTTATTTGCACCTACTCCATACTGCCAACCAACAGAAAGGTTAAAAGGAATATGAGCTATTTCTAAGTATGAACCTTCAAAATCACCCCAACCTTCCATATAAGCACCATTGCTATCTATAATGTAATAAATCCAATCTTCGTAACTATCTCCTGCCAAGTCGTAATCATCTTTATAAATATTACCTGGAATGGAAGACCAGTCTGCCCAATTCACACCGTTAACCAGATGGATATTGACGTGCCATCCTCCATTTGGATTAGCCTGATCATAGAAAGTTCCAGTAATAATAGCTTCTTCGCCATTTCCCATATCTTCATAAGTGTTCACTTGAGAGAATACAACGTTGTAATTACTTTCTCCACCAGAATTGGGTAACCCAAATAAAGACATTGCCCAATCAGCTTGAGCATTTAGTGGCTGAACACCTTCACAATTGGTATCAGCCTCTGGGTCTGGATTGAATCCATTAAACTCTTCGACAAACACAACCTCTATCAATTCATCACAATTATCGGTTACTGTTACTTCTGGAACCTCAGGCAATTCATCCTGACATAAAAGCTCAATTTCTGCTTCGGGTAGGTTAGTAAATTCAGGTGCCGATGTATCTACGATTGTAATCGTTTGAATACAAGAGCTGGAGTTTCCACATAGATCAGTCGCTGTCCAAGTTCTTGTGATTACCGTTATACAATCATCAGAATCTTCTGATTCAACAGATGTTAATGTCACATCATTACAAGCATCGGTAGCAGTAGCTTCTCCGTATATTGGAGATTCATCGCATTCATGCTCCATGTCTTCAGGACATATCATTACAGGAGGTGTTACATCGTAAGTTCTAGAAACAAGAGTAGTAGCAGTTGCATCATTACCACAGTCATCAGATACAGTAAACGTGTAAACTCTAGATTGAGAGCAACCAAGAGTTACAACATCACCAGCAACAGCAATTAAGTCTCCACCACTAGAACAGTTGTCAGTCCAAATAGTAGTAAGCGTTGGCCAATCACCGTTACACCCTTCTAAGCTGTAATCAGCAACATCAACAATGGTAGGAGGTGTTACATCGTAAGTTCTAGAAACAAGAGTAGTAGCAGTTGCAGGGTTACCACAAGCATCTTCTAAAGAGAAAGTATAAACTCTAGATTGAGAGCATCCAAGAATTGAAACATCACCAGCAACAGCAGTTAAGTCTCCACCAGTAGAACAGTTGTCAGTCCAAGTAGTAGTAAGCGTTGGCCAGTCACCGGTACACCCTTCTAGGCTGTAATCAGCGACATCAACAATGGTAGGAGGTGTTACATCGTAAGTTCTAGAAACAAGAGTAGTAGCAGTTGCATCATTACCACAGTCATCAGATACAGTAAACGTGTAAACTCTAGATTGAGAGCATCCAAGAGTTACAACATCACCAGCAACAGCAATTAAGTCTCCACCACTAGAACAGTTGTCAGTCCAAATAGTAGTAAGCGTTGGCCAGTCACCGGTACACCCTTCTAAGCTGTAATCAGCAACATCAACAATGGTAGGAGGTGTTACATCGTAAGTTCTAGAAACAAGAGTAGTAGCAGTTGCATCATTACCACAGTCATCTTCTACAGAGAAAGTATAAACTCTAGATTGAGAGCAACCAAGAGTTGAAACATCACCAGCAACAGCAGTTAAGTCTCCACCAGTAGAACAGTTGTCAGTCCAAGTAGTAGTAAGCGTTGGCCAGTCACCGGTACACCCTTCTAGGCTGTAATCAGCGACATCAACAATGGTAGGAGGTGTTACATCGTAAGTTCTAGAAACAAGAGTAGTAGCAGTTGCAGGGTTACCACAAGCATCTTCTACAGAGAAAGTATAAACTCTAGATTGAGAACAACCAAGAGTTGAAACATCACCAGCAACAGCAGTTAAGTCTCCACCAGTAGAACAGTTGTCAGTCCAAGTAGTAGTAAGCGTTGGCCAGTCACCGGTACACCCTTCTAGGCTGTAATCAGCGACATCAACAATGGTAGGAGGTGTTACATCGTAAGTTCTAGAAACAAGAGTAGTAGCAGTTGCAGGGTTACCACAAGCATCTTCTACAGTGAAAGTATAAACTCTAGATTGAGAGCATCCAAGAGTTGAAACATCACCAGCAACAGCAGTTAAGTCTCCACCAGTAGAACAGTTGTCAGTCCAAGTAGTAGTAAGCGTTGGCCAGTCACCGGTACACCCTTCTAGGCTGTAATCAGCGACATCAACAATGGTAGGAGGTGTTACATCGTAAAGTTATAGTCTGAGAACAAGAGTTAAAGTTTCCACATAGGTCAGTCGCTGTCCAAGTTCTTGTGATTACCGTTACATTCGATTGGGCTAGTTGAATCAACAAATGTTATTGTCACATCACTGCAGTTATCATCAACTGAAGGTTGTGGGAAGTCGAACTGAGCTACACACTCTAGAGTCTCGTCTTCAGCGCATATGATTTCTGGAGGCGTTGTATCTACTATTGTTATTGTTCTGCTTACTGTAGTTGTGTTTCCACATTCATCAGAAGCTATATATGAGTAAACATAAGTTTGCGGACACTCCTCAGACGAATCTGTGCACAAAACATCTCCATTATCGATTTCTCCATCTACATAATTTTCATTTATAGAAGATAGTGTCTCTACCATTTGAGATGGTGAATATGTTGTATTACATCCTCCGAACACCTCATTAGCTGTGATAACTATATCTTCTATTCTCCAGCCGTTAAAAGGTCCACCAATAAAAATTTGATTTTTCAGTAATTGCTCCGACTCACCGAAACCCTCAAATAACTCATCAAACCTTAAAGTTAACGTAATAGCTACCAAATGTCCTGCAAGTGAATTTTCATATCCATCGGGATTAGTAAGATTTTCAAATAGTATCGAAGGAATTCCTCCTGAAGGAAGAAAACTCTCTACATCAGAGGGAGAAGTTAGCGTCAAAGTGGTTTCACATCCTACAACAAGTGTGTTAGGAAATGCTAAATCAAAATTGACATCCCTAAACATCCCAGAGTTATTTCCGTTAGCTGGCGCACCCCATCCACCAGGGGTTTGCGTTCTGAATTGTCCACAATCGGCCGTTTCAGTTCCAAGCTCTGTAACTGTCGTTACTACGTTTACATTAGAACAATTATCTGACCATACTCCTATATACATCGATTCTTCATCTCCGCATTCAATAGTCAAGTTTTCTGGTAATTCTTCTACAACTGGTGCTGTTGTATCTGGTGTCAATATAAATGTTGAACTACATTCTTCATTTTGGTCACAAGCATCTGTTACGCTATAGCTAATTATTATTGTCGCTCCAGCGCAAACATTTGATGGCAGTGTTGGAGGATAACTAATATTTTGACCGTCTAGAGTTACTGTATACGTTTCATTTATTGGTTCTGACCCTCCTGAAAAAGAAAAACCATCTAGCCAAGTATTGAATTCCGTACTTATGACATCAGTACAATTTAATATGACGTCATTTGGACAAGTAACCACGGGGCCATCCGTGTCTATCAGCGTGATGGTAACGTCCTCAATGTCTAATGGACACTCATCATTACCCCACCTAACCCATATGTCATATAAACCAGGCGCTATACCTGTTATTGCAGCTGAACCTATAACATCTGAGTAATTATATGGATAAGTTACTCCTCCATCTATTGAGAACTCAATATTAGTTCTATCCGATGAATCTGAGAAATTAAAAGTTATAGTTCCTGTTTGGTCAATACATGAAGCCTGTGTAGCTGAAGCATTAGCTTCTGGGAAAACGCACAATTCTTCACACGATACGTTAACAGAATAAGTGCTTGAACAGCCATTAGAATCTGTTATCACAACACTATATTCTCCTGCACATAATCCGCTTAAATCCTGATTCGTAGAGCCATTACTCCATAAATAAGTATAGGGTGCTGATCTTGGTATAACTGTTAAATCTATAGTTGCCACACTATCACAGCCGTGTATTGTCTGTAAAGTATCTACATAAATTCCAGTTGTACTACAACTGTAAATGGGCCAAATACCTCATCAATTACTGGGCTGTCACACGAAGAATCCAACGTCCCGTGGAGAACCCAATCTCCTTCTTGTGTCCAAAACTGTGGGTCATTATGCTCATGCCATTGTTCATGGTTTGCATTATCGAAATTAAACGTGTACGATTCACCGTTTTCTAATGTCCATTGTCCTAATATATTATCGTGATAATCATAAGCCACTCCCAATACTCCGGACGTACCTGTAAACAACAAACCAGGACATCTTCACATAAACAATTGTTTAGAGATATCACCTGAACCTTCACCATCACATACAGTGTTCTCTGAAACTTCAAGTGTAGCTTCAGGTCCATTGGTGTCATCGGTAACTTCTACATCATAAGTCGATAAACAACCATTTTCGGCTGTTACTGTAACTGAATAGATTCCAGCGCACAACCCAGTAGCCTCTTGTGTTGTCTGTCCATTACTCCATAGGTAGGTAAAAGGAGCTTGACCTAAAGTTACGTTAGCAATAGCAGATCCATTACAAGACCCTGAAGTATTTTGATCACCACACCATCCATCTTCTGGAGTTGCTATTCCTTCTATAATAAACATTATATCTGAAGCATTTGGATCCGGGTTAGGCACAAAATCACCATTACTACTAATTCCATCACCTACATTAGTAGGTTGCGAACAAGATGTATGACAATCGAAGGAAAAACCATTGACCGTAAATTGCGAATTGGTTCCGAACCTATTGCCATAACCACTTGCGTTAGGGTCCGCTTCGATAAGTATAAAATCATTTAAAGAGTGTACACCAGTATATGTAGTGTTGCTGTAGCCTTCAGTTGAAAACTCAATAGTTGCTGGGCTCGTTGGACCGACATAACGTAAGTAAAGACCACTAATATGGTCATGATCATCACCGTGCGATTGACAACACTCCTCATCTCCCCCATTATCATTACCTCCATCACACACTGAATTTGGTGTGCTAGATACAGAAAGGTCAAGGTCACAATCTTCGATAAAATCAAAGGATATGTCAAGAGACCCACAGTTATCTCCTTGGCTATTATCTTGGCTGAAGGAGTTAACGATTATATTATGTGAACCCAGACCTGCGCTCCAAATACCGTCCTCAGGAAAACTGTAAGCCGCTTCATTATCTGTGAATGACTCATTATCCACTATCCAACTAATACTTTCTATGTTTCCAGAAACATGAGCATCTAAGTAATAAAAATCAGGCAAAATCGTTTGGGTGAGAATGAGGTTATCACCATTATTAATTGGTCCATAAACAACAGTTCCATCAGAGGAGTCATGAATATAAACTCCATCTAACGTACCACAAGTATTAGTATTCTCACCGCACCATCCATCTTCTGCAGTTGCTATTCCTTCTATAATAAACATTATATCTGAAGCATTTGGATTCGGATTAGAAACAAAATTACCGTTACTACTGATTCCGTCACCTACATTAGTAGGATTTGAACAAGATGTATGACAAGCAAACGTAAGACCATTGACTGTAAAATTTGAATTCGTTCCAAACCTATTGTTGTAACCACTTGCATTAGGGTCCGCTTCTATAAGTATAAAATCATCAAATGAGTGTGTACCACTATAACTGGTGTTACTGTAGCCTTCAGTTGAAAACTCAATAGTTGCTGGGCTCGTTGGACCGACATACCTTAAGTAAAGACCACTTATATGATCATGATCACCGTGCGATTGACAACAATCCGAATTTCCAAAAGAATATTCAGAACCACCTCCGGAACAACTGATTGTCCATTCCTCAATCTGCTCTTCATCTTCGGTATCCCAAATTTGCCAAATTTGACCATCAGAAACGTTCTTTATAACGGTCTGACCTGATTCAATGTTTGTTTCATCAGACCAACCACTATCCGAATCATATTTCCACAAAACACGATCTAAGCCACCTTCATTAACAAATGTTACATTGCAATTTGCATTTACACGTGATTCCAGATAAAGAGAATTTGAGGTGTCATTATTTTCGATTGGCTCAAATACTCGATCTTCAGAATAATTTGCCGGGTTCTTTCTACCGACATGCCTTGAATAAAAACCATTGATATGATCATAATCATCACCGTGGGATTGACAACACTCTTCGCCTTCTCCATTATCTCCATCTCCCGAATTTCCAAAATAATATCTAGAACTACCTCCGGAACAACTGATTGTCCATTCCTCAATCTTCTCTTCATCTTCTTTATCCCAGATTTGCCAAATTTGGCAATCAGAAACATCTTTTGTAACGGTCTGACCGGAATCAATATCTGTTTCATCAGAACGAGCACCATCCGAATCATATTTGCACAAAACACGATCTAAGCCACCTTCATTGACAAAGGTTACAGTGCAATTTACATTAACAGGTGATTCTAGATAGATAGAACTGCAAGTATCGCTGTTTTCGATTGGCTCAAAGACTAGATCTTCAGAATAATAGAAGGGCGCCAGTTGCTAAAAAAATCTATAAAGAAAAGAAGAATGTTAGACTTGGAGAATAGAATTTTCTCATTTGGTGGGGGGTTTTTTTTGAAATCTAGATCTTAGCCGCTATAAAAATTACGTAAAAAAAAACCAACCTATTACATACGGGTTAAATTAATGTCATTTATCGAATTGTCTAAAATTCAATACATAATTTTCGATTTTCTTGACCTAAATCATACAAAACTAAGCTACGAAAATAAATGATATAATTAGATTTCGAAAAATTAATGGGCAGTAAATTGATTTTCATCGAAATAAAAAGAGCATTAATTCCGGCTACTTTTTTAGTTCAGCTATGGTTTTCGTAGGGTTGTCAGACTTAAACACAGTAGACCCTGCTACCAAAACATCTGCTCCATGATTTAGGAGTTTTGTGTAATTCTCTAAATTAACTCCTCCATCAATTTCAATTAAAGCAGAACTGTTTTTACTCAGAATCAACTCTTTTAATCGGCTCACTTTTTCGTACGTATTTTCTATAAAATCTTGACCACCAAAGCCTGGGTTTACGCTCATAATGCACACTAAATCTACATCTTGAATAATTTCTTCAATAGAAGAAAGTGATGTATGCGGATTTAAAGCTACACCAGCCTTCATTCCAGAGTTATGAATAGACTGGATGATCCTATGCCCATGATTTTCAGCTTCTATATGATAGGTGTAATAGTCCGCCCCGAGGTCTGCATAAACTTGCACATATCTATCTGGCTGCTGTATCATTAAATGAACATCTAATGTTTTTTTAGCCTCTTTAAAAAGAGATCCTACTAAAGGCATTCCAAAAGATATGTTTGGCACAAACAATCCATCCATTATGTCTAAATGAAACCAATCTGCCTGGCTGTCATTTACCATTTGAATATCCTTACTAAGGTTTAAGAAATCTGCTGCAAGAATTGAAGGGGCTATTTTATGACTCATTACGCTCTTTTTTGTTTGTTGCAAAGGGAATACATCAGGTTCATTGAAACGCTAAAAAAAGGACTGTCTTTATCAACATTTTAGGAACATCTAACAACAAAAATGCTAACACTCTTTAGAACAATCTTCATAATGACCTCTTGATTTGTATTCGGATAAAGTTGGCTACCTTAGAAAATAATAAATAAATAAGAGCCTTAGCTTTGTTCTATCTTTACCAGGTGAATCAAAAAAAAATCATAGGAATAACTGGGGGAATAGGGTCTGGAAAAAGTCTTGTTTCTGAATTATTCTCTAGTTTAGGATACCCATCCTACAACTCAGATATAGAAGCTAAAAGACTCTATCTAACTCCTGAAATAAAAAAGGAAGTTATCTCTATATTCGGAGAAGAGACTTACTCTGGGAATGTATTAAACAAAGCTGTACTAGCCTCCAAAGCTTTCTCAGACAATGAACTTCTCGAAAAATTAAATCAACTCATCCATCCTGCCTTAGGAAGACATTTTAAAAACTGGGTAGAAGAACAAGATTCTGATCTTGTTTTCAAAGAAGCAGCCATCTTAATCGAATCTGGAGCTTACAAGAGCTGTAATGGTATAATTACCGTATCCACACCCGAAAGTCTCAGAATCGAGCGTGTAATGGCTCGAGATGGAGTTTCTGAAGCTGAAGTTAAAACCAGAATGGATAAACAGCTTTCAGATAAAGAAAGGGAGTCTTATGCCGATTGGGTAATTCTAAATGACGGAACCAGTTCTGTCATCAAGCAACTCATGAAGATTAGGGAATTGATAACTGAGATTCATCTTTCCTGAGACCTAAACAACTATACATCAATAAACTTATCAACCATCAATAGAGTTAGAATCGGCCCTATTTCCGACTAAACAAATATTAGAATCAAAAAGACTTTGGACTAAAGCGGAATTAGAATCCCGAATTAAACGTCAATCCTTCATCATTAAAAATTGATTAATTAGAATCAAGACTAAGCTTTACTCAACTCAAAAACAGTGATCTCCGGTGCCATATTCACCCTCCCTGGAAAACCTAAAAAGCCAAAACCAGGATTAACGTAAAGGTATTTTCCATTCTCTTGGTAAAGCCCTTTCCATCTTTCATAGCTCAAGCTAGCTGGGCTCCACTTGTAATCCCCCAACCCCACTCCTAATTGAAAACCGTGGGTATGACCGCTCATGGTAAGGTTCACATCTTTATCGTTCATGATTTTCTCTTCCCAATGCGTAGGGTCATGAGATAGTAGAATATTAAAACTACGAAAGAAGAAGGTGTAATGCGGCCAATTCGTAATCACCTTTTTGAGGCTGGCACCATGCCCCAGTTCTCTACTCCTATTAAATCTATGGTTTTACCGTCCTTTTCTAGCTTTCTGTTCTCGTTTAATAATAGATCAAAACCCATATCTGCATGAATTCTCTTCAGTTGATCCATATTATCTATCAACTCTTGTGAACCTTCTTCAAAAGCATAATCGCCATAATCATGATTTCCTAAAATAGAGAATTTGCCTCTTTTGGCCTTTAATCCTTTTAAAAACGGAATCCAATATTCAGCCTCTTCTGCTACACTGTTGACCAAATCTCCAGTAAAGAAAATGTAATCTGCATTGAGTTCATTTATCAAATCAAAACCATGCTGCACCGGCTCTGCATCTTCTAAAAACGAACCCAAATGAAGATCAGACACTTGAATGATTTTCAGCCCATTGAACTCAATCGGTAAATTCTTAAATTTAAGTGGCTGCTCCACCACTGTGTAGGCATATTTCCCTCTAGTAACTCCGTAAGCAAATGACCCAAAAGTGACTGCACTTAACCCTATACCCATTTGAGTTAAAAAGCTTCCTCGAGTGATTCTTCCGCCCTCAGTATTTGTGTCTTTTGGATGAAAAACTTTATCCCAAACCCATAGAAAGAAGTTCGAAATATCATCTAAGAAATGAAACAGAAAGACAGTAGCCTTAGTAGCCAAGGCTGTGAAGGAAATTCCAGAGATCATATAGGCTACTTTATTGCTCACTCCTTTTGGATATTCTGAACGCATAATAAAGAACACGACCATGAATAAAATCATCAAAACCGTAGGCGAAATCCAAGCGTAAACCATCCACCTTTTGAACTTCGACTTGAAGACTCTCCTCATTGCTTTAACGGAATACCAGTCAAGCAAGACAATAAGTCCTAATAAAATGATTATAAATACAATAAAACCGAACACTTAAACTTTTATTTTAACCTTTTAATAATTCCATCATAGTCAAAATCAGACTGAATAACTTCCATTTTCCCACGGCTGATTACCCACACTTGACTAGCTATTTTTAATAGTGGCGCAAAGTTATGACTCGAAAGCACTATAGTGGTTCCGAAAGTGTCTTTTAATTCGCTAAAAATCTGTAAAACATGTTCGCGGTAAATAACATCTAAAAAGGATGTGGGCTCATCCAGAATCATTAATGGTGTTTGCTGACAAATAGCCCGGGCTATCATCACTTTCTGGAACTCACCATCACTTAAAACGTCTACTTCTTTTCGTTTTAAATCTTCTATTTGGCAGAGCGCTAAAGCCTCCGTGATTACACTTTTCTCTTTTCCCGTAGACTTGTCAGTACTTTCTAGCACATTTAGAACCGTCCATCCGTTGAGTAAAGGCCTAGCGGTGTTTACAACAGCGACATTACGACTCAACTCTCCCACCGTGTAATCTCCAATGGCCTTCCCATACAAACTGGCTCTTCCAGATTTTAGTTCTTGAATCCCTTTCAAGGCATTCAGCAGCGTACTTTTCCCTACTCCGTTCTTGCCTACTAAAACCACCAATTCACCCTCTAAAACCTCAGCATTTACCAAAGAAACCAATGGTTCGTTATACCCTACAGATATGTTTTTTAATTCTAAAATCATTTCAAAATCTAATTTTAGATTTTCTAGACTTAACTAACAACCAAATGACAACAGGAGCTCCTAAAAACGAGGTAACTGCGTTTAATGGAAGAACTGAAGAACTCCAAGGCATTCTGGTGATTAGCTCGCAAAGCATTCCTGCGCAAGCGCCTGTTAATAAGAGTACAGTGAGGAATTTTAGGTGGTGGGGCTCTTTGTAAAACATGCGCACTGCATGCGGCATGGCTAATCCTAAGAAAGCTACAGGCCCACAGTAAGCTGTCACCACTCCTGCCAGAACCCCACAAACAGCCAAAAGAGCCATTCTAAAGGACTTTACGTTCACCCCTAAACTTCTGGCGTAATCTTCTCCTAGAAGCCAAAAATCAAGCTTAGACCCGAGTTTTAAGACCGTGAGAACGCCTAACACAAGTGAGCCTAACAAAATCCATAATTGACCGTCTCTGTAATTACCGAAACTGGCCAACCCCCAGCTCACGAAGCTTTTCAACTCGCTTTTACCGGCTGCATCTATGAGTATGGACTGAAACGCTCCAAGTAAATAACCTATCATCAGTCCGAATATGAGTACCGTAGCCAACTGTTTTACGCGAGAGGAAACCAATAAAATCAATGCCAACACACCAAAAGAACCTATGAGCGCTGCGGCTACTAAGCCTAATGATGAGAATATACCTGAGAACGAGAATCCTGCTAGTAAGACCAATGCTACCATTAGACTGGAACCTGAAGTAATTCCCAAGATGGAAGGGCCAGCCAGCGGATTTCTAAATAAAGTCTGAAGTAGCCAACCAGATAATCCTAAACATGCTCCTGCCAATGCCGCAGTGCAAGCGGCAGGTATTCTAAACGCCCAGAGCACTGGGTCGTTTTCTATGAGTCTGTCCCAAAAGTCAGCGTTGGTCATTTTTATGCTCCCGAAACGAATCTCAGTGTAAAAAAGCACCACAGCCAAAACCATTAAAACAATATGAATGACAGCTCGCTTCACTGTTTAAATCGTTCGAAATAATGTGGTGCGTAGCTTGATGAGTCTGGATAAAATATTTGGTACAAATCTTCTAAAATAAGATGAGGCTGAAGAATTCCCTTTCCGAAATAATCTTTTTCTTGAGCGTTACAATAGAAGACACTTCCAGCCTTCATGACTTCCGTATCGTTCAAGCGCTGTTCCTCTCCTACGAAAGTCTCTAAGGTCACGGAATCACTAAATACCACGCCCGCCCAATAATCAGAGGAATTGGCCAATTCATACACTCTCTCGAAATCTAGAGTGAGATTTCCTGAAGAAGTATCGTTCTCGAAAACATAACAGCCGCCTGCATCTTTAATGAAATGCGCAACCAGACTGTTTCCGCTTGGAGCGGTCCACTTATTGGCATATCCATTGGCATTGATAACTGATGGGCGTTCGCTTTTCTTGGTTAATGCTTTCAATTTGGTGAGCATGTAACTCTCTTTTATTTGAGAAAAATAGGCTTCGGCTTTTTCTTCTTCACCCAGCAAGAACCCGGCTAACTTTACCCATTCTGCTCGACCCAACGGGTCTTTTTCTAGATATTCTGTAAAGTGGATGGTTTGTATTCCTGCGCGTTGCAATCTCTCAAACTCATCATCTCCAAAAGGATAGGTAGTAAATACGCTAGGCTGAAGCTCCAAGACCAATTCTGCATCATAATCTGATGAACCGCTGGTAAGATTTAGAAGGGAACCATTCTTAACAGCAGTTTTCACCTCTTCATCTTGGAGACTTTCTGCGAAGGAAACGGCCTTTACTTTATCCAACCCGCCTATCTCGCTGAAATAGTATAAATGACTCGTAGAGAGACAGCTCACATCTTTCAATGGGATTTGAATGGACCCTTTACCCGCAGCTTTAGAGACTTTACTATTCCACACCTGTCTGCCATCAGTCACTTGAATGATTGTATCATTTCCGGAGTGATATACAGAAAAGTTTTCTGCGAACTCCAGCTTTACCAGCAGCGAATCTTCTAATGACTCCGTAGATTGAGCCGTAGATTTAGGAGAAGATTCAGGAGCGCATTGCAACGCTAAAAAACACACTACAATACTCACCGCAAACAGCATACTTCTGCTACCAATTCCAATCATCTAACCTTTATATTTGTAAGTGTAAAATTCGTCTAAACTCAGGCACATGGCAAAATATAAGGAGCAAAATCTAGAACACAACAAGAACGAGGACAAAATGAAGCAACTCGTCGCTGATTTGCACCGAAAACTAGAGAAAGTCCATGCTGGTGGAGGCGAAAAAAGAGCGACCAAGCTTCGCGCTAAAGGAAAAATGACGGCCAGAGAGCGAACTGAATACTTGTTTGATAAAGGTTCTGAGATTCTGGAAATAGGCGAATTCGCAGGATACGATATGTACAAAGAGCATGGCGGCTGTCCTGCTGGTGGCGTAGTGGTTCAGATTGGGTATATACAGAAAAAGCAATGTATAGTAGTGGCCAATGACGCCACTGTAAAAGCTGGAGCGTGGTTTCCTATTACAGGAAAAAAGAACCTAAGAGCACAGGAAATAGCTATGGAAAACCGCCTACCGATTATCTATTTGGTAGATTCTGCGGGAGTTTACCTGCCTATGCAAGATGAAATTTTTCCGGACAAGGAAAACTTCGGGAGAATATTTAGGAACAACGCGGTAATGAGCGCCCAGGGAATCACGCAGATAGCAGCCGTAATGGGATCGTGCGTGGCTGGAGGAGCATATCTCCCTATTATGAGTGATGAGAGTATTATAGTTAACGGAACTGGGTCTATCTTTTTGGCGGGTTCATACTTGGTAAAAGCTGCTATAGGTGAAGACATAGATAACGAAACACTGGGCGGAGCTTCTACACACACCGAGATTAGTGGTGTTTGTGATTTCAAGGTAGAGACTGATGAAGAGTGCCTAGACTTGATAAAAGACTTGGTTTCTAGAATAGGTGACGATAATAAATCTGCGGGGTTCAACAGAACAGAGGCTTCTCTCCCATCTGAAAAGGAGAGGGAAATCACAGGTATTCTACCTCCAGAAAGAAACAAGCCATACGAAACTAGACTACTGATAAAATCACTGGTAGATGATTCTAAATTCACGGAGTACAAGAAAGATTACGGACAGAGCATTCTGTGTGCCTATGCCAGAATAGACGGCTGGAGTGTGGGAATAGTAGCTAATCAGAGAGCTATAGTTAAATCAAAAACTAGAGGCGTTCAGTTCGGTGGCGTCATTTACTCCGACTCTGCTGATAAGGCAGCTCGATTCATTATGACGTGCAATCAGAAGAATATTCCGCTGGTATTTCTTCAAGATGTTACTGGGTTTATGGTAGGTTCTAAAAGCGAGCACGGTGGAATTATTAAAGACGGTGCTAAGCTGGTGAGCGCCATGAGTAATTCTGTGGTTCCTAAGTTCACTGTGATATTAGGAAATTCTTATGGGGCAGGAAACTATGCTATGTGCGGAAAGGCTTATGACCCGAGATTAATCGTGGGGTGGCCTACTTGCCAGCTGGCAGTTATGGGCGGCTCACAGGCAGCCAAAGTATTGATGCAGATAGAATCTGCTTCTCTAAAGAAACAGGGAAAAGAGGTTTCTGAGGAAGACGCGAAAGCGATGTATGAAAAAATTAAGGGTAGATACGATGAGCAGACTTCCCCATACTACGCTGCAGCTCGATTGTGGCTAGATGCCATCATAGAGCCTAAGGATACGCGTAAATGGATTTCTATGGGAATAGAAGCTGCCAACAACACTCCTACTGGGGAATATAAGGTTGGGGTTATTCAGACTTAGCTTTAATTGACGTGAGGTTTGAGGTTTGAGGTTTGAGAGGCTTAAAAGGGTGCGGAGAATTGGAAAAAAACGTATGAATTTTAAAATAGGGAGGGGGTGACTATAATTATTTTAAATTAGAAAAAAATGAAAATTAGAATGACGCTATCTTCATTTAATCCATCGATCTATAAAATTCGAAAACCTTAAGAAAATAATATCATTATTCTTAATTTGTTGTCTAACTATTACTACTTCCACTGCTTTTGGTCAAAATAATAGTAACTCAAGCAATTTAGAACAGCTTAATAGTCTTAAAAAATCATTGAAAAAAATATCCATTTCAGATTTAGGCTCTTCTATATCGGTTAGTGAGGGTATAAAGGCTTATACCTTTGGCGGAGAACTTCTAAATAAAGAGGAATTACAATCAGCAATATCGTATGGGTTGATGGATCCAGAATCTAAAATTTATGTTGATACTAACAATGCAATTTCCTTGATTATAATTCCTAAAAAAGAAGATGAAGTTGTTGTAAATAAAATTCATGCTGAAGGGTTGAAAAGAATTAGTGAAGAAGATTTTTTAAATAGAAGGATTCGCTTTGAGGATGAAAACTACACCTTTTATGGTGCTAATAATGAAAAATTAATGCCAGAAGATGCACTTAATAAATTCAAAAGCGGGATGTATAAAGTTGATGCCTACGTTGATGATAACGATCAGTTTAAAATGGCTTACCTTCTTAAAATGACACAAGAGCAGATGAACCAAGGCATTGAAGAAGCTATGAAAATGCAAAATGATTTTGAAGCTAAATTAAAAGGGAAACCTTTCCCTGACTTTAGATTAACAGATCTATCAGGTACCACACACACATCAGAGAGTATTAAAGGAAAAGTTGTTGTTATAAATTTATGGTTTACAGCTTGTGCTCCTTGTATCCATGAAATGCCAGAATTAAATAAGATTGTCGGTGAGTATAAAGAAAATGAGGATGTCCTATTTTTAGCATTTGCCCTCGACCCAAAATCTCGTGTGGATAAATTTCTAAAAAAATACAAATTCGATTATAATATTATTCCAGATAGTCAAGAATATATTACAAAAAAACTCAATCCTCCTGGTTATCCAACACATATTGTTTTAGATAAAAATTCAAATGTAGTCTTTTTATTTTCTGGATATACGCCACAAGCTGGTGAAGCAATTAAGAGTTATATTAATTCAGAATTAAAAAAGTAAATCGATATTAAATAGAACTTATGTTAGCAGGTCATTTTACTACAGCATTGATAGCCAAGCAAAAATTTCCAAAAGGGAGCCTTTTACTCCTTAACGAACTTCTTAAAAGAAGAACCATTTACCGATAAAAAATAAACTCCTGAATGCAAGGTTGAAATATCTATAGAAGCTTGGTTGCCCTCCCTCGTAGAGGAAGCGTAGTCTTTTAGCACAGATCTCCCAAGCGGAGATATTATTTCATAACTCACCACAGGTGTAGTTCCTTTAACGTGAATCAAGTTCTCAGCTGGATTCGGATAAAGAAGAAACGCTGCGCTTTCCTCTTCCAAAACTGAATTGGGTTCAGAGCTTACGGTGTGATACATAACTGTTCCTAAAGAAGAATCTTCATAAACGACATGAAACACATTTCCTATAGCCATTACATCGGGTTGTTTTTGGTTCCCTGTAGAATCATTTAAAATAGTTGACTGCTGGCCTAACTCAGTACCATTCTGAGCTAAAGCGAATCCTACATTCTGGCTGAACTGAAGAGACTCCTGAAAAACCACCATAATTTCTCCTTGTGAATTAGAAGCTATCCGCGCTGAGTTCTGTCCAATAGCTCCTTCATTCGATAGCAGTACGGATTCAGCTGCAGAAACCACACCGCTTTCAGTATCCAATAATGTAAAGTAGACATCCCCATCAAAATCATCTGCACCAGTAAAAAATACTGTGGCTACTTCACCCTCAGTCACAGTGAAGTCAGGACCGTTGGATGGACATCCATTTAAGATCCAATCGGAATCGTCTACGTCATAAACCTCCTCGAATGAAGCGCCTAAATCAGAAGATTTCACTAACCAACAATCTCTTAGGTTTTCAGAGTTATTCCTAAAACCCACGTATATCTCATTATCCAAACCTATTTCTATATTTCCATTACAACATTCACAAACCTCATCCGAAATAACACCCGCACTTACTATAACCTCATCTGTAAAACTCACTCCTTGGTTAGTAGATTTCACAAGCCCATAGTGCGCATCCTCTTCAGCAGAATTCGTGTTTACATAAGCTACATAAACATTCCCCGAGGCATCTACCGCTATGTTAGGAATGGTAGAAAATCTACCTATTGGCGGAGTAAAAGCTGCCACAGGCTCATCCCAGCTGCCGCCACCATCTGCTGAATGAACACAGTAAATGGCACTTCCGTATACTTCAAAAGTGATGTAAATATGGTTTCCGAAAGAAGCTATTCCAGGACCTAGGTTTCCCGACCAAAGGTTTGGCTCTGCATTTCCTGTAGGGACTGGAGTAGGAGCAGCAAACACCCCATCACTTAAAGTAGAAACAAACATCGCCTGCTCACTTCCAGTTCTAGACCAAAATACCATGACCTCATCATTATTCTCTCCATAACTAATCACCTTAGGTGAGCGAAACCCATAATCCTCATCTTCAATCGTGACAGAAATAGATGGAGAAATAACAAACTGACTTAATAAGTTTAAGCTCATTATGAGCAGAAAGAATAAAATAGATAGTGTTTTCATGATTTGCGTATAATATTTAACTAAGGTAAACCTATTAGGCATATGGCTTTAATTTCAGGAAATCATCTTCCTTAATGCTTTCCTGTAGAGGTAATTAAAAAACACAAGCCATGAATTGAGTCTTTAACACTTTAGTTCTGGCCTGTTATAAAATCGGTGTATTCAATTTAATGAAAACACCGATATTTGCACCGCGAATGCTTCATTACACCAAACATATCTGTCGAGAAGATGCCCAGTGGGTTACCTTTATTCATGGTGCTGGAGGGAGTAGTTCTATTTGGTTCAAACAAATCAGAGCTTTTCAAAAGCACTTTAATGTGCTGCTCGTAGACCTTAGAGGTCATGGTAAATCTAAAAAACCTATCTACGAAAAACTGAAGCAGTACTCTTTCGATGTTATAGGAGATGAAGTGATAGATGTACTGGACCATTTAAACATTAAGAAAACACATTTTGTGGGCATTTCACTGGGAACGATTATCACTAGAGAACTAAGTGAACGCTATCCTAAGAGAGTGAGCAGCATGATTATGGGCGGAGCCGTGATGAAACTTAATTTTAGAGGTCAGTTACTCATGAGAGTAGGCTCAGCGCTAAAATCTGTGCTTCCGCCTACTTCTTTACAGATTCTTTTAACTGATCATTATGCCTAAAAAAAAGCATAGAGAATCCAGAAATCTCTTTATCGGAGAGGCTAAGAAACTGTACCAAAAAGAGTTTAAACGCTGGTTTACGCTCATAGCTGAAGTGAACCCGCTACTGAGCTTATTTAGAATTAAAGACGCAGGAGTTCCTACGCTGTATATCATGGGAAGTGAAGATCACATGTTTTTGCCTTCTATCACTAAACTGGTTAAAGGGCATGAGAATTCTACTCTATTTGTAATTCCTGAATGCGGTCATGTAGTGAATGTAGAACAGCCTCATGTTTTTAATGAGGAATC
>CAJJDD010000005.1 GCA_905182895.1 Flavobacteriales bacterium UBA4466
AAATGCACTAGATATTAATAAAAAATTACCTGGCCAAAGGAGGTGAGTTTTATAAACCAGAAGATTTAGCCAAGATTTATAGCATTCCTAAAGAACAGTATGAGAGTTTAAGACCTTATATTCAGATACCAAAAGTGAAGAGTGAGCATTCTTTTAAAAAGGATGACTGGTTTGAAACTGAAAAGTTCTCCAAGGAGGAAACCGATGAAAACCTTAATCTAGATTTAAATACAGCAGATACTGTTTCATTTAAAAAGTTAAAAGGAATAGGTTCTTATTTTTCTAAAAAGATAGTAGAATATAGAGATGAACTAGGAGGCTTTCATTCAAAAGAGCAGTTGCTAGAAATTTGGAATTTTGATGAAGAGAAATTAGAAGGAATAAAGGGTAATATTTTTTTAACTGAAGCTGGTCTAAGCCCGATTAGAATCAATCGTTGTGCCGCAGAAGAGCTCCAAAAACATCCATATATCAAATGGAATCAAGCGAAAGCATTAATCGCTTACAGAGTTCAGCATGGAGCATTTAATGAAGTAGAAGACATAAAGAAATGTCACTTAATATCAGAAGAATTATGCCAGAAAATAAAACCGTATTTGGAAATAGATTAGAGCTAGAAAAAGAGATATTTTCTGCCGTAAGAGAGGTGCCGGACTTTCCAAAGGAAGGGATTCTCTTTAAAGACATAAACCCTATTTTTCAAGATAGCGCCTTGTGCCTAAGAATAATAAAGCACTTAGCGACATATTATAAAGACAAAGGTTTAGACGCTATAGTAGGGGTTGAGAGTAGAGGAGTTTTTTTTCGGTTTTCCGTTGGCTTTAGAGCTAGGCATACCCTTCATACCTATTAGAAAAAAAGGGAAGTTGCCAGGGGAGGTTCTAGAAGAAAGGTATGACTTAGAATATGGCAGTGCAGTGATTGAAGTTCAAAGAGGTGCACTTAAAAATGGAGATAAAGTATTAGTCCATGATGATGTTCTGGCTACAGGCGGTACTGCCCTTGCTGCTGCTCACTTGGTGCGTAAATCAGGAGCCGTAGTAGAAGGGTTTAATTTTATTATTATGCTAGGTTTTCTAGGTGGGGATGAAAAACTGAATGCTTTGAACTATAATATTTATAATTTAGCAATCTCTTAAATAATAAAGAAGAAATGAACTTCGAAATAACAGAAAACCAGCAAATGATTGCCGATATGGTAAAAGATTTTGCTAAGAAAGAAATTTTGCCGAGTGTAATGAAATGGGATGAGTCTCAGGAATTTCCGGTAGAAGTATTTAAAAAAGCTGGAGAACTCGGTTTAATGGGTGTGTTGGTTCCAGAAGAGTACGGAGGATCAGGGCTGGGTTACTTTGAGTACATACAGATAATAGTAGAAATATCTAAAGTATGCGGTTCTATTGGCTTAAGTGTAGCAGCTCATAATTCACTTTGTACAAATCATATTCTTACGTTTGGTTCGGAAGAGCAGAAGAAAAAATACTTGCCTAAGCTCGCGACTGCTGAACATATTGGCGCATGGGGATTGACAGAGTCTAATACCGGTTCTGATGCTATGAGAATGAAATGTGTGGCAGAAAAAGAGGGCGATCATTATGTGCTTTCTGGAACTAAGAATTGGATCACACATGGTAAATCCGGAGATATAGCTGTCGTATTAGCCAGAACTGGAGAGTTGTTAGACTCTCACGGAATTACCGCATTCGTGGTTGAAAGAGGTGCTGAAGGATTCACTTCTGGAAAAAAAGAAGATAAATTAGGAATGAGAGCATCGGAAACTGCGGAATTAGTATTCGATAAATGTAGAATACATAAAGATCAGGTTCTAGGGAAAGAAGGGGAAGGGTTTATTCAAGCTATGAAGATATTAGACGGTGGAAGAATATCTATTGGAGCATTAGGTCTAGGAATAGCTAAAGGAGCATTTGAAGCGTCTGTGAAGTACTCTAAGGAAAGAGAGCAATTCGGAAAGCCTATTTCTCAATTTCAGGCAATTTCATTCAAGTTAGCAGATATGGCTACTGAAATAGAAGCTGCTGAGTTATTGCTTTTTGAAGCTGCAGACTTAAAGAACAATGGGAGAAATTGCACTAAAGTGAGCGCTATGGCTAAGTATTTTACCTCAGAGGTAGCGGTAAGATGTAGTACTGAAGCGGTGCAAATTCATGGAGGTTATGGATATACAAAAGAGTTTCCTGTAGAAAAGTTTTATAGAGACTCTAAGCTATGCACAATAGGGGAAGGAACAAGTGAAATACAAAAGTTAGTGATATCAAGAGAAATCTTAAAAGATTAATAGTTGTATTGAAAAAAAGAAGTACTTTTGTAGTCCAATTTTTTATAAGTAGAAAATGTTAATAATACCAGTTAAAGAAGGCGAGAATATCGATAGAGCAGTTAAAAGGTTTAAAAAGAAATTTGATAAAACCGGAACTATGCGTCAGTTGAGAAAGAGAAAGCAATATATAAAGCCTTCAGTTAGAAAGAGAGAGCAATTAAAGAAAGCAATCTACAGTAATGAGATGTTCTCTAATATGTAGGAGCTACTCTCAGAAAAAAATATAAAGGGGCCAATACTTGATTAAACCAAGTATTAGCCCTTTTTTTATGCGTATGTATTTAGATGAATTTATTTCACATATAAAGCATGAACGGAGGTATTCTGCTCACACTGCTGAGTAATTTAGTAAAAGCTTTAAACTTCAAGATATCAAACATGAATATGAATGTAATAGTCTGACTGAGGCTACTCATGTGATGATAAGGTCATGGATGGTAGCTGAACTCGAGAATGGAGTTAAGGTGAGCTCTGTTAAGAGAAGGGTTTCTACGTTACGCTCTTTTTTAAATTTGCCCAATCCATTACGGAAACTAGCTATAAATCCAATGCTGAAAATAGTTTCTCCGAAAAGTGAAAAACTACTTCCTAATTATGTGAAAGAAAGTGAAATGCATCACCTACTTGAAAAAGTAGAATTTGAAGATGGTTTTTCAGGATTGAGAGATAAGCTCATTTTGGAAATCCTCTATCAGACAGGAATGAGGGTTTCAGAGCTTACGGAAATGAGTGAAGGAAGTGTTGATTTTCAAAAGAGAGAATTAAAAGTTTTAGGTAAGAGAAATAAAGAGAGAATTATACCTGTTTCAAAGGAACTATCTGAAAAACTTGACGTTTACGTTAAAGAAAAGAAAGCAAACTTCTCAGAAAATAAATCTTTATTAATGGTTAAGGATGATGGAGATAAAGCAGATAGAAAATTTGTTTATAACAAAGTAAAACATTACCTTTCTCATGTGAGTTCTTTAAACAAGAGAAGCCCACATGTTCTTAGGCATACGTTTGCTACGCACATGCTGAAAAACGGAGCAGATTTAAACGCTATAAAAGAAATACTAGGTCATGCCAGTTTAGCTGCTACTCAGGTATACGCTCATAATAGCCTAGAACAGTTAAAGCTTTCTCATAAAAATGCTCATCCTAGAAAGTAAACAGAAGTATTAATCCTAAAAAATCGTAACATGCAAGTTCAAGTTCATTCAGTACATTTTGATGCAGATGCTCAATTATTAGAATTTATTCAGTCTAGGCTTAGCAAGCTGGAGCAGTTTCATGATCAAATTATAGGAACAGAGGTGTTTCTAAGGCTAGACAAATCAGATGTTAACGAGAATAAGGTAGCAGAAATTAGAATGGCTGTTCCGCGGGAAAAGAATTGTTTGCTAAAAAGCAAAGCAGCAGTTTCGAAGAGTCCACAGATGTCGCTGTAGAGGCTTTGAGAAAACAAATTAGAAAGTATAAATCAAAGCTAAAAGACAACCAGTAGGGAGGGATTCTAAATTGATTTAAAAAAAAATCAAAATTCTAGTTTATTAGTCGAAAAAGATTAATTACATTTGCACTCCTTTTAAAAAAGGGAGTGCATTTTTTTGCACACATGTTCATTGAATATTAGTAACAAGCCGATGTAGCTCAGCTGGCTAGAGCAGCTGATTTGTAATCAGCAGGTCGTGGGTTCGAGTCCCTCCATCGGCTCTTTTTCAGTTTAGGGGAGATACTCAAGCGGTCAACGAGGGCAGACTGTAAATCTGCTGGCTACGACTTCGTAGGTTCGAATCCTGCTCTCCCCACAAAAATACATGGGTTGTTACAAAAGATAATAATACAAGCGGGAGTAGCTCAGCTGATAGAGCATTAGCCTTCCAAGCTAAGGGTCGCGGGTTTGAATCCCGTCTCCCGCTCAAGAGGTAGTAGGAGGTGTTTAGAAATAAACACCTCCAATTATCTAAAGTGTTAAAGTAAGAAGTGACCGATAAAACTACGTGTTGCGCTATGGAATCGGTAAATGAAAATAAGCCGATGTAGCTCAGGGGTAGAGCGTTTCCTTGGTAAGGAAGAGGCCACGGGTTCAAATCCCGTCATTGGCTCATTATTTGAGAGTTTTAACTCTCAAGATTTAATGTGGTATTAAGCGCCGTTTGTACGGCTTTTGTTATATATAAATAAATAAGAAGTAAAATTCAAAAATTAAGGCTATGGCTAAAGAAACATATGACCGGTCTAAACCGCACGTGAACATCGGAACAATCGGTCACGTGGACCATGGTAAGACTACATTGACAGCTGCAATTACTAAGGTAATGGCAGATGCAGGATTCTCTGAAGCGAGTGCTTTCGATCAGATCGATAACGCTCCGGAAGAAAAAGAAAGAGGTATCACAATTAACTCTTCTCACGTTGAATATGCAACAGGCAAATAGACACTACGCTCACGTAGATTGTCCAGGTCACGCGGATTACGTGAAGAACATGGTTACTGGTGCTGCTCAGATGGATGGAGCTATCCTTGTGGTTGCTTCTACTGATGGTCCAATGCCTCAAACTAGAGAGCATATACTATTAGGACGTCAGGTTGGTATTCCTAGAATTGTTGTATTCATGAATAAAGTGGATATGGTTGACGATGAGGAATTACTAGAATTAGTAGAAATGGAAATTAGAGAACTACTTTCTTTCTATGAGTACGATGGAGATAATGCACCTGTGATTCAAGGGTCTGCTTTAGGTGGATTGAATGGAGAGCAAAAGTGGGTTGATACTATTATGGCACTTATGGAAGCTGTAGATTCTTATATTGAGCTTCCTCCAAGAGATATGGATAAGCCTTTCTTAATGCCTATAGAGGATGTGTTCTCTATTACAGGTAGAGGAACTGTTGCTACTGGTAGAATCGAGACTGGAGTTATCAATACAGGAGATGCTGTAGATATCGTTGGTTTAAGTGCTGAAAAACTTACTTCTACTGTTACAGGAGTTGAGATGTTTAGAAAAATACTTGATAGAGGTGAAGCTGGTGATAATGTTGGTATTCTTACTTAGAGGTATTGCTAAAGAAGATATTAGAAGAGGAATGGTATTAGCTGCTCCAAATTCTATTACTCCTCATACAAAGTTCAAGGCTGAGATTTATGTATTGAAGAAAGAAGAAGGTGGAAGACATACACCTTTCTTTAACAAATACAGACCTCAGTTCTATTTCAGAACTACTGATATGACTGGTGAAATTACTCTTGACGCAGGAAGAGAGATGGTAATGCCAGGAGACAACGTTTCTATAAACGTTCAGCTTATTCAGAAAGTAGCAATGGATAAAGGATTAAGATTTGCAATAAGAGAAGGTGGCCGTACAGTAGGTGCTGGTCAGGTAACAGAAATAGTAGAGTAATATTACTCTTAATAATAGTTGAATGAAGGTGGTTTTGAATACTCAAATACCACCTTCATTTTCACGTTTACAAACGGGCGTAGCTCAGCTGGTAGAGCAGTGGTCTCCAAAACCAAAGGTCGCGAGTTCGATTCTTGCCGCCCGTGCAAAATAAAATACTTACCTATGGCAAGTTTTGGCAAAATGAACTAACGGAAGAAGATTGAGTTAATCACTAAGGTTACTTGGCCAGTTTGGAAAACTCTACAACAGAGTTCTGTTTTAGTTTTTGTAGCGTCTCTAATTATTTCTCTAATTGTTTGGGGAATGGATTACGTATTCGGGATGAATGGCAAAGATGATTTATGGCAAGGAATCATAGGGATGATTTATAATCTTATATCATAGCAGCGATAATGGCAGATCTTAAATTTAAGTGGTACGTTGTAAGAGCGATTAGTGGTAAAGAAAAGAAGGTAAAAGAAGCACTGGAAAGTGAAATTAGTGCTTTGGGGTTAAAGGATTATGTAGTACAAATTCTTATTCCTACTGAAAAGGTCTACCAAATTAGAAACGGTAAAAAGACAATTAAGGAAAAAAGTCTTTTTCCTGGGTATGTTTTGATGGAAGCAGCGCTTATAGGAGAGTTACCTCATGTGGTTAAAAACATGAATAACGTAATTGGATTCTTAGGAGCTAAAAAGGGTGGAGATCCCGTGCCATTAAGACAGTCTGAAGTTAACTCTATACTTGGAAAAGTTGATGAGATAGCTGAGGCAGATAACGAGATGAGTGTTCCTTACATTATTGGAGAACCGGTTAAAGTAATTGACGGGCCTTTCAATAATTTTAATGGAGTAATTGAAGAAATTAACCAAGAGAAGAGAAAACTGAAAGTTATGGTGAAAATTTTCGGAAGAAAAACTCCATTAGAGCTAAGTTATATGCAAGTAGAAAAAGAAAGTTAAATTAGAAATTTTAGTTCTTGGACTTTGACTAAAGCTTCCCCTAGTCCCAAGAACGCTTAATTATATATAGATTGAAATGGCGAAAGAAGTAGCAGGATTAATCAAGCTGCAAATTCGCGGAGGTGCTGCAAATCCATCTCCACCCGTAGGTCCTGCATTAGGAGCTAAAGGTGTGAATATTATGGATTTTTGCAAGCAGTTTAATGGTAGAACACAAGATAAAGCCGGAAAAGTATTACCAGTGGTAATTACTGTTTATGGTGATAAGTCTTTTGAGTTTATTATAAAAACTCCTCCAGCCGCAGTCCAACTTATGGAAGCTGCTAAGATAAAGAAGGGTTCTTCTGAGTCTAACAGAATCAAAGTTGGCAAGGTTACCTGGGATCAGGTGCGTGCTATTGCAGAAGATAAAATGCCCGATTTAAATTGCTTTAAAATTGAATCAGCTATGAGTATGGTAGCTGGTACAGCAAGAAGCATTGGGCTTACAATCAGTGGCGAACGCCCATTTTAGTTAGAAATTCATAAACATGGGAAGATTAACCAAGAATAGAAAAGCAGCTCTTGAAAAGTACGACTTAGAACAGACGTACTCGATAGATGATGCAGCAGGTATGGTAAAGGCAATGACTTCTACCAAATTTGATGCATCTGTAGATATAGCTGTCCGTCTAGGAGTAGACCCCAGAAAGGCCAACGAGATGGTTAGAGGAGTAGTTTCTCTACCTCACGGTACCGGTAAAGACACCAAGGTGCTTGTACTTTGTAATCCTGATAAGGAGGAAGAAGCAAAAGCAGCTGGTGCTGACCACGTGGGTCTTGATGAATACCTGACTAAGATAAAGGGTGGATGGACTGATATTGATGTGATTATTACCACTCCAAACGTGATGGGAAAGGTGGGTGCGTTAGGTAGAGTATTGGGGCCGAGAGGTCTTATGCCTAACCCGAAATCCGGAACTGTAACTATGGATGTTGGAAAAGCAGTAACTGAGGTGAAAGCTGGAAAGATCGATTTTAAAGTCGATAAGTTTGGTATTATTCATGCTCAGGTAGGTAAGGCATCTTTTGATGCTGAGAAAATCTCTGAAAATGCGAAGGAAATTATCCAAACATTGATGAGGTTGAAACCTGCAGGTGCTAAAGGTACATATGTACACAGTATTTCTATCTCCAGTACGATGAGTCCTGGGGTTTTAGTTGAACTTAAATCTGCTGTATAGTAGATTATAATCTAACACAATGACAAAAGAAGAAAAAAATCAGGCAATAATAAAAAAGATAACAAGTTTCTGCTTCTCCAGTGGTGTATTTAGCTGAAACTTCTGAGTTAGATGCTGGTTCAACTTCTAACCTCAGAAGAATGTGCTTTCAAAATGATATCACTTTAAAGGTTGTGAAAAACACACTTTTAAAGAGAGCCATGGATGAAGTAGAGGGTAGGGACTTTAGCCCATTATATGAGACTTTAAAAGGGAATACAACTCTTTTATTGGCGAATGTGGGTAACGGACCAGCAAAACTCATTAAGGAGTTCAGAAAGAAACACGATAAGCCAGTGTTAAAAGGGGCTTACGTTGAGGCAGAGTGTTACATTGGAGATGATCAATTACAAGCTTTAGCTGATATCAAATCGAAAGATGAGTTATTAGGTGAGTTAATTGGATTACTTCAATCTCCAGCTAAAAATGTTATATCGGCTCTTAAGTCAGGAGGTGGTACGATAGCTGGATTAGTAAAAACTCTATCTGATCGTTAATTAAATTTTTTAATAAAATAATAGTATTTAATAAATAATAAAATGGCAGATTTAAAAACTATGGCAGAAGATTTAGTAAATCTTACTGTTAAAGACGTAAATGAGCTTGCCCAAATTCTTAAAGACGAATATGGTATCGAACCTGCTGCTGCAGCAGCAGTGGTTGTAGCTCAAGGTGGAGGTGCTGACGGTGAAGGTGCTGAAGAGCAGTCTGAATTTGATGTAATTCTTAAAGCAGCTGGTGGTTCTAAACTAGCAGTTGTGAAATTAGTTAAGGAATTAACTGGTTTAGGTCTTAAAGAGGCAAAGGATATAGTTGACAGTGCACCAGCTCCTTTAAAGGAAGGTGTATCTAAAGATGAAGCAGAAGCACTTAAAGCTCAATTAGAGGAAGCAGGCGCTGAAGTAGAACTTAAGTAAATTAAGTTCATTCATAGGATTAAAAAGGCATGGTGATGGGCGTAATTGTTCCATCGCCATAGCCTTTTAAATGGTTAAAGGGGTTTTTCCTGATTTTGTAGTTCATTAAAATAATTGAAAGCTTTGGCATCAGCATCTAAACAAATTGAACGAATTAACTTTGCATCAGCAAAGAATCTTTATGACTATCCTGATTTCTTAGAAATTCAGGTGAAGTCATTTCAAGAATTTTTCCAATTAGAAACTAACCCTGAGAATAGGCAGACAGAGGGACTGTATCGTGTATTTAGTGAGAATTTTCCAATTACCGATTCTAGAAACCAGTTTGTACTTGAATTCTTAGACTATTTTATAGACCCTCCTAGATATTCTATACAAGAATGTATAGATAGAGGACTAACTTATAGTGTTCCGCTTAAGGCGAAGCTTAAGTTATATTGTACAGATCCAGAACACGAGGATTTCGAGACTATTGTTCAGGATGTATATTTGGGAACCATCCCGTACATGACTCCAAGAGGGTCATTCGTAGTAAATGGAGCGGAGCGTGTAATCGTTTCTCAACTCCATAGGTCTCCTGGTGTGTTCTTTGCTCAAAGCAGACATGCTAATGGAACTAAACTTTATTCAGCTAGAATCATTCCGTTCAGAGGTTCTTGGATTGAGTTTGCTACAGATATAAACAGCGTTATGTACGCTTATATCGATAGAAAAAAGAAATTACCTGTAACTACTTTATTAAGAGCTATTGGTTGTGAAAGTGATAAGGATATTTTATCAATTTTTGATTTAGCAGATGAGGTTAAAGTTACAAAAGCCAATTGAAAAAATGTGTTGGAAGAAAACTAGCTGCTAGAGTTCTGAAAACATGGATTGAGGATTTCGTAGATGAAGATACGGGAGAAGTAGTTTCTATAGAAAGAAACGAAGTTCTTATTGATAGAGAAACAATTATAGAAAAAGAGCATATAGAACTGATTTTGGATTCTGGTTCTAAGAACATTATTCTTCATAAGGAAGATATAAATGCGGCAGATTTCACTATAATCTATAATACGTTACAAAAGGATTCTTCTAATTCAGAGAAAGAAGCAGTAGAGCATATCTACCGTCAGCTTAGAAATGCTGAGCCGCCAGATATTGAAACTGCAAGAGGAGTGATAGATAAATTATTCTTCTCTGAGCAGAGATATGATTTAGGTGAAGTCGGAAGATTTAGAATAAATAGAAAATTAGGGATTGATGTTTCTTCTGATCAGAGAACTCTGACTAGAGATGATATTATCTTAATCATCAAGTTCCTAATCGAACTGGTAAACTCTAAGGCAGAAGTAGATGATATTGATCACCTTTCTAACAGAAGAGTTAGAACAGTAGGTGAGCAGTTGTATAATCAATTCGCAGTTGGATTAGCTAGAATGGCTAGAACGATTAGAGAAAGAATGAACGTTAGAGATAACGAAGTTTTTACTCCTACAGATTTGATTAACGCCAAGACACTATCTTCAGTAATAAATAGTTTCTTCGGAACCAATCAGCTATCTCAGTTTATGGATCAAACGAATCCACTGTCTGAGGTAACTCATAAGAGAAGAGTTTCAGCTTTAGGACCAGGTGGTCTTTCGAGAGAAAGAGCAGGTTTCGAGGTAAGAGATGTTCACTATACTCACTACGGAAGACTTTGTACTATTGAAACTCCTGAGGGTCCGAATATTGGACTTATTTCTTCTCTTTGTGTATTTGCTGCAATGAATAAACTTGGATTCATTGGATGATTAAAGATGTAAAAGACGGAAAAGCTGTAATGACTAATTCAGCTGTAAAGTACTTGAGCGCTGAAGATGAAGACGAGCAAGTAATAGCTCAGGCAAATGCCATTATTACAGATAAAGGAGAATTTGAAACAGCCACTGTAAAAGCAAGGTTAGAAGGAGAGTTTCCAGTAGTTCCGCCAAAGGATTTACACCTTATGGATGTAGCTCCTAATCAAATTGCATCTGTAGCAGCATCACTTATTCCATTTTTAGAGCACGATGATGCCAACCGTGCACTGATGGGGTCTAACATGATGCGTCAGGCAGTTCCATTAATGCAACCTGAAGCTCCGATTGTAGGAACAGGATTAGAAAAATTAGTAGCACAAGATTCTAGAGTTTTAGTAAAAGCTATAGGAGACGGTGTTGTAGAATATGTGGATGGTAACGAAATTCATGTAAGATATAAGAGATCTGAAGAAGATGAGTTAGTAAGCTTCTCTGGAGAGGTAACGCGTTACCCTTTAACTAAGTTTGGTAGAACCAACCAAGGAACTTGTATTAATTTGAAACCAATCGTTGAGAAAGGTCAAAGAGTGAAAGGGGGGGATATTCTTACAGAAGGTTATGGAACAGACCAAGGTGATTTAGCTATCGGAAGAAATCTTCAAGTAGCATTCATGCCTTGGAAAGGATATAACTTTGAGGATGCGATTGTGATTTCTGAGGATGTGGTTAAGAATGATGTATTTACATCTATACACATCAAAGAATACACATTAGAGGTAAGAGACACTAAAAGAGGCGTTGAGGAACTTACATCAGATATCCCTAACGTAAGTGAGGAAGCGACTAAAGATCTCGATGAGAGTGGAATGATTAGAATAGGAGCCGAGATTAAAGAAGGTGACATTCTAATCGGAAAGATTACTCCTAAAGGTGAGACAGATCCTTCTCCAGAAGAGAAACTTCTTAGAGCAATTTTCGGTGATAAAGCTGGAGATGTTAAAGATGCCTCATTAAAAGTGAAGCCTTCTCAGAAAGGTGTAGTTATTCAGAAGAAATTATTCTCTAGAGCTATAAAGGATAGAAAATCTAAGGCAGCAGATAAATCTCAATTGGAGGCATTAGATACAGGTCACGAATCTGTAGTAGGGGATTTAAGAAAGCAACTTATAGAAAAGTTAATGAAGATTGTGACTGGTAAAACTAGTCAAGGTGTTTTCAATCACTATAAGGAGGAGCAGATTAAGAAGGGAGTTAAATTCACTCAAAAAGCACTTCAAACGCTAGATTTCTTGACTGTAAGAACTACAGGATGGACTAAAGATGAGGATTTAAATAAAATGGTTCAAAGAACTATTCATAACTACATCCTTAAGTACAATGACCTTCTTGGAGAGCATAAGAGAAAAAAATTCCAAATTTCAGTAGGAGACGAGTTACCAGCAGGTATCATTAAACTAGCTAAAGTTTATGTAGCTCAGAAAAGAAAACTGAAAGTAGGGGATAAGATGGCGGGACGTCACGGGAATAAAGGTATCGTATCTAGAATCGTAAGAAGAGAAGATATGCCTTTCCTAGAAGACGGAACTCCAGTAGATATAGTTCTTAATCCACTTGGGGTGCCATCGCGTATGAACCTTGGTCAGATTTATGAAACTGTTCTTGGTTGGGCTGGAAAGAAATTAGGATTGCACTTTGCTACACCTATATTCGATGGAGCTCATATTACACAAATAGAAAAGTATTCTACTGAAGCAGGAATTACAGGAATGGGTACCACTTATTTATATGATGGTGGAACAGGAGATCGTTTTGATCAACCTGCAACTGTAGGAGTAATCTACATGTTAAAACTAGCCACATGGTAGATGATAAAATGCATGCACGTTCTATCGGACCATACTCACTTATTACTCAGCAACCGCTTGGTGGTAAAGCTCAGTTTGGTGGTCAGAGATTTGGAGAGATGGAAGTATGGGCACTAGAAGCATTCGGTGCTGCTAACATACTTCAGGAGATTCTTACTGTGAAATCTGATGACGTTATAGGTAGAGCTAAGACTTATGAAACTATCGTAAAAGGAGAGAAGATGCCTACACCAGGTATTCCGGAATCATTTAACGTATTGTTACACGAGTTGAGAGGATTAGGATTAAGCATTAGTTTAGACTAACTCTATAAAATTAAGCGTTGCAATGGCTGATTCGTCAACCATTGCTGCGCATATTTAAAGAAGAATTTTCTTTCATAAGATTATATAAAAGACATGGCCTTAAAGAAAGCACCAAAGAATACAAGTGGATTTAAGACGATTACCATTAGCCTTTCATCTCCTGAGGAGATATTGGAAGCATCACATGGTGAGGTTTTAAAACCAGAAACTATTAACTACAGAACGTATAAGCCAGAAAGAGATGGTTTATTCTGTGAAAGAATATTCGGACCTGTGAAGGATTACGAATGTCACTGTGGTAAGTATAAAAGGATAAGGTATAAAGGTATCGTATGTGATAGATGTGGGGTAGAGGTTACTGAGAAGAAGGTAAGAAGAGAGAGACCTGGACACATCCAATTAGTAGTGCCTGTGGCACACATTTGGTATTTTAGATCATTACCAAATAAGATAGGTTATTTATTAGGTTTACCTACTAAAAAATTAGATCAGATTATTTACTACGAGAGATACGCAGTAATTAATCCTGGGGCAGCTGTGAATAAAGAAGGAGAGGCTGTAGAAATAATGGAATTCCTTACAGAGGAAGAGTACCTAGATATTCTAGAGGTTATGCCTAAAGATCATCAGTACTTGGATGATAAGGATCCTAATAAATTCGTAGCTAAAATGGGTGCAGAAGCTCTTCATGATTTACTACAGAATTTAGATTTAGATGCACTTTCTTATGACTTAAGAGATAAAGCTCAGAAAGAGACTTCTCAGCAGAGAAAGAATGAGGCACTCAAGAGACTTCAAGTAGTAGAGGCCTTCAGAGATGCTAATTCTAGGATTAAGAATAATCCAGAATGGATGATTATGAAGGTGGTTCCAGTTATTCCACCTGAATTAAGACCACTTGTTCCACTAGATGGAGGAAGATTTGCTACCTCTGATTTAAATGACTTGTATAGAAGAGTTATTATCAGAAATAACAGACTTAAAAGACTGATAGAAATTAAGGCTCCAGAGGTAATTCTCAGAAATGAGAAAAGAATGCTTCAGGAATCTGTAGATTCATTACTAGACAACTCTAGAAAATCTAGTGCTGTAAAGACTGAATCTAACAGACCACTTAAATCTCTTTCTGATTCATTAAAAGGAAAGCAAGGTAGATTCAGACAGAATCTATTGGGAAAAAGGGTTGATTATTCAGGACGTTCTGTAATTGTTGTAGGTCCTGACCTTAAGCTTCACGAATGTGGGATTCCTAAGGATATGGCTGCAGAGCTTTATAAGCCTTTTATCATCAGAAAGATGATAGAAAGAGGTATCGTAAAGACTGTGAAGTCAGCAAAAAAGATAGTAGATAAGAAAGAACCTGTAGTTTGGGATATATTAGAGAATGTACTTAAAGGACATCCTATTCTTCTGAACAGAGCACCTACTCTTCACAGACTAGGTATACAGGCTTTCCAACCAAAACTTATAGAGGGAAAAGCTATCCAGCTTCACCCATTAGTTTGTTCGGCATTCAACGCGGATTTTGATGGGGATCAGATGGCAGTTCACTTGCCACTTGGACCAGAAGCTATTCTAGAGGCTCAGATGTTAATGCTAGCTTCTCACAACATTCTTAACCCTGCCAATGGAGCACCAGTTGTGGTACCTTCACAGGATATGGTATTGGGACTTTATTATTTGCTTTTGGAATTGGACCAGCAGTTCACATTGTTAAAGGTGAGGGGATGACTTTCTATTCTCCAGAAGAAGTTATTATTGCTTACAATGAAGAAAATATAGATATGCATGCTAACATTAAAGTTAGATGGCAAGACATAAATGGGGAGCATCACATAGTAGAAACTACTTGTGGTAGAGTAATCTTCAACGAGTATGTGCCTAAGGAAGCTGGTTATATTAATCAAGTATTAACTAAAAAAGCACTTAGAGATATTATCGGTGATATCCTTAAAGTGGTAGGAGTAGCTAGAACTAGTAAGTTTCTAGATGCTATTAAGCACTTAGGGTTTACCATGGCGTTTAAAGGTGGATTATCATTCAACTTAGATGATGTAATTATTCCACCAGAAAAGAAAAAGTTAGTAAAAGAGGCTACTGAAAAAGTAGAGGAGATTAAGGCTAACTATAATATGGGTCTGATTACCAATAATGAGAGGTATAATCAAATCATTGATATCTGGACACATACAAACTCTAGACTTACGAATATCCTTATGGATAGATTAGAAACGGATAACCAAGGTTTCAACTCGATTTATATGATGTACGATTCTGGTGCAAGGGGATCTAAAGAACAGATTAGACAGCTCTCAGGAATGAGGGGTCTGATGGCTAAGCCACAGAAATCTTCTGCAGTAGGAGGTCAGGATATTATTGAAAATCCGATTCTTTCTAACTTTAAAGAAGGTCTATCTATCCTTGAGTACTTTATATCTACTCACGGTGCCAGAAAAGGTCTAGCAGATACAGCCCTTAAAACGGCAGATGCAGGTTACCTTACTAGAAGATTAGTAGATGTAGCTCAAGATGTTATTGTTACTGAAGAAGATTGTGGTACTCTTAGAGGGATATGGCTACTCCATTAAAGAAGAATGAGGACATCGTAGAAACATTAGCAGAAAGGATATTAGGTAGAGTGTTAGTTCACGATGCTATAGATTCTAAAACTGATGAAGTTATAGCTACAGCAGGAACTGAAATTACTGAATTACTAGCAGCAGCTATCCAAGCTACTGATGTAGAAGAAGTAGAGGTGAGATCAGTACTTACTTGTGAGCAGATAAAAGGGGCATGTGCTAAATGTTATGGAAGAAACTTAGCTACGGCTAGACTCGCTCAAACTGGTGATGCAGTGGGAGTAATAGCAGCGCAGTCTATCGGTGAACCTGGAACACAGTTGACGCTTAGAACTTTCCACGTAGGGGGTACAGCGGCTAACATTGCTGATGAGAATGATATCAAAGCTAAAGGTGACGGTAAACTAGAGATAGAAGAACTAAGAGTAGTGGAAACTACAAGCGCGAGCGGAGATAAAGAGGTTATAGTAGTTTCTAGGTCTTCAGAGATGAAGATTATAGATGAGAAGACAGGAGTAACTGTAGCTACGAATAACATTCCTTATGGCGCTAAGTTATTAGTTCATAAGAAAAAGAAAGTAAAGAAAGGAGATGTTATTTGTACATGGGATCCATATAACTCTGTAATCGTTTCTGAAGCTGAAGGTAAAGTCGTATTCGATAATGTAGAATCTGGTATTACTTACAGGGAAGAAGTAGATGAGCAGACAGGATTTACTGAGATGGTAGTAATCGAAACTAAGGATAAGAAGAAAAACCCAGTAATCAACGTAGAGAAAGCCGGTGAAATACTGAGAAGTTATTCTCTTCCAGTAGGTTCTCACATCTCTGTACAAGAGGGAGATAAAATCACTTTAGGTGATACGATAGCTAAGATACCGAGAGTAGCAGGTAAGTCAGGTGATATTACTGGGGGTCTACCTAGAGTAACAGAGTTATTCGAGGCTAGAAACCCTTCTAATCCAGCTGTAGTATCTGAGATAGATGGTATCGCTTCGTTTGGTAAGATTAAGAGAGGTAACAGAGAAATCATCGTAGAGTCTAAGACAGGAGAAGTGAAGAAGTATTTATGTTCTTTATCTAAGCATATCTTAGTTCAGGAAAATGACTTCGTGAAAGCGGGTATGCCACTTTCAGATGGAGCTATTACACCTGCGGATATACTGGCTATCGAAGGACCTACAGCGGTTCAGGAATACTTAGTAAATGAAATCCAAGAGGTATATAGACTTCAAGGGGTGAAGATTAATGATAAGCACTTCGAGATTATCGTACGTCAGATGATGAGAAAAGTAATTATCGAAGATCAGGGAGATACTAGATTCCTAGAGAAGCAGTCTGTAGATAAGGCTGAATTTATGAGGGAAAATGATTTAGTCTATGGAATGAAAGTAGTAATAGACGCTGGTGAAGCTGAGGCTATTAAGCCAGGTCAAATTCTTTCGGCTAGAAAACTTAGAGATGAGAATTCTAAACTGAAAAGAAAAGCCATGGCTCTAATAGAAGCTAGAGATGTAGTTCCGGCTACTTCTAGACCACTATTACAGGGTATTACTAGAGCTTCTCTTCATACGCAGAGTTTCATCTCAGCTGCATCCTTCCAGGAGACTACTAAAGTGCTTAATGAGGCAGCAGTAGCAGGTAAGGTTGATTACTTAGACGGATTAAAAGAGAATGTAATCGTAGGACATCAAATTCCAGCGGGAACAGGAACAAGAAAATTCCAAAAAGTAATCGTAGGAAGCCAAGAAGAATTCGATGCTTTAACAGCTAAGAAAGAGGCGGAAGCTGCAGAAGAATAGAGAAAAATATAAACGCAATATTTAAAAGGCTGATGCATTTGCATCAGCCTTTTTTGTTTTGTAAGTCGTTTGTTCTGAATAAGAACTGGAGTGTCTGTAGTGTTTTTACTAACAGCTATCTTAGGCCAGAGGAAGTTGTAAAAGACCGTAATAAAGACCTAGTTGGAGTAATACTAGGTTTGGGATGAGCTGCGCAAAAGTATGTTCATATATAGCAGAGGTCTTGACATGAAAAACCCAACGGAGCGTCAGGTCTTAGAAGGTTTAGCGTTACAATATTTTTTGCCTCGGCAGGGGAAAGGAGTAACATTTTCAGACTTCCATGAGGTTGGGCGGTTGAATCCGTCCGCATGTGAGAGGGACCATAAATACTACTTTCAGTCATTTGAAAAAGGACTAGAAGAAGGTTTTAGTGTAAAGGTTGATCAAGCTACTCAGGTGTAAATGCTCAAAGAATCAGATTTTAAAATTTTTATTGATTCAACCAAGGACGTAGTTTAGTTACAATCGCGAAAAGGGAAAGCGAAAAGGTTTTATTTTTATTGTAACCCTATAAAATTCGGTATACTCAGACCTCAAACTTCAGTAACTGAGCGCAACCGAAGTAACAACCTCAGACTAACTTTTAATTACTAGCCACCTCTGGTTTGTCCTTTGCGGCGTTTGCCTTTCCGTAGCCGAATAGTTTTTTATCCTTAATAATAGTATCTACATAAGCAGGGACCATAGATTCCCATCCGGATTTGCCTTCTTTAATCATTTTGAGGCACTTTCTACTATGAATGTTTAGTACATCTTCATTATAGTCTTCTATGTCCATTATACGCTTATTTGAGAGCAGATAGTCATAAAGAGGTGTTAATCTCGGGTGAATAGGGGCGTTCTCGCTGTTTAGTACTTTCCCTTTATCCATCCAAGGGTAGAGATAGAGCTTTAAATCTCTAGAGAACAAGTATGCCGAATGCCTCGAGAATTCCACCGTTGAGATTTCTGTAATATTTCTCATCAAAGATTTCTCATAGGTTATTTACTCCCATTATAATTCCCATTCTCTTCTTGGTGTACCTAGAGAAATACTCTACGAGCTTATAGTACTTCATATAATTAGATATGAGTACGGTTTGACCAAGGGAGCAGAGTATGTCTGCTCTGTCTAAGAAATCTTTTTCATCTATATCCCCATCAGCTCTAAGATTGTTCAGAGTGATTTCGAACAGTACCTGAATTTTATCTGGTTCTACTTTATGCTCAGCTTCGAATAATTTGAAGCCTTTCATAATCATATCTATGTTCACCTTAGTCACAGGTCTGAAACTTCCTCTTATGGCTAGGATGTTTTTTTTATAGAGTACATCTGCGGCTTGTAAGTTCTGTCCGTCTGGAGAAAACATAACGGCATCTGTCATTCCATTTTTTAATAGTTGCAAACTCATTAATCGGTTGTCTACGTACTTTAAAGTCGTGGTCCATGAAAAATTAATCATGTCAATTTCTAACTGGTCGTTACTTAAATTATCGTATAAAGACTTTACCAAGTTCTTTCGGATTGTCATTTATAGTAAAATGCCCCATATATTAAGTTAACACCCAATTTACCAAGGGTTTCTTGTTGCAGTCGAGCATCTGTTTCTTTAAAACGTATGTGAAGTGTACTACAGTACTTGGTTTAGATTCTGGAGAAGTCTGAAATTTCACTCCTAACCAGCCGTGTCCTTGAATAGTTTTTTGGTAGTTAATAGTGGATATGGTATTGGCAAAGGAGAAGAATTGCTTCGTCGGGTGGTTCGTTCTATCTAGTCTTTCTATGATTAACCCATATTCATGGTTAATCATCTTGTCGAGTCTCGACTTACAGACATAACGTTCTTTGTCTTCTTTTCCATAGATAGCATCACTGAAGTCTTTGTCATAGGCACTCATAGTTTTAGCTATGGTTCCGCTGGCACCTCCAGATCTGAAAAAGTGTCTTACCACTTCTTGTCCCGCGCCTATTTCAGCGAAGGTGCCATAAATATCCTGATCAAGATTAATTCTTAATGCTTTCTGTTCTGGCGATAATACTACTCTTTCTATTTCCACGGTGTCTGTGTCTTGTTACAAAAATAGATGCTTTCTATTAGATATAATAACTCTTTACGAAGTGCTTTGATTTAAAGTTTATCAGAATGTCAGTTTTATGTGATTCTTCTGCTTGCGATGATAGACTTTACTGTGGTTTATCTGGAACAAAAGACTCTGTAGATTTCTAAAACAGGGAATAAAAAAACCTCTAGAAATTTCTAGAGGTTTTTTGTCTTACTTAATAATGAGGTAAAACTATATTTTTCACGAATTAAGGAAAATAAGTGTGAACTAGTCTTCTTTTTTAGCCTTTTCTTTTAAGCTTTCATCTAAAGCTACAGCAGAAGTGATGTTACTCATTACTCCAGCAGAATCATTACTTCTAGCAGCTATAATAGCTCTTAAGTAATCCGCTACAGCAGATTCATCATTACTTTCAGTCATTGCTTGAGATGCTCCTGAATTATCTCCGTTTAACATTTTAACTAGTGCCGTATTGAATGTTTCTTTACCATTCATACTTCCTATAGCAGCATCATACTCTCCATCTTGGATTTGGATAAGCCCTTTGTTATAATTCACTTCAGAACCAGCACCAGAGGCATTACCGTAGAAGTTCATAGCAGCTCTTCTATCTCCAGAACGTCTAGTTAAGATTCCCATGTTGTTATTGGTGATAGCATTCGTCTCAGCAGTAGTAGCTTTTCCCATGTAAGTCTGAGCCATATCATTGTCGCCTTGCATGATAAAATAGCAGCAGCATTGTTAGCACATCTATAATCTGTAGTGAACTTGTCAGCACCAGCCTTATACATCGCCAGTTTATCATTCATGTCAGAAACTAGAGTAGCAGCCTTTAATAATTCCTCTACAGTTAATGAAGAAGGAGTAGATTTCCCGATTTGGATAAGTTCTTCATCAGAATATCCAGTTTCGTCATAATCGATAACTATCTGAGATCTTCTTAATTCAGGAAGAATTTGCTTTTCTATTTCTTTAAAAGTGAATGAAAGGTTTCTAATTTCTTCTTCTCTTTTATCCTTGTCAGTATAATCCTCTAAAAGACGAATAATTAATTGCTTGTCTTCTATGTCAGAAGTTTGCATTTTAGATTTAAATCCTTCCCAGTCTTCTCCAAGAGGGACTAACGTAATTAACTCACTTCCTTCCTCTAGCTCTACTCCAGCACCTTTTAAGTATTTGGTCACTGCGGCTGCAGAACTTTCAGCTCTTTCTTGAGCTAAATTATCATTCAAATCAACTTCCCCTTCAGGAGAAGCAAAAGATTTAAGACTGATTTTAGTCACATCTTTTCTTTCGTCCGCAATTATTCCTTCTACGAACATTTTCATGTTGATCCAATCTTCGTCTTTTAGCTCTTTAGAAGTAACGTTAGATTTGTTTTTACCATAATTAATTTCAGTATCACTATTAGAGAAAGAAAGAACGCGCTGAAAGTTATCCATAGCCATAATAGGCATGTCGTCACTTTTCATTAAGTATGGAGTAGTGATTACACCAGAACCTATTAGCTAACGGTGCGAAAGTTTCATTTTTATTTCCCTTCTCACCATAAATCCTAAGCTCTAAAGCACCTGCGTTTTCCATAGCAGGGTCATAATCTATCTGGTCAGTGTAAGTGAAACTTTTTCCGGTAGCGTAAGGAATTACAGTACCGTTTCCGGCTGCATCTTCTCCTTGGTATTCTGTCATTTTAAAAGCTGTTTCACCACCTTCATAAATTAACACTGGAGTAGCTTCTACTCGTACTTTTTTGTGGAAATACTTTTCAGGGAATTCACCAGTAATCTCTAGGTCAATTTTGTCGCCTTTTACGATAAGAGGTTCTGGGCTACTTTTAGCTCCAAGTTCTTCTATGTGGTCTTCCATTTTTCCTAGACCTGCACATCCTACTAATAAGAGTGCTATAACGCTAAAGAAAAGCGCTGATTTCCAAATTGGATTTTTCATTACCTATTTAATTTTTAGATACTTATAAAATGTTATTCACTTAAATGTGCAAATCTAAGATTATACCTTAGCTTCTGCAATAATTTTCGAATAAAACATTCACAACTATTTGTTGTAAACCCCCATGTTTCCGAATTTTTTAATTCGAGCGTCTATTCTTTTTTGAGGTGTTAATGGGCTTAATTCTGCTATTAGCTTTATAAGTTCACTTTGGACTATTTGGAAGGCTTCTTCAGGAGCAGCATGAGCTCCGCCCACTGGCTCTTTGATAATACCGTCTATGAGTTTATTCTTCAGCATGTCATTCGCAGTTAGCTTTAGGCAATCTGCGGCCTCCACTTTATGATCCCAATTTCCCCATAGGATAGTAGAACAGTTTTCAGGAGAAATCACAGAATACCATGAGTTCTCTAGCATCATAACTCTATCTCCGAGTCCTATTCCGAGAGCACCACCAGAAGCACCTTCACCTATCACTACGCAGATAAGCGGAACTTTTAGCTTTATCATTTCGAATAGGTTTCTAGCTATAGCCTCGCCTTGTCCTCTCTCCTCTGCTTCTAAACCAGGAAAAGCTCCAGGAGTATCGATAAATGTAACTACGGGCTTATTGAACTTTTCAGCTAGTTTCATTAAGCCTTAATGCTTTTCTATATCCTTCAGGATTTGCCATCCCAAAGTTTCTATACTGCCTAAGTTTGGTGTTAAGCCCTTTCTGCTGACCTATAAAACATACAGATTGGTCCCCGAGCATCCCGAAACCACCTACCATAGCCTTGTCATCTTTTACCGTTCTGTCTCCATGGAGTTCCACGAACCTTCCTTCGGTAACCGCTTCTATATAAGATAGCGTATATGGTCTGTCTGGGTGTCTAGAAACCTGAACCTTTTGCCAAGGAGTCAGTTTCTTATATATTCTTTTACGTGTGTCAGATAATTTTTGGAGTAAATCTTTTTCAGGTTTACTCATATCTAAATCACTGGCTTGAGCGATTTCACGTTGTTTTTGCAGTTGTTCTTCGAGCTCTCTTATAGGCTCTTCGAAGTCTAAATAATTCGGCATGATGATTTATGTTAGAATGAGCGAAAATTACAAATCTCCTTAAATCTAATCGTTATTTTCTAAAAAAGCCACAAGTTTTTGAATGGCACGGCCTCTGTGGCTGATCTTATTTTTCTGTTCTGATGTCATTTGAGCAAAGGAAATTTCTGCTTCATCTGGTTTAAAAATTGAGTCATAACCGAATCCACCTTCACCAGTTCGTTTAGTCAAAATAACGCCTTCAACTTTTCCTTCGAAATTATGTTCCTCTCCATTTATGATAAGACATACGGCAGTTCTAAACTGAGCCAGCCTATTGTTTCTTATAGAAAGTTCTTTTAGCAGTTTGGTTATGTTGTCATTGCTATTTCTTTGAGGTCCAGCGTATCTGGCAGAATAAACTCCAGGCTCCATATTAAGAGATTTCACCTCTAAGCCCGTGTCATCAGAGAAACAACTCAATCCATAATTATCAGATACAAATTTGGCCTTGAGTTTAGCATTTCCTTCCAGTGTGTCTGATGTTTCAGGAATATCCTCTTCACAGCCTATGTCAGATAGACCTTTAATGGTATACTTGTCCTTTAGCAGAGATCTAACTTCAGTAAGCTTGTGCTCATTATTGGTCGCGAATACGAGTGTTTCCATAGCTTTTAAAAAAAGTGCGCGAAGATAGGGCATTAATAGAATCTAGGCTTAAACTAAACTTTAAATCCGCTTGATTTTTCCAGATGCCGTCCTATCTATATGTACAACGAATCGGATTTTTCGAGGGCCCCAGTAATCGGGTAGCTTCGGTTTTAATGATTCTAGAAAAACGCTTGTTTTTTCGCTTTCCCACGCTTCACATTCTATTACTAGCACAGGAGTTTCGCCCAGCTCAGAGTGTATTTCTTTGGTAATATAGAATGCTTCATTTAGCTGCGTTGCAATAGTTTTTTCCAGCTCCTCTGCCACTATTTTTACTCCGCCAGAGTTAATCACATTGTCAATTCTCCCTAGCCAGTGGAATGAAGTCTCTGAAATCAGTTTTACTAGATCATTGGTTAGCAGCTTAGATTCTGGGAGTCGTAAACCCTCGATGCTTAATCGGCCTTCTGTATCTATAGAAAATGAAATCCCGGCTAAAGCTTGAAAATTAGACTTTCCATCTAGCTTTTTGAGTGCGACATGAGAAGCCGTTTCGGTCATTCCGTAGGTAGAGTAAGCGTTTATTTTTGCGTTGCAAAGCTCATGCTCTAGCGCATCACTTACAGCTGCACCGCCTATAATTAAGTTCTTCACTTTGTTTAACTGACTCACATCATTATTCAGTAATTTCTGAACTTGTAGTGGAATCATGGCGGTGAAATCAAAAGAAGATACACCTGCCAGTACTGAACTTAAATTCCCCTTAGGTTCTGTACAGGTGAGTTTCCATCCACCGAGTATGGCACGCATGAGCATCATTTTCCCGCCTATATACTTGGCAGGAATACAAAGCAATGCTGAGCTTCTTTTAGCTAATTTGAAATAAGCAATAGTGGCCTCTGCGCTGGCTGAAAGCACTTCTCTAGAAAGTTTTATCTCTTTAGGAATATCAGTAGAGCCAGAAGTTTTTTGAAGCAGCGGACCATCTAAAGAATAATACCATTCTAGAAAATTGAAAATCTCTTTCTTCCATTCGGGAATTGATGTGTCTGAGTTCAAGCCAGATTCAACTTGGCGTTTTACATCTTCTATGTTTTGGAAGTCTAGAATCATTTGGTGTCTTTCAAATCCCAGTTCTGACTTCTGTCATAATAGATTTCGCCATTTTTCACTGTCCCGCCGAGTCTATATTGTTAGAATAAAGTCCGCCAGTCCCTAGCCCTTGTGGTAAAGGGTTATTAAGCGAGCTGGACCATTGGCTGATGGCGTTTAGGCCAATATTGGCTTCTAACGCGGAAGTATTCCAATAGTTGATTTCGTGGTTTTCAGCTAATGAGATCCATTCATCACTGGCCTTAAACCCACCTAGTAAACTTGGTTTTAAAATGATGTACTGCGGCTGAATGATTTCTAGGAGTTCTCTTTTCTTTTCTATAGAATGAATACCTATAAGCTCTTCGTCTAGTGCTATGTCTAGAGGTGAGAACATGCATAAAGCGGCCATTTCATCCACTTGGCCTTGCTTTATAGGTTGTTCTATGCTGTGGAGGTCTAGCTCAGACAGTCTAGCTAACTTCTCCAAAGCATCATCTAAACTAAATGCCCCATTGGCATCTACTCTAATCTCTATGTCATTAGCGCTGTATTCGTTTCTTATAGATTTTATGATTTCTAATTCTTGTTCGAAATCTAGCGCACCTATTTTTAGTTTTATGCATCTAAACCCTGCTGCTATTTTCTCTTTCACTTGAGACGACATAAACGGTCTGTCTCCCATCCATACTAGTCCATTTATAGCAAGTGGTTTCTGTTTGAGTGTGAAATCTGTAGGGAATAATTCTCGCTTTCCACCTGTTTTTAAGTCCAATAAAGCTGTCTCTACTCCAAATCGTATAGCTGGAAATTCGACCAAGCTTTCATGGTAATTTTCATACTCCGAAAATTTTTCTGCTACGTGATTGAGCTTTCTCTCAAATGCTTCCGGATTCTCAATACTCAAGCCTGCAATAATGCTGCATTCTCCTATTCCAGTAGTTCCTTTTTCATCAGTCAAACTAAGAAACCAAGTGTCCTTAGTTTTTAATTCATCTCTACTGGTTTTAGCCAAGAACTTAAATTCTAAGGTGTGTTTTACTAGTTTGGTTTTCAGTTTAGAAAAGTTCATATGCCGAAATAAGTTGAAAAATGAATAGTGCTAAAAACGTACCAAAGGCAGTAAGTGCAACCTTTTTCAGTTCGGGATCTAGGAGCTGTTCATTTTTTGTTTGCTTCACTTGATTTAAGTGTCTGCCCAATGTCGTAGGAATTAGAAATACGGGAAGGGCAAACCACAGAACAATGGGAGACAGGTATAAAAACACTGCCAAAGATGTCATGCCAGAGACGATTAGAAAGAAATGAAATTGCTTGGCTTTCTCTAACCCTAGTTTAACAACTAGGGTGTTTTTACCATGCAGCTTGTCGTTTTTATGATCTCTAAGATTATTTAAGTTGAGTACAGCTGTAGAAAAAGCTCCTACCGTATAAGCAGGCAGTATGGCTGACCAGTGAAAAACTCCACTGAGTAGGTAATCAGTTCCTGCAACTCCTATCAGGCCAAAAAACAAAAACACAAATACATCTCCAAGACCAGAATAACCGTATGGATTCTTCCCTAATGTGTATTTTATAGCTGCTGCTATGGCTGCTAATCCTATCATTACGAACAACATGGGCTGCCAATTAACAGCTTCAAAAGCAGAATAAATAGCGGCTATACCAAGCAAAAAACTAATCACAGCGAATAGTATAGTCATTCGCTTCATTTCTGTTTTAGAGATAGCTCCAGACTGTATACTTCTAACTGGGCCTAATCTATTTCCGTCATCGGTTCCCTTGATGGCATCTCCTAAGTCATTAGCCAGATTAGAAAGTATCTGTAGAAATAAAGTAGTCAGTAAAATGAGTGCAAATGTGAACCAATTAAACGTGCCGTAATTAAACGCTGATGCTGCACCAGCAAGCACCGTAGAAGCCGCCAATGGCAGCGTTCTCAGTCTCATGGCTGATATCCAGTCTTTAGGTTTAGGCATTAAATATTTTCATTTAAAAACCCAAAATACTTCTCCAGCTCCACATCATTCACCTCAGCAGGAGTGAATACTTCTAGTACTTTGGCTTTGGCAGATGGAGCATAGAAACTTTGCAACGCTGAGCTTAGTTCTTCAAGTGAGTTACGCCTTTGGCGTATTCTAAATCATGAAGTTCACAAACTCCTTTGGCCGATACTGAGTGCCTGGCTTCAAATTGCTTTTCTACAATGCCTGTTTCCTTGGGTCCTTTGATGATTCTGAAAATTCCTCCTCCAGAATTATTGACTACTACCACTCGAAAATTGGCGGGCACATGGTGGTGCCAAAACGCATTGGTGTCATATAAAAACGCCATGTCTCCACTGATGAGCAGCGTGTCTTTTTCTGAAGCTACACAGGATCCTATGGCAGTAGAAGTGCAGCCATCTATGCCGCTGGTGCCACGGTTACTGAACATGTCGTAGTTTTTTCTGACATAGAGCTGTAGGTAACGCACAGATGCGCTGTTCCCTGTATGCACTTGGTAGTGTTCGGGGATGGATTTGTGTACGCGTTGCAACGCTGAGAAATCACTCAGCTCAGCCTCTGCGGAAAACTCTTCTGTGAGTTCTAATAATCTCTGCTCTCGGGCATTCCAGAGTGTGGCATACCTAGATTCTGACTGGTTCACATGCTGGTTAAAGACCTTAAAGAAGTCTACTGGCTTGGATATTATTTGGCGCGTTAGGCACATAAATGTATCCATTAAATCATTGGAATTATCTATGTGCCAGTGCATTTTAGGTTTCTTTTCTCTGAACAGAAGCCTGATTTTTTTAGAAATAATATTTGTACCGTAGGTAATGAGTAAATCTGGAATAAACTCATCTTCCTCTTCTTTAGAAAGGGTGACTAAAAGCCTGTCTATGCCTGTAATGGATTCCTTTAAGTGAAGGTTGGAAGTAGATTCAGTGAGGACGAGAGCACTAGTGTTTTCTTGGAAATACTGGATGGCGCTATTCAGTTCCTCATCGGGTAAACTCAGTCCAGTGAGGAGCATTATTTTTTTGCTTCCTTTCCATTCTCCTAGTAATTCTTGGATTTGATTGGTAGTAATATTTTTTTCTGGACTGGTTACTTGCACTACTTTAGGAGAAGCTTGTGTGTTTTCCTGTCCGTATAAATTCTCTTTTAGCGGAAAGTTTAAATGAACTGGGCCAGCCACGGGATAAGCCGTTTTTTCTATGGCTTCGTTCACAAGCCGAGTGTTGAACCATAAGTCATTTTCTGACTCTGCCTCCTGCACTAAATTATAGCTTCCTCTTATAAAGTTGGTGTAAATTCCTACTTGCTGTATGGACTGACCTGCTCCTTGGTTAATCCATTCTTGAGGTCTGTCTGCAGTTAATACGACTAAAGGAATGCGCTGGTAGTAAGCTTCGCAAATAGCGGAAGAGTAATTCAAAGCCGCTGTACCAGAGGTGCAACAGATGGCTACAGGTTTATTTAGTTGCTGCGCCATGCCCAATGCGAAAAATGCTGCAGAGCGTTCATCTGGGATGTTATAACAGGTGAAATCTGGGTGGTTATAAAAAGAAATGGACAGAGGTGCGTTTCTAGAGCCAGGAGAAAAAACGATGTCTGTGATTCCTTTTTCAAGGAATATGCGCACTAAATCCTGTACCGATTTTTTATCAGAAATCATTACCTGCGAAGTTCTGCATTTTTTCTAAAGGCGACAAGAGACTTTTGGCTTTATCTTCTGTCTCCGCCCATTCTTCCTCTAGAATTGATTCTTTCGTGATTCCTCCTCCTAAATAAAGTGAGGCAGCATCCTTATGCACTTGCATGCACCTGAGATTCACGAAGTAGTGTGACTCTTCCCCTCGTCTAAACCCAAGGTAACCTGTATATAATTCTCGCTTGTGGCTTTCTGATTCTTTGATGTGATTCACCGCTAAATCTTTAGGTTTTCCTGCTATAGCGGAGGTAGGGTGTAGTGCAGAAATAAAGTCGGTTACATCTGGCGTAGCAAAGGTGAATTCGGTTTTCAGGTGAACCACCGAACCAGATTTGTGGTTTTCACGTTCCTTTCGGCTGTAGTCAGAAGTTTTTTTCTTCATGACATCCTCTATCTCATTAGCTACTATTTCGTGCTCGTGAATTTCTTTTTCTGACCAGTTAGGTTCGTTCAATCTGTCGTGAGGTTGCGTTCCAGCCAATGCCATGGTTTGAAATTCTCCAGTAGTCCCCTGAATAAGTTTTTCTGGAGTAGCACCCACCCAAGTGCCTGTTTGTGGAGATGTGATCAGGTAAGTGAACGCATTGGTGTTTGAGGCTTTTAGGTAGAAGAGGTAATTCAAAATCTCCTTGGTGTTAAACGGAATTTTCTTAATTCTTGATAAGACAACTTTCTCTAACTCTCCAGAGCTAAGTTTTCCGAATGCTGCTATAAATGTATCAGAATATTGCTCAAAGGTGGTTTCTGTCATATCCTCTTTAAAGTGGAGTTCTACAGAGCCTATTCTTCTAGTTCTATTTTCTCGGTTTTTCCTGTAAGAGAAAAATTATTTCCAATAAAATCTGTAATGTGAAACACCTCTTCTCCGATTTTAGGAGTGTGGAGGTAAAAGTCATACGAATTGGGCAGGGAATAAATAACCGCGAATTCATCTAATATTATAGGCTCATCATTCATGTGTAGATTTTATTTTCTGCGCGAATATTTCTAAAAATTCTTTTAAGGGCATCACTGAAAAAATCCAAGCTAGGAGCTCCTGTTGTTTTTCAGGAAGGTCTTTGTACTTGGCTCTAATTTCTTTTTCACAGTCGAGGATTCCGAAGAGGTGTAAATCATCTGAATAATTGATGGATGGTTTCTCTTTTTCAGAGGTCCACGAGACTTGCAGTTCGGCATCCTTCTTAGAGAAAGTGAGAAACTGCTCTTTCCCTTTTTTTGTGAGTTCGGTTTTAAAGCCTGAATCTATGAGGGAAGAGAATGTATGAAGGAGTAGTTTTTTCAACTGGGATTACTTTTTTTGGATAATCATATTGGTCAATCGGCACACCGCTATTTTATTTTCGTGTTCATCATATACATCTATATTCCAAACGTGGAGTTTCCTGCCTTTGTGCTGAATTTGAGCTTTCCCTGTCACCCAGCCAGATTTCACGCCTTTCATGTGGTTGGCGTTTATTTCTATTCCCACGGTGGCTTCTGTGTTTCTATCTATCAGCATGTGTGAACCTACGCTGCCTAATGTTTCCGCTAAGGCCGCGGTTGCTCCTCCGTGCAGCAAGCCCATAGGCTGGTGAGTTCTGGAGTCCACAGGCATTTTGGCTTCTGTATATCCTTCAGAAGCATCTGTGAATTCAATTCCTAAGGCTTCCATAAGGGTGTTTTTATTTCCAGCGTTGATGGCTGCTAAAACTTCAGATTTATCCATACGGTGAAGGTCTTAATAAAAGAAAGATTCACGGTCACAGAAAAAATATATTTTCCAAGAGGCAACCCCTTAAAACTTCACACGTCTTATAATTAGACGCAGTTTCATGACTGTGTCGGTTTCAAATTTTCCTTGCAGGTTTATTAGAAAGGGGTTCTCCACGGAAGCCCTTTTTTTATGTCCTTGGTTTGGTTCAAACGGCCATAGAGTTTCTTGACATTTGCAAAAGCAATTAATTCAGAGCAGTTGTAATCTACTTTAGATGTGCAATAATATTTATTGCAGTGGGAGAATCGGAATATTTTTCTTTTATTTCTTTCATTTGACTAAAGACTAAATAATATTATTTCGTGCACTGTCTTATTTGAAAAAATATTTTCAGTTCATAGGCAACCCCATTAATCATTACACGTCTTATAATTAGACGCAGTTTCATGACTGTGTCGGTTTCAAATTTTCCTTGCAGGTTTATTAGAAAGGGGTTCTCCACGGAAGCCCTTTTTTTTGTGCTTGAAACTGTCGCTTTAGATGAGTTTAATTACCTGTATTCTATTTCCTTACCATTAATTTCTGAAACAAGAAGTTGTTTTAGAATTAAGAAGAAAGTACTTAGAAAATATCTATATCACCTATACCTTCTCTTATAAGTTCTGGGTCTAGACCAGTACAGTCGTAAATAGTCGAGGCTTCGTTATTTCCATAACCTCCGTCTATAACTATATCTACTAGCTTTTCATATTTTTCATGAATTAGCTCTGGGTCGGTGGTGTATTCTATGATTTCATCTTCATCATGAACAGAACTGGCTATTAGAGGAGAGCCCAATTCGTTTACCAGAGTACGAGCGATATTATTGTCAGGAATTCTAATGCCTATAGTTTTCTTTTTTGCCTTGAATATTTTAGGGACATTGGCACTTGCGTTTAGAATAAATGTGTAAGGCCCAGGAAAGGCCTTACGCATCATTTTATATGTCCTATTATCTACAGCTTTAGAAAATTCACTTAAATGTGAAAGGTCATAGCAGACAAGAGAGAAATGAGCCTTTTCAGGCTTGAGTCCCTTCAATCTAGCTATACGTTCAAAAGCTTTATGCTTTTGTAAACTGCATCCAAAACTGTAGACAGTATCTGTTGGGTAGACTATCACACCGCCATCATTCAAGCATTCTATTACTTGTTTGATTTTTCGCGGATCCGGATTGTCAGGATGTATTTGTAAAAGCATACCTTAAAGATAATGAAAGACCGAAGATTTACCTAGTTATTTCCTTTAGCATAATCGGCTAAGAAAGTAGCTAATCCAGAATCTGTAAGAGGGTGCTTCAATAATCCTAAGATAGAACTTAAAGGCCCAGTCATAATATCGGCACCTATTTCAGCGCAGTTTATAATATGCATAGTATGTCTAACAGAAGCAGCTAAAATCTCTGTTTCGAATCCATAATTATCATAAATGTCTCTAATTTTCATAATTAACTCTAACCCATCAGTAGAAATGTCATCCAGTCTACCAATAAATGGTGAAACCATAGAAGCTCCGGCTTTAGCAGCTAAAAGTGCTTGTCCAGCACTAAATACTAGAGTACAATTAGTCTTTATTCCTTTTCCTGAGAAATACTTAATAGCTTTAATTCCATCTCTAATCATAGGAACTTTAACCACGATGTTTTCATGAAGCTTGGCTAATTCTTCTCCCTCTCTAACCATTCCTTCAAAATCTGTAGAAATAACCTCTGCACTTACTGGTCCATCTACTATATTACAGATGTCTACGTAATGCTTTAATATGTTCTCTCTACCTGTGATTCCTTCTTTGGCCATTAGTGAAGGGTTCGTGGTAACTCCATCTAATACGCCTAAATCTTCTGCTTCCTTTATTTGGTCAAGGTTAGCTGTGTCTATAAAAAATTTCATGGTTGTGTTTTGTTGCGTTGCAAAGGTAAATTCTGCCTTTTCTTAGAGCGGTATTGTCTTTTAGTTTATTAACTAATTAGTAACATTTACAGAAAGGAATGAAGGAGGAAGTCAACTAAAGTGAATGTTTTTGTCCGATTTTTTTATTCATCCTTTGTGTGATTAAGGATTTAGAAGAATGAGTTTTTCATAAAGCTTTACTTTTTGGTGTGGAGTTTGTTTAAAAACTTCCTTTATAATTTTAAAGAAGTTTACTTTTGTAACCGAAACTAAAAGCGAGTTTTGCGCATTATATAAAATGAAGAAGTTAAGAATCATCATATTAATTTTAGTAAGTTTTACGTTGCAACGCGTCAATGCTCAGACTGCTACTATAGTAGGAGACGCATCGGACTTAGGAGGAGATTGTTATCAGATCACTCCTAATCAACAATACCAAACAGGAGCTGTTTGGTATACTGAGCAGCTAGACTTAACTAGGTATTTTTCGTTAGAGGTAGAGATGAATTTGGGCACTACAGATGGAGAAGGTGCTGACGGATGCCTTTTAGGAATGCAGACTGAAGGGATTAACGCATTAGGTGTTAACGGTCAGTTTTTAGGGCTTGGAGGAATTAGTCCTTCCTTTGGTTTAGAGTTCGATACATTTAATAATGACTCTTTTGATTTTAATGGAGACATAGCTGCCGATCACCTAGCCATGCTTCAGAATGGAGACACTAATCATAATACGGCCAATAACTTAGCTGGCCCGGTGGCTATATTCCCAGGAGGAGATAACGCTGAAAATGGACAATCTATTTCTTTGAGATTAGTTTGGAACCCAGTCATCCAGGAGGTTAAGGCATACATGGATTGTAACCTTAGATTGTCTGCGAATGTTGATCTAGTAAATGATGTTTTTTTAGGAGAGACGGAGGTTTATTGGGGGTTTACAGGAGCTACCGGTTTTTATGACAACGAACATAGCGTTTGTTTGATTGAAGTTTCATACTTAAACCCACTAGAAACGGAAATAATTTGTGAAGGTGAGGCGATTCAGTTAGAGATTAATTCACTCACAGCCGAGAATATAGAGTGGTCACCTTCAACTAATATTAGCGATGTAAACTCTGCTACTCCTTTGGTAAGTCCTTCTTTTACCACCGAGTATATTGTGGAATATGATAAATGTGGAGAGCAGTTTTCTGATACGATTTTGGTGGAAGTTATTTCGTTGAATATAGATGAGGTAGATGATATTGAGGTATGCCCTGGAGAGGAAGCCGAATTTACTGCGGTTTATAATCCTTTGTATGATATAGAATGGTCCAATGGAGAGGATGCTACTAATTCAAGCTTCTATTCAGAAATAGGTGCTCATTGGGTTGAAGTAACAGATGGTGTATGCGATAAGCGAGTAGTCTTTTCTTTATTGGAAAATAATATTCCGGATATAAATATGCCTGCGATCGCGGAATATTGCGAGTTTGATTCCGTGTTAATCGTACCTCAGGCACTTAATTCTATCCTCTTTTTTCCTGCAGGAGTAGAGTCAAGTTCATTTTACATTTCTGAAGAAGGAGTTTATGAAGTGATAGCACAAGATACATTTACAGGATGTGTGAGCTCTGCAGAAATAACGGTCACCGAATCACCTAATCCTATAATAAATTTAGAAAATCAGTATGAGATTTGTTCATATGAAACGTTAGGGATGAGCCTAAACGATAGTTATTCAGTTAACTGGTCAAATGGCGACTTCACTAATTCTACAGAATATTCTACTGGTGGGGTTCATTCAGTAATCGCAGAATTAAATGGGTGCGAAAGTTTTTACGAATTTGAACTATCGATAAATCTACCTCCAGTTTCAAACTTGCCTGGAGATTACTCTTTCTGTGAGGACAGTGCACTAATCCTGGTTTCTTCTAATAGCGATTACTCGGTTACTTGGCATAATGGATTAGTAGCAAGTGAATTCAGCTTCAATGAGTCGGGTGAGTTTCCGATAGAAATAGAAAATGAATTCACTGGGTGTTCATCAGTTGGCTTAGTAGTTACCTCAAAAATTCTTAATCCCGTGTTAGTATTGGAAGAAGTTTATTACTTATGTGAAGGGGAAGAAATAGAGATAGCACCTTTCTATGAGAATGCTGAGTCGCTTGTTTGGTCCACGGGAGTAGGGTCTGAAACAGAGTTTTTTTCAGAGCCTACCGCATTTGAAGTAACCGTATTTAATGAATGTAAAACTGAAAATGTGACCTCGGAAGTAGAGGAAATTATCTGTGACTGTATTCCATATATTCCATTGGCCTTCACTCCAGATAATGATGGAATTAATGAAGTCTTTAAACCTATTCTTACTTGTGAGCCATTCGAGTATTCTATCGCCATTTATAACAGGTGGGGCGAACAAGTGTTTTTTACCACAGATCCGGAAATCGCCTGGATAGGAGATGATCAGAAAGGAGGCTATTATGTTCCAGCAGGGATTTATTCTTACAAATTGGAATATAAATCATTACAATTTGACGGAGTAAGGGTGGAAATTAGAAATGGTATGGTTTCTGTCATACGGTAGTCATGAATTTCATGATATAGATTTTATCTATGGGTTTGGTCTAGTTTGTGGCAGCTGAAATTCTCCCTGGTTTGGAGGTTGAAGGTTTTGAATGGGCCTTAATGGTGGCGATTACGTTATCTATCCTGAACTCTTTTGTTAAGCCAGTTTTAATCTTCTTGACAATACCTGCTACCTAGGGGTGTTGGGGTTATTCATTTTTGTGATTAAGGCGTGCGTCGTGTTAATGGCAGATTGGGTTATAGATGAAGGGTTTCAAGTCGAAAGCTTAGGGTCTTTAGAGTCACTGGCGTTATAGAAAGAATAATTCAAGCAGGTAAATAAAATAGTCAGATTAGAACAGTATTTATGACCATTTCTGGAAGGAGGTGGTTTTTTTTATTTTAATTTGTTCATGGGATGTGAACAACTAATTAGTTGCATTTATAGAATAAATAATAGGGTAGAAATATCTTTGTACACCCTAAAAATAATGTAAGACATGACAAATAAATTTTGGTTCAATTGTAGAGTGAAATGGAAAAAGCCGGATGTAGATGGAGTAGAGAGTAATACTACTGAGCAGTATTTATTAGAAGCTTACACATATACGGAAGCAGAAACGGGAATAAACCAGGTTATGAATGAGCTTGGTGGAGGTGCTTTCCAGTTGCTAGCGATTACTAAAACTAATATCATAGAGGTTCATGAAAGTGACGAAGTCTTGATGTGGTTTAAAGTAAAGCTCTCTATGGTTGCTTTTGATGATGAGAGTGGAAAGGAAAAACAATCTTCATTTAACATGCTCTTAGATGCAGAGAACGTCAGAGACGCCTACGATAGAGCTAAAGGCATAATGAAAGATAGCGGGACTGGTTATGTGATTCCTAGTGTTACCTACACAAAATTTGCTGACGTTTTTAGAGCTTCAGATTTTGGTATAGCGCCAGAAGGATTCGTGCCGGTAGATAAGACAGAGACAAAAGAAGAGGCTTAGATTAATAATTAAGAATCTAATAATGGCATAATCGGATTTTTTATACTATTTGGTTTATCCTTAGATTCGTTTTATTACTAACCAGTACTTATGAAAAAATACTCAGTCGTTCTGTCAAAAAATGATGATGGCAGTACCTTTAAGGCATCCAATTCAGATGGATATGAAGTTTCTTTAAATGGACTTTCACGAGATGATTCAGGAAAAGGAATCTCTCCTATGGAAATGATGTTAACAGCTGCTGGCGGTTGTGCAGCTATAGATATCGTCTGTCTATTAAAACAGGGAGGGATAACCTTAGATGAATTTACTGTTCAGGTAAATGGAGCCCGAAATATGAGAGAGCTTCCAGCTTATTTCAGAGAAGTAGAGTTTCTGTTTAGCGCTAAAGCTAAGGTCGGAGTAGCTAAGGTTGAGGAAACGATAGAGTTAAGTTTACAAAAGTACTGCACCGTAGGAAGGACATTAGAAGCATTCGCTAATATGAGATGGAGCCTTGAGTTAAATGGAGCTCATGGGGATACACACACGTTAGTAATAGACAAGAGCCAAGATAAAAACAGTGTCTTAGTTACCGCTAAAGATTAGTTGAATTCTTCTGTTGTCTTTTCCTTTTATAGGTTGAGAAGACCCCATGGACGAAGACCGTAATTGATTCGTTAGTCAATCCTTTAGATATTACAGGAAAGCTTTCACTTCATCTGCTAGCTTTACTCCTAGTTCATAGTCTTCTTTCGGGTTAGAGGTAGGCTCAGTGTGACAAATAATGTTAGCCCCTATGTTTCCGTTTTTCATTTGTTCGGCGATCTCGTTAAGCCTGAGTGAGACATTCTCGGTAATAGCACTTAAATTAGGGTCTGAGCCATAGTTAATAACGAACATTTCTGTTGTTTCGGTATAACCTAAGTCTTCTGTATTTCCATGTTTTAAAGAGATGCTGTAGGCATCTTCCCAAGCATCAGTAAAATCCATAGATACTTTTTCAGAGTCTATAAGTATTCTCGAGGGGTCTATTTCTTTTGACATTAGTTTTTTAATTCTGAAGCTCTAGAAATTCCTAAATCTCTAGATCGGGTAGTATTCTTTTCGTTTTGGAAATACTGCCCTTTAATAACCATATACATCTCTTTATTTTCCAACCTTTTTTTCCATGAGTTTTTGAGTCTACTGAAATTACGGCCGTTAAACGCTTCTGAAGAATTCTTTTTGAACCCTATAGGAAAAGGAATTTGAATAACTTTCTCTTTACTTAAGTCTTGTCTTTCATCATTCTGAGAACAGCCGATTGATAAAAATAAGAGAGCAGAAATAAAAATAGGGACTAGTCTGAGCATTGGGTTTCGATTTAGTTCACAAAATTAATATTTAATCGAGTCGATTCATCATTTCTTAAGAAGTGTCTAGGCAGAAATAGGCGAGTTTTGTAAAAAAAAACATTCTTAATAAGAAGTAAGAGTTCCTTTTGATAAATTGGTGTCTTTATTTTCAGTTGATTTGAAACATACAGGGTCATCGCAAAAGGAATAGGTGTTCAATTTTAGTGTGTTTCGATTCAGAGAATAGGGATAGAAAGTATAGTTTTATAAATTGGTTTATTGGACCGCTAAACGAATAAAAAAAATGAAGATTATATCTTGGAATGTAAATGGAGTAAGGGCAATAGTGAAAAAAGATTTTTTTGAAAATCTAGAAAAGCTAAATGCAGATATTGTCTGTCTTCAAGAGACCAAAGCCCAGGAAGACCAAGTAATGGAGGCTCTTTTCGGGTGCGGGTATGATATAGCAGCGTATAGTGCTGAAAAGAAGGGGTACTCCAGTACAGCTATTTTAACCAAAGGGATGAATCCAATTTCTATTGTGAGGGGCTTAGGGAAACCAGAACATGATAATGAAGGGAGGGTAATTACAGCGGAATTTAATGATTTTTATGTCGTTACTGCCTATGTTCCCAATTCTAAGGCTGGGTTATTAAGGCTGCCTTATAGAAAAGAATGGGATGCAGATTTATTAGCGCATTGCAACGCATTACAAGAAAAAAAGCCAGTGATACTGAATGGCGACATGAATGTGTGCCATCAGGAGATAGATATAGCCAGGCCTAAGCCAAATTATAATAAGTCTCCAGGTTATACTCAGGTGGAGATAGACGGAATGACCAATTTTATTAAGGCAGGATTGAAAGATTCATTTAGAGAGTTATATCCTGATGAAGTCAAGTATTCTTGGTGGAGTTTCAGGGGTGGAGCTCGTGAAAAGAACATCGGCTGGAGATTAGATTATATGTTGGTTTCTGAATCTTTAATGCCTAAAGTGAAAGATTCATTCATACTAAATGATTTTCTAGGGTCAGACCATTGTCCGGTGGGAATAGAGCTGGTTAAATGACTATAAGTGATTGTTAGTCATAACGTTGTTTAGTTATAAACATTGATAAAACTCTAAAAGAATACGTTTATCTTAGTAATGTAATTTACCTCTATATATGTACATCATTTTCGATACGGAGACTACTGGTCTTCCAAAAAACTGGAAGGCTCCAGTTACAGATTCAGAGAACTGGCCTAGGCTGGTTCAGCTAGCTTGGCAGCTACATTCTTATGATGGGAAATTACTAAGTACGGGTAATTATACTGTAAAACCAGATGGTTTCGATATTCCGTATAATGCAGCCAAAGTCCATGGGATTACTACGGAAAAAGCACAAGCCGAAGGGATAGCCTTGGCTGACGTACTTACTAAGTTCCATGTGGATTTCGATAAAGCTAACTATGCAGTAGGGCATAATGTAGAGTTCGATATAAATATAGTGGGAGGGGAGTATCATAGAGATCATAGAGATTTCGAACTTGTCACCTCAAAAAATCAGTTAGACACTAAGGAATTCGGAACTGAGTTTTGTCAAATTCCAGGAGGAAGAGGTGGGAAGTTTAAGTGGCCTACGCTTACTGAGTTGCATCAGAAATTATTTGGAGAATCGTTTGGTGACGCTCATGATGCGGCATACGATGTTCATGCTACGGCCAAGTGTTTCTTTGGATTAATAAGTCACAATGTAATCTCAAAAGAAAAAGGATACAGCACTGTAGTTTATGATGCGCCTAAACTGGACCAGTCTAATTTTGACAAGGCTAAAACTAAAGAAACTTCTGTAAAGCTTGAAGAATCGATAATAAAAACTCCAAAATCGGTTGTATCTGCTGAGTTAGCTGATGTGCCTTTCGTACATCTTCACTGTCATTCTCAGTTTTCTATTTTGCAGTCTACATCTACTGTTTATGACTTAGTAGGAGCGGCTAAGAAATTGGAAATGCCTGCCATAGCTATTACAGATCATGGAAACATGATGAATACATTCTCTTTCGTAAGAGAAGCGGAGAGTCAAGGGGTAAAAGCCATAGTAGGGTCTGAGTTTAATATCTGTGAAGACCATAAAAATAAGTCTGTTAAGGACAATGGATTTCAGGTGGTGGTGATAGCGAAGAATAAAAATGGGTATCAGAACCTTTGTAAACTTAGTTCTAAGTCATTCACCGATGGGAGTTATTATGTTCCTAGAATAGATAAAACCATTATTGGTCTTCAGAATAAATTAATTTATATGATGAATGTACTTCAATCGGCAGATGTCAACCCAACATCACAAGCTCGCGGAAGAGGCTTTTGTTTGGTGGAAGAAAGAGTTTGGGGAGGATTTTTATGCCGAAATAATCAGGCACGGGGTAGAGGAGGAGAATGTCGTGAATGAGGTTATTTTGAAATTTTGTAAAAGACATGATGTAAAGCCTGTAGCTACAAATAATACATACTATACTTTTCAATCAGAAGCAGAGGCACATGATATTCTTTTATGTGTAAGAGATGCAGAAAATGTAAGTACACCTAAGAAATACCTAGGTAAGAGAGGTCGAGAGTTTAGATGGGGTTTCCCGAATGATCAGTTCTACGTAAAGTCTAGTGATGAGATGAAGCAGTTATTCGCTGATTTACCCCAAGCGATTAAGTCTACCCAAGAAATAGAGCAGAAGATAGAGTCTTTCGTGTTAGAGCGTTCTGTACTGCTCCCTGAGTATGATATTCCAGAAGAGTTTATTCATGCCGAGGATAAAAAAGACGGAGGAAAGAGGGGTGAAAATGCCTTTTTAAGACAACTTACTTATGAAGGAGCTAAGAAAAGATATGGTGAAATAACTGATGAAATTAGGGAAAGGTTAGATTTCGAATTGGAGACGATAGTGAAAACGGGATATCCAGGATATTTCTTGATCGTTCAGGATTTCTGCAGCGCAGCCAGAGAAATGGGAGTTTCAGTAGGGCCTGGAAGAGGTTCTGCCGCTGGTTCTGCCGTGGCGTATTGTACAGGAATTACTAATGTAGATCCTATAGCTTATGACCTGCTATTTGAGAGGTTTCTAAATCCAGAAAGGGTATCAATGCCTGATATCGACATCGATTTTGATGATGAAGGAAGAGGAAGGGTAATAGATTATGTAATAGATAAGTATGGAGCTAGTCAGGTAGCTCAGATTATTACCTATGGTACTATGGCTGCTAAGTCTTCTATTAGAGATACATCTAGAGTCTTAGAATTACCGCTTCAAGATGCGGATAGAATAGCCAAGCTTATTCCAGATATTAAGCTGAAAAAGCTTTTCGGCCTAGATGATAAGGAGCTAAAAAAGAAATTAAGAACAGAAGATTACGACAGAGCTAAGCAGTTAATTCAGCTTTCTCAAACCAATGGAGCAGAAGCCAATGTTATTAATAAGGCACGCCAATTAGAGGGCTCCCTTAGGAATACAGGGATTCATGCCTGTGGAGTTATTATTACACCAGATGATATCACCAATTTTGTTCCCGTGCGACTGGCAAAGGATTCCGATATGTACGTTACCCAATTTGATAACTCAGTGGTAGAAGATGCGGGTCTACTTAAAATGGATTTTTAGGGTTGAAAACTTAACCCTTATAAAAGACCCAGTTAAACTTTAAAAAGCATCGATTTCACTGATCCAGATGCATTTCCTTTGGATGATGATAAAGACTTATGAGTTTTTCAAAAGGGAGAAACGGTAGGTTTTTCAGTATGAATCCCTGGAATGCAGAAACACATTGACGGGCATTAAAACCTACTGTTTTTGAGATTTATTGCAATGAATGCCCTTTATAGACCAGGGCCCATGGAGTATATTCCATCTTTTATTAATAGAAAACACGGAAGGAAGAAATAGAATATGATTTAGATGCCTGTGAAGAGTACTTAAAAGAAACATACGGGATTACAGTCTATCAAGAGCAGGTGATGCTTTTATCACAAAAGCTAGCTGGTTTTACAAAAGGTGAGGCAGATACTTTGAGAAAGGCAATGGGTAAAAAGAAGTTAGATCTATTTAGCCAAAATGAAGCCTCAGTTCTTAGATCAAGGTGCTGAGAAAGGTCATGACAAGGTAGTCCTAGAGAAAATCTGGAAGGATTGGGAGGCATTCGCATCTTATGCATTTAATAAATCTCACTCTACTTGTTACGCATGGATTGCCTATCAAACGGCTTATCTGAAAGCACACTATCCAGCTGAATATATGGCCGCGGTACTTTCTAATAACATGAATGACATAAAGTCGGTTTCTTTCTTTATGGAGGAGTGTAAGCGAATGAAATTAGAAGTTCTAGGTCCAGATGTAAACGAATCGGCATACAAATTCAGAGTAAATGATGAAGGAGCCATTCGATTTGGTATGGGAGCTATTAAAGGAGTTGGAAAAGGAGCCGTAGAAACATATAGTCAATGAGCGAATAGAAAACGGGAAGATATACGACCATTTTTAATTTCATAGAAAGAATGGAGTCCAAAGCAGTAAACAAGAAAAGCTTAGAAGGATTAGTATATGGAGGAGGTTTTGATGGTTTTGGATTAAAGAGAGCACAATATTTAGCTATAGACTCCAGGAATACACCCTTTTTAGATACGCTGGTTAAATATGGACATCATTTAAGAGAACAAGCCAACTCCAGTCAGGTTTCTATGTTTGGTGGCGATTCTGGAGGAGAAGATGTTCCAGAGCCTATGATTCCTCAATGCGAAGAATGGTCGCCATTACAAAAATTAAAACAAGAAAAAGAAGTCGTAGGAATATATATATCTGGTCATCCATTGGATGATTTTAAAACAGAAATTAATCGATTTTACTGACCCTCAAGGGTATTTAAAAATATTAGATCCTCATTCGTTTAATAATAGAGAGATAAAAATAGCAGGAATGCTTTCTGATGTTCAGCATAGAACAACAAAAACGGGGAAGCCAATGGGTGTTTTCAATATAGAAGGTTATTCTGAATCAGTTAGAGTGATGCTCTTTGGTGATGATTATCTAAATGTAAAGCCTGTAATGGAGGAAGGTTGGTTCGTTTTCTTAAGAGGAGCGATGGAGCCAAGAAGATTCGGAAATGACCCGAAAGAGCTGGAGTTGAAGGTTAAATCAATGGAACTATTAACAGAGTTAAGAGATA
>CAJJDD010000006.1 GCA_905182895.1 Flavobacteriales bacterium UBA4466
CCCTTACACAGGTTCCGTCTGGTGTGTTGTAATCCCCTCCGAAGATGGTCAATTCATCTCTTATCCCAATAGCTGTTTGTGTGATATACGGAACTAGATTGTTTGGTGGACCCAATGGGAGCTCTCCTAGCTTGGCAGAGGGATGTGCTCCGATTGGATTGAAATAACGAAGAATTATAGCATTTAAGTTACATCCGTCAGAGTTGTTATTGTCTTTTAGAATAGCTTCGCAATAAGCCTTTGTGCGACCGTATGGAGAGGTAGGAGCATTCTTAATAGAATTCTCACTAACTGGAGAATCTTCGGTGTCTCCATAAACAGTGCAACTTGAAGAGAAAACCAAATTGGTAACTTCAAACTCTTTCATGCACTCTAAAAGAACAGTAAGGGAGTTGACATTGTTCGCATGGTATTCTAAGGGTTTAGAAAATGATTCTCCTACAGCTTTGTAAGCTGCGAAATGAATTACCCCATCTATGGACTCTTTCCTGAAAACCTCTGCTACCTCAGATTTAATAGTGCAGTCTGCCTCATATACTTTTAAATCTTTTTTCCCTGTTAAGTTCTTTAGATTATCGAGGATGAATCTCTCAGAATTACAAAAGTTATCTAAAACTATAGGATTGAAGCCACTTTTAATAAGCTCTAATATGGTGTGTGAGCCTATATAGCCCGCACCTCCTGTAACTAAAATGTTTTTCATGGACAGTGAATCGAATGCTAAAATACAAATTGACTAATGCCAAAAACCTAACTGGTTAAATTTTATGTGATCTTCTGAAACTAATCTTTAACTAATTCCGTAAATAGAGGAGCATCAAACAAAATTTTTAACGATGATAGATAATGAAAATGAGTATCCTTCTTTTGATTTGTCATATTTAAATCAAGTTTTTCAAGGAAACAAAGAGATGATACATCAGATTATTTCAATGTTTGTAAAACAAGTGCCAGATTATTTTAGTGAAATGCAGGAATGTGTCGTAAGGGCAGATTTTAGTGCACTTCACCCTTTGGCCCATAAAGCCAAGTCTAGCATAGCTATGTTAGGACTTAAAGACATGGAAGCTTTGGTTTTAGAAATCGAAAAAAAATCAAAAAACGGTGATAAAGGAGCGATGCTGGAAGATTTAGTGTCGAGAGTTGTAGAGGATTATAATGGTATCTCAGTCCAGCTGGAGTACCTTTTAAAAGTATAAGCATAAACCTAAACAAATACAAGTTAACCAAACCTAATGGAGCGTTTCCATTAGGTTTTTTTATGTCTTAACTTTCCGCTCAAACAGAACTGAGTTTAAATGGATACTGACAAGTTATTTTTTCCTATAGAAAATCAAATTAGGGCTTTAGAAAAAGAAGAGAGATTTGCTGTTATAGATCGTGCTGCGTCCATTGGTGACGGAATCAATAGGATAGATGAGTCCGAGAGAAACTCACTTATCAAAGAGTATGAAGAATATTATAGGAGATGTTGTAAAATTTGTCCCTGCTTCAGGCGCTGCCAGTAGAATGTTCAAACATATTCATGATTTATCAGAAAGGGAAAACACGCTAGTAAGTGAGTTTTTAAATGGTATATATGACTTTCCTTTTATTTCTGAATTGAGAGATAAATGTAATGACCTTTATCATTTGGAGCTTAGAGAGCTCATTTCTGACCAACGATTTCAAGACCTATCTGATCTGATATTAAAGCCCTTTGGGTTGAATTACGCTAATTCACCGAAAGGATTAGTTCCTTTTCATAAGCTGGGAACAAGTCTTAACCCTTTTCAGATTCATGTAAATGAAGCTGTTAAGTATGCCCGTAAAAACGGAAAAATTCATATTCACTTTACCGTTTCTCCATCTCATAGAATGCAGGTTGAAGAAATGTTAGCGTCCTATATTGCTACGCTAAATAGGGAAGATATTACCGTAGCTTACTCGGTACAAAGGCCTGAAACGGATACTATAGCACTGGACACGGCTAGAGAGATGGTCAAAGATGAATTAGGAAACATCCTCCTTAGGCCGGGTGGACATGGGGCTCTCATTTATAACCTAAACGAAATAGACTCAAACCTAATCTTTCATAAAAAATATTGACAATGTGGTCAAAGAGTCTGTTCAGGAAATACAATCTAAATGGAAGCAGTTACTAGGGGGGTATTTAGTGAAGTTGTCTAAGAAAATATTCCATTTCCAAAGGCAAGTAGACGAAGGCATTTATTCCGATGAAGCGATGAGTTTTTTGTCTGATACCTTCGGATACATGAATCTGAATGAAAGCAATTTAAAAGAGTTGTTGTTTAGGCCAATCCGGGTATGTGGAATGGTAATAAACCAGGGGCAGCCTGGTGGAGGTCCTTTTTATGTCAAAGACAAGAATACGGGAACTTCTTTACAAATAGTAGAAGCGGCAGAGTTAGATAAAACTAATTCTGACCACATCAAAGCATTAGAAATGATGGTTACATTTTAATCCTGTGGATATTGTGTGTGCTATTAAGAATTATAAATCTGAGAAATACGATTTATCAGAATTTATAGATAAAGATTCCTTTTTTACCTCCGTTAAAAATTATAAAGGAAAAGAGATAAAAATTCTCGAACTTCCAGGGTTGTGGAATGGAGCCATGGCTAATTGGAATTCTGTGTTTGTAGAAGTTCCAGCAGACACTTTTAACCCTGTGAAAACAGTAAATGATTTATTAAAAGAATCTCATCAAAATTGAGGATAGTAGTTCTGTCATCCTTCTGCGCTGTGGCGGTCATATTTGCAAGTCTTTCTTACCATTTTGATTTTCCTTTTCAATATTATAAGATAGGAGAGGAGTTGGACTCCTTTAACGGTGTATCCGTTTATTATAATGGCACTTCTGCAGGTATTCATGGAGTGCATTATACTGCCGACGGGTATGATTTAGGAATAAAATGGCAGTGCGTAGAATTTGTTAGACGCTATTATTTAGAAGTTTATGGGCATAAGATGCCTTCTGACTTTGGGAATGCCGTTGATTATTATGATGAGAGTGTTCCGCACGGAGAATGTAACTCTTCTCGAGGCTTAATTCAGTTTAAAAATAATGGAGTAAGCACTCCTTCTTCGGGTGATATCATCGTTTTTGATGGAGGATATGGTCATGTAGCCATAGTAACTTCGGCTAACATAAGGACCATACAATTCATCCAGCAAAATGTCAATAAGAAGTCTAGGGGTGAAATAATTATTTGCAAATCAATTCAGGAGCTCCAGTTTCAGTCAGATAGTAGTGTTTTAGGGTGGCTCAGAATTAGTCCTTGACTAAACCACGAACGATTGTCTGGTCTGGTGTTTTATAGAGACTCTATGCAGGACTCTCCTGATGTAAGATTTAGCTCTGTCGCAGAATGTAAATGGGGAAGACTGTTAAAGACGAGGCTAGCCTTTTTAGAGCGTTATTTCAGCGTTGCAATGCTCATACTCAACTATTATGGAGTTGCTCGCGACTATTTGAGTGGTTTTGTCTCCTAGATTTTTAATGAACGAAGTGTACATCTCGACACCATTTTTATCTAGGTTCATGCATGGCTCATCTAAAAGTATTAAACTAGATTCAGTCAGAAATGTAAAAGCTAGCTTTAAGCGTTGGGTCATCCCGCTAGATAGTTCCTTTACTTTTTTAAATTGAGCATCGGTGAGATAGCATAACTCGAAAAAACTTTCCTTACAATAGCCTGTTTTAATTGTCCTAAGCGAAAAATGAAAATCGAAGAGCTCATCTAAGCTATAATTTCCTTCGAGTTCTATAAAAGGACTACAGCAGCATATTTGGAAAGGAATTAAGTCTGTACGGGATTAAGTTTCCATCTTTTGTGTATATCACTTCACCTTTGCTCTGAGTAATGAAAGAGCTTATGATCTTTAATAGTGTAGACTTGCCCGAACCATTATTTCCTAGGATAACGGTTTTCGAGTTAGCTTCAAATCTTTTTGAAAGAGATGAAAAAACGTCATTCCCTTTATAAGAATGAGTGATATTGTCTAGAGTGATTTCCAGAAATTATAAATTTAAAACGGTCCGCGAATAATTCCTTTATCACTGTTCCTTATGAAGTTTAGAATTAGATCCTTTGATTTACTACTAGGAAGTTCCATTTCAGCAGCTTTTACTGCTTGAGTGATGTTGTTACTGTGAACGTATAAAGCTCTATATATGTCTTCTATGCTCGCAACTACCTCATTTTCGAATCCTCTTCTTCTAAGGCCTATTGAGTTCACTCCTACATAAGAAAGGGGCTCCCTAGCAGCTTTAATAAAAGGGGGGACATTTTTTCTAACGTGACTTCCGCCTCCAATAAATGCATGCTGGCCTATGGTTACAAATTGCTGAATTGCTACAACACCCTCTATTATAACCCAATCTTCTATATCAACATGTCCTGCTATATTCGCGCTATTAGCTATAATACAGTTATTTCCTACAAAAGTGTCGTGAGCTATGTGCACATAGGCCATTAACAGACAGTTGTCTCCAACTTTAGTGGTGTTTCTGTCTGTGGTTCCTTTATTTATAGTAACACATTCTCTTATGGTAGTGTTAGAGCCTATTTCAGCTAGCGTGTCTTCACCGTCATACTTCAGGTCTTGGGGGACAGCACTAATTACGGCACCGGGGAAAACCCGACAATTGTCACCAATTCTAGCGCCATCCATAATGGTTACATTAGGGCCTATCCAGCAGTTTTTACCAATCTGTACATTTTCTTCTATTACAGAAAAAGCTCCTATTGTACGTTCCCTCTCCTATCTGCGCATTTGAATGAATACTATTCATGATATGGCTAAGTTTTATTTGTCTTTGACTATTTGTGCTAGCATAGATGCTTCACTCACCGGTTTTCCATTAACATAAGCTACACCGCTCATGTTAACAAGACCTCTTCTTATAGGTGAATCTAGTTTAAGCCTAAAAACTATGGTGTCGCCAGGTAAGACCTTTTGTTTAAACTTTACGTTATCTATTTTTAAGAAGTAGGTGCTGTATTTTTCAGGATCATCTAATGAACTTAATGCGAATATCCCTCCTACCTGAGCCATAGCCTCTAGTTGAAGTACGCCAGGCATTACAGGGTTTTCAGGGAAGTGACCAGTAAAAAAAGGCTCGTTCATGGTGATGTTCTTAACACCGATGATTTCCTTCTCATCCATCTCCATTATTTTATCTACTAATAAAAAAGGGTACCGATGAGGTAGCATCTTTGTAATCTGATTGATGTCATACAAAGGTTTTTTCGTTAGATCAATATCGAATCTACCTCTCTTCGACCTATCATACTCTATGAGCTTTTTAGCAAATTCAACATTTGAATGATGCCCGGGTCTAGCGGCTAAAATGTGTCCTTTAATAAACTTTCCAGTAAGAGCTAAATCACCTACTATGTCTAGTAATTTATGTCGTGCAGGTTCGTTTTGAAAAATAGGTTTAGAAGAATTTAAATAACCAACCTCAACTTTAACCTCCAAGTCGGGTTTGCCCACCAACTCTAAGATTGCTTTTATCTCAGCTTTAGTATACTCTCTTTCTACTAATACTAGAGCATTGTCTAAATCCCCACCCTTTATTAATCCAGCTTGAGCCAATGCGGAAACTTCTTTTAAAAAGACAAAAGTTCTGCAACCGCTAATTTCATCTTTAAAATCCTCTAGCTTATACATACTAGCGTGTTGAGTCCCTAGGACAGGAGATTTGTAATCTACCATAACTGTTATCCGGTATTCATCTCCGAGAGTAGGGACGGCTAAAAACTCCGCTTCTATTTCAGTTATTTCGAAAGGAATAGTCTCTTCTATATGGATGAAGTTTCTTTCTGCTAACTGTTCTGTAATTCCTGTGGCCTCTACAGCTTCTATGAAATGTTTAGAGCTTCCGTCTAGAATAGGAATTTCTGGGCCATTTATTTTGATAAGAACATTGTCTACTTCTGAAGCGTAAAGTGCGGCTAATAGATGTTCCACAGTATTTACTTCAGCTCCGTTCTTTGCTAGTGTTGTGCCTCTTCGCGTGGTGCTTACATTTAGGGCGGATGCCTCTATGATAGGCTCGTTTTCTAAATCTACTCGCTGAAATTTATACCAATGATTTTCAGGTGCAGGACAAAGCTCTATTTCACAAATTGCTCCTGTATGGAGTCCTATTCCTGATAGTTTCACAGGTGCCGACAAGGTTCTTTGCTTTACCAATTTATTTCTTTGATTTTAATTCAATTATTTCTTTCTTAAGATTATGAAGTTCTTTCATAATCTCCGGAAGTTTCTTAAATCCAATGTATGACATTTTATAATCCCTTATTTTAAGGGATGGAGAACCTTGAATAATCATATTTTCTTCCGTAATGCTATGTCCTACTCCGCTTTGGGCTGCTATTTTAACACCGTCTGCTATAGAGATATGCCCTACTATACCCACCTGCCCGCCTATCATGCAGTTTTTGCCAATTTTAGTTGACCCGGCTATTCCCGTTTGCGCAGCGATAACAGTGTTTTCACCGACCTCTACATTATGAGCGACTTGGATTAAGTTGTCTAGTTTGACTCCTTTTCTAATTATAGTGGAGCCCATGGTTCCTCTGTCTATGCAGGTTCCCGCTCCTATCTCTACATGGTCTTCCAATATTACATTACCTATATGTGGAATTTTCATAAATGAATTAGAAGAATTAGGGACAAACCCAAATCCATCACTACCTATTATAGCATTGGCCTGAATTGTTACGTCATCGCCTATTATGCAATCATCTAGTATTCTCACTCCTGAGTGAAAAACACAGTTCTTCCCTATTTTAATAGAACGGCCTATTACTACTCCATCATGAATTTTGCAGTCTTCCCCGATTACAGAATGTTCTCCGATTATAGCGGAACCAATATAAGAGGAATCGCAAACAGTGGAAGATTCAGAAATTTGTGCGTGTTCAGAAATTCCTTTATAGGGATTAGTGATCGTTTTATAATGCCATAATAAGATAGCCAATCCAATCCGTGGGTTATCGACTATGATTAAGCTATGTTTTGAAAGATTAAATAGAGTAGTATCTAATTCTTGAGAAACTATTATAATACTTGCGTTGCAATGTATTGCTTGTTCTAGGAATTTATCGTTATCGCAGAAGGTGATATCACCTTCTTGAGCGAGTTCTATTCCATTGAATCCATCTACATGGACGTCCTCATTTCCTAGTATCACACCATTAATAAGGTGAGATATTTCTGTTGCCTTAAAATTCATCAATTGCCAAATTTAAGGAATAACCTTCTGTTTTGGATTAAGACTTAGGATCTTATTAAGAATTAATATTCAAAAAAAAACGCCTCAATGTGAGGCGTTTTTTTTGTGGTCCCACCTGGGCTCGAACCAGGGACACACGGATTTTCAGTCCGTTGCTCTACCAACTGAGCTATAGCACCAACTAATTGGGCGACAAATGATATAAATGATTCTATTTCTTTATATAGCTTGATTTTTTTGTGAAAAAAAATATTTCTTCTCCAGTTTTAGCTCTTATTCTGTAGGGTTAGTTCGATAAAAAGGGGTGTTGCACCTCTGAAAAGTCTGTTTTTGGGACGTGCGCGGGTTAGGTTGTTTCGTATTTTTTATATCTTTGCGATTGGCTTTAACTGAAAAGTCTAGATAAAATTACAAACTGTTATGAAAAAACTTTTACCAATTATCTTAGCATGCCTCTGTTGGTGTGGTGTGTCTTACGGGCAGATGACGAATGTTTCCGTAGACCAAATAGTGCATGATGGGTCTATACCCATATTAACAGGTAAGACTACTTACCGAGTTTTTGTAAATACCGTAAGTGAAACTGACTTTCTTACTAGTGTTCTGGCGGTAAGTTAATTCCATCAAAATGTATCTAATCCACCAAATCCAGATCCCATCCATGCTTCTGAATTGTTATCAGGGATTAGTAGTTTCCTTCTTACTATTACTGGATTTGAAGATTTAAAATATAGTTCTGGAGTAACAGTGGGTAATTTGACTGATTCGACTTACGGAACTCCTATATCTGGAGCTAATCCTGATGGTGCCGTACCTGGTAGTGGTGGACTACTACAGTATTCCAAGATGCCAATGCTAATTGGATTCCTGGCATTTCTACTGCGAGGTGATACTAGTTAATACTTTTACTGGAGGAGCTTGGATTGCTTTAATGGTGGTTTAATCAGCTTAACATCTAACGGATTGGTACGGTGTAATAATCAGTTCTGATTGGTCAGTTTACTACTGATGGTGATTTCTCTTTTAACTTTAACGCGTTAGTTCTAGAGAATTTACCTGGAGATGGAACATCTAATATTCCGCACCAGTACTACTGGAATGTAGATGAAGGTTTAGGATTGTCTTTTCCAACTACTGCAGTTGAGGGTTGTACAGATGATACAGCTTGTAATTTTGATCCTGCAGCTACTGTTAGTATGATACTTGTTTAGACGAAGATTGTAATGGTCTTTGCGGTGGAAGTGCTGTTCTGGATGACTGCGCAGTATGTGATGGAGATAATTCTTCATGTACAGGATGTATGGATTTTGGGGCATGTAATTATGATTCTACTGCTACAGAAGCTGGAGATTGTGATTTCGATACTTGCGTTGGATGTACAGATGAATTGGCTTGTAACTATAATGATGATGCCACTATTGGTGATGATTCTTGTTTAGAAGACGATTGTAATGGCCTATGCGGTGGAGATGCTGTATTAGATGATTGTGATGTATGTGGAGGAGATAACACAGCTTGTTTAGATTGTGCAGGCGTAGTAAACGGGACATCTATTCTCGATGACTGTGGCGTATGTGGAGGAGATGGTTCTTCATGTGCTGAAGTTCCAGGATGTACAGAAGAATTAGCTTGTAACTATAATGTAGAAGCTACTGTGAACGATGGTTCATGTTTAGAAAATGATTGTAATGGATATGCGGTGGAGATGCTGTATTAGATGATTGTGATGTATGTGAAGGAGATAACACAGCTTGTTTAGATTGTGCAGGCGTAGTAAACGGGACATCTATTCTCGATGACTGTGGCGTATGTGGAGGAGACGGTTCTTCATGTGCTGAAGTTCCAGGATGTACAGAAGAATTAGCTTGTAACTATAATGTAGAAGCTACTGTGAACGATGGTTCATGTTTAGAAAATGATTGTAATGGCCTATGCGGTGGAGATGCTGTATTAGATGATTGTGAAGTATGTGGAGGAGATAACACAGCTTGTTTAGATTGTGCAGGCGTAGTAAACGGGACATCTATTCTCGATGACTGTGGCGTATGTGGAGGAGATGGTTCTTCATGTGCTGAAGTTCCAGGATGTACAGAAGAATTAGCTTGTAACTATAATGTAGAAGCTACTGTGAACGATGGTTCATGTTTAGAAAATGATTGTAATGGCCTATGCGGTGGAGATGCTGTATTAGATGATTGTGAAGTATGTGGAGGAGATAACACAGCTTGTTTAGATTGTGCAGGCGTAGTAAACGGGACATCTATTCTCGATGACTGTGGCGTATGTGGAGGAGATGGTTCTTCATGTGCTGAAGTTCCAGGATGTACAGAAGAATTAGCTTGTAACTATAATCCAGCCGCTACCATAAGTGATGATTCTTGTCAAGAAGCTGTTTTAGTTTTTATTCCTACTGATATAGAGGATTTTGGTCCAGCTGTAATTGCTTGTGAAGCACCTCAGGGATATATCTTAGCTGACCAAGATTGTGTAAATGCAGTAATTTTAAATGATGAATATTGTCTAACTGATTTTTGGGATGAGATCTGTCAAGATGCTTATGATTGTTGTTTAGGCGGAGTTGTTGGTTGTACAGATGAAACTGCATCAAATTATGATCCAACGGCTACATGCGATGATGATTCTTGTGAGTATGACGGTTGTAATCTAGTTTGTCCTAATGATCTTAATTTAGAATGTGGGTCAGACGTTTCAATTTCTGCGACAGGGACTCCTTTTTATCAAGGAGATTGTTTTTTCGCTGGACTGGAAGAATGGCCTTACAACGATCTGATTTCTGGTGATGCTTGTTTAACAATCATAGAAAGAACATGCAGTTGGGTTTAATAGTTTGGAATGTACACAAACAATAACTTTAACTGATTCTGAAGGACCTATCTTTCCCGAAGTTTCTGATGTAACTGTAGAATGTGTAGAAGATATTCCAGTAGCTATGATGTTAACAGCAGTTGACGCGTGCACCGGAGAAGAGATTTCATCCTCTTCTTTCGAGTCAGGAGGAACGGCTACAGTAGTATGTGAATTAAGCACAGCTTATGGTCCTGGTGACGATTGGGCTGTTTGGTTACAAGGATTTAGCCAAGGTGCTTCAGATAATTTTGTTTGGGATACTAATGGTGGAACTTTTGACCAGTATGCTGATGGAACAGCTCATCTTTATGGTGAAGTTGTTAATGATACAGATGCTACTCAAGGTTGGGTTGTTGATTTATGGTTCGAAAACGGTCAAGATTGGACGGATTGGTCTTCTCAAGGAAGATGGTATAAGGATGATTTAGGATTCGGTGCTGATGAGTTCGAAGATTGGACTTATTATGAAATGGTTCCTTTCTCTACTTTAACAGGAACTGGAAGTTTCGTAGGTGATGAATTATTACTTTCTCACAATCCTGATACTTTCTTTTTTGGATTCCAGTGTGGTTTAGGAGCTAACAACAAAAACGGAAACGAAGGATTTTCTGGTTGGTTTAACTATGAAGGAAATGTTGGCGGTCAAGCCGTTTCTGGAAATGGAGATGTAAACGTTGATAAAGAATGTGGTCCTAATGATGATGTTCCTGAGTGTACTAATGATACTCAAGTAACTTATTTATATAGAGCTACTGATAGATGTGGAAACTCTACTGTAATTACTCAAGTGATTACAGTTAATGATGAAACTGCTCCAGTCTTTGTTAGCCCACCAGCAGATGTAACTCTGCAGTGTGAAAATTGGCCAATAGAATTGCCTGAATGCGTTGCAACTGATAATTGTGTTGGAACTATCACGTATGCTGATCCTATTGAAATTATTGTTGTTGGAGATTGTCCAAACAATATAACTATCACTAGAAGATGGGAAGCGACAGATGAGTGTAACAATACGGCAGTTCATATTCAAACCATAACAGTTATTGATGAAGTTGCTCCGGTAATTTTATGCCCAGCTGATATATCACATGAGTGTGATGCACCAGTGGATTATGGATTCGCTACTGCCACTGATAATTGCACAGATTTACCTTCTGTTACTGTTATGGAAACAGAAGAAGGGGATTCTTGTAATAGGACTATTACTAGAGTATTCACTGCTACTGATGAATGTGGAAACTCTTCTTCATGCACACAGACTGTAACGATTACGGATTCTACAGCGGCTTTAAACAATTTGATGAGAGTCATAGTATTGGACTAGACTCTGTAGAAGATGATAACCTAGGGCTATTTAATGTACAAGACCCTGAATCATTACAAAAATTAATTTGTTAAATTCAGGGGGCTGTTTAGGAGTTCTTGAAAGAACGTATACGGCTATTGATGCTTGTGGAAACTCAAGTAGCATTATTCAGTATATAACTTTACAGGACACTACTGCTCCTGAAATTGACTGTCCTGCTGATATGACTTATGAGTGCAGCGAGACTATACCTGAGGCTGTTACTCCATTTGTAAGTGATAACTGTGGGTTGGATGTCAATGTTACATTTATGGAAACAGAAACAGGAGACTCTTGTGAAAGAATTATCACTAGAACTTGGACAGCTGTTGACTACTGTGAAAACGAAAGTATATGTACTCAAGTTATAACAGTTCTTGATACTACGGCTCCAGTTATACTCCCGCCAGTTAATGTTACTTATGAGTGTGATGTTGAGTACACTTTACTTCCAGCTGCTGTTACTGATAATTGTCAAGTAGCAGACGTTGAGGAAACAATAATGGAAACAGGAGATTCTTGTGAAACAGTAATTACGAGAACTTTCAGAGCGTTTGATGGTTGTGGGAATCAGAGTATAGCTACTCAAACAATAACTATTGTTGATACGCAAGCTCCACTCATAGAATGTCCTTCAAGCTTTACACATTCTTGTGAAGAAACTCCTGATTATGGAAATGCAGCGGCTACTGACAATTGTCAAACGCCAGAGATTACTGTTGAGGTAACTGAAACAGGAGATTCTTGTAATAGAATAATCACAAGAACATTTACTGCCACTGATGGATGTGGAAATAGTTCAAGTTGTTTTCAAGTAATCACGATTGTAGATACAACAGCACCAGTTTTAACTATTCCATCTGACTTATCATTCGAATGTGATGCGGTAGGGTCTTACGGAGATGCTTCAGCAACAGATAATTGTAATGATGTAACTGTTACAATGACAGAAACTGATAATAATGATCTTTGTGAAAGAGTAATTACAAGAACTTTCATAGCAACTGATGCTTGTGGAAACCCTTCAGCTTCTCAAACACAAACGATTACTATTGTAGATACAACAGCTCCAGTAATTACAGGAGAGTCTAGTTTAGACATGGCGTGTGACATGATAGATGAGAACATCTTAGTAACATACACAGACAACTGTAACGAAGTATCTATTACTTATGCTGATCAAGAAGTATCAGGTGGATGTGCAGGAGAAATAATCAGAACATATACTGCTACTGACGCTTTGTGGAAATGCTTCAGATTCATTCAAATCTTAGATTTATTTGATGATGTAGCGCCAGAAGTTACGTGTGCACCAGATATGACTATCGAGTGTGATGAGGAGATGCCAGCAATGACAGAGCCTATATATTCAGATAACTGTGGAGACGTTGAATTGTCATTAGAAATAACTAATGATGAGGAGGACTGTTTAATAATAGTAACAAGAACTTGGACAGCAACAGATGAGTGTGGAAATGCAAGTACATGTTCTCAAGTGATTACAATAGAAGATACAACAGCACCAGTTTGGGACTTTGGATGTGAGGGAACTTTTGAATTCGAGCAGTGTCCAGGTGATGTGAGTTATGCTATTGAGTTAGGAACAGAGTTTACAGTAGAAGATACTTGGGAAATAGGAGGAAATATTATTCCAAATCTTGGCAGCTGTGTTGAAGATGAGTGTTCTGCTGATTTGATTATCAGAGTAGCTGGTATTGATGATAACACAGACAACTGTGAGCGAGTTATTGTAGCTACCTTCGAAGCCGAAGATGAGTGCGGAAACATTGCAGGTGGTTTTGAGTGTACTTATATCTTCACTGATACAACAGCTCCTGAAATTACAGAAGGAGGCGACTTGGTTGTTGAGTGTGATGGAAATGGAAATCTTGATGAGTTTGCCGCTTGGCTTAACAGTAACACCGGTGCTCAAGCAATTGACAACTGTGGAGATGTTAGCTGGGTAAACAACTACGAAGACTGCACAATAAACATAGGCGATTTCACTACCTATAAGCAGGGTGATTTCGGAAGTGAAGAAGCTACAGAAGCTTCACTATATATGGACGAAAACTTTGACCTGGTATTCCCTGATGGAATCCTTACAGGATGTGGTGACGATGGATATAATCTGACCTTCACTAGCGCTGATGCTGTGGATTTATACCTTCCATGCACTGGTTCTGCTCAAGATTTAGTATTAACTATGAGTACAGACGATCCGGATGTGAATGCAGAAGACCCAACATGTTTCAATAATGCTCTTGTGAGTCACTTGTTGACTGCAAAACTTAACATTGGATTTGATTTAAACGACTCAAGCTTTAGCGCTTCTGATGTTGCATTGGAGGATCTAATGCCAATAGAAGGTGCTCTTGCAGGTATTCAAATCGGAGATATCATCGATATCGCTGATAGTGTGCTAGGCGGATGTAGTTCTGAATACACTCCTCAGCAACTGCGAGTTGCATTGAGAGCATTTAATAGGAGTTTCCGTTTCGGAACAACTGATGATGGATTTATAGGTTTTGTTGGATGTTTAACTGAATCTGAAACAGAGCTTGGATGTGGAACGACTAGCAGCACTGCTGTTACTTTCACTGCAGTGGATGGTTGTGACAACGCTTCAAGTGTGACTTATTCATTCACTATCGAGGATACAACAGCTCCAGTAATTACAGGAGAAGCTAGTTTAGATATGCCATGTGATGCTATCGACATGAACATCTTAGTAGAAGTAACAGATAACTGTAACGAATGGACATTAACTTATTCTGATGATGAAGTATCAGGTGGATGTGCAGGAGAAGTAATCAGAACATATACTGCTACAGATGCTTGTGGAAACGCTTCAGAGTTTCGTTCAAATCTTAGACTTATTCGATGACGCTGCACCAGTAGCTTCAGCTAACCCAGCAGATGCTAGTTATGAGTGCTCTGATGAGTTCTTATTCGAAGAAGTAACCTTCACTGATAGCTGTGATGAAGACTTAAGCGTAATATACGATGAGGTAGAATCAGGTGATTCTTGTGAGAGTACTATCACTAGAACATGGGTCGCTACTGATGCTTGTGGAAACCAGACTATCGTAGATCAAGTAATCATTATCTCAGATACACAAGCTCCGATGTTCACTTCAGTACCTAGTGACCTTTCATTAGAATGTGGAGATGATGCAGATTACGGAACGGCTACTGCAGAAGATGCATGTAACGAATCTTCAGTAACTGTAACTTCAGTATCTAATGATGATTCATGTAACGAAGTAATCACTAGAACATTCACAGCTACAGATGCTTGTGGAAATTCAGCGACTGCTTCTCAAACAATCATTATCACTGATACTACTGCACCAGAATTTACTTTCGTGCCAGGAAGCATAGAGCACTCATGTGATGAGTCTCCAGAGTATGGAATGGCTACTGCAGATGATTTATGTAACGGAGCTACAGTAACTGTATCTCAGGAAATCAGTTTCTCAGGATGCTTGTACTTACTGTCATAGGAAGAGAGTTCAAGGCTGATAGATGCTTGTGGAAACGATTCTTATGAGTTCCAGTACATTTATATCTATGATAACACAGCGCCTACATTTGATCAAACTGTATCTAATGTATCAGTACAATGTACTGCTCCAGCTTTAGCTGTAGTAAGTGCTTCTGATAACTGTTCTACTGCTGCAGTAACTGTAGATACTAGCTCTGAATTAGATGAGTGTGGTAACGGTACTATAGTAGTAACTTACTATGCACAAGATGAGTGTGGAAATGAGGCTCTGCCTATGTCTTACACGATCACTGTTTTAGATACAGAAGCTCCTATTCTTTCTAGTGAGCCAGCTAGTTTAGTTATCGATTGTGAAGCTGATGTACCAGCTGCACTAGAAGTAACTGCTACTGATAACTGTGATAACGTAACAGTGTCTTACACTGAAGAGATTATCGGTGAAATGCCAGAAGAAGGTTCTGTAGCTACATGTGCACTTAGCAATCCAGCTGGGCCAGTATGTCATAGCGATCCTGATTGGTCACTACAGTTATTTGACTTCCCTGGATACGAGTTCTTTACTACTATCGAAGCTAGCTTCGTGGAATTTGAAGATGGAACTGCACACCTTGTAGGTTCTGTTCAGGCTGTAGATAATGCTAACGCTATCTTCAATATTGATGTAACATTCGAAAACGGAATGGACTGGGCTGATTGGTCTAACCAATTATTCCCTACTTCATACAAAGATGATTGCGATACTGCTGAAGAGTCTGGAGAGTATGAAAACTGGACTTACTACATTATGCAAGCGGGTAATGCTTCATTAACTGGAGCTGGAGACTTATTAGGATCACTCTTCCAATTATCTCATGCACCAGCAAATTCTTACTACGCATACCAAGTAGGTAACGGAGCTAACAATGTGAACGGTAACTACGGAAACGGTGGATGGTTCAACGGAACAGGTCTACTAGTAGATGCTGCGACTCAGTCTGAGGTAGAGCTTAACGGATTCCAAGGTGACTTCGCGTTCGATGCTGACTGTTGTCCTCAGTACTCTATAGAAAGAACATGGACTGCTACTGATTGCGCAGGTAACTCTGTAAGTCATACGCAGACTATTACATTCGCTGATCTAGGAGAAGAAGAAGAACCTACTATAGAAGAAGCTGATGCTACAGTAAACAAAGGAGATATCCTTTCTACTGAAGCTAACTATTCTAAAGTATATCCTAACCCTACTAACGGGAAGGCTAACTTCGAGTTCTCTTCTATAACCAATGATAAAGTGAGCATGAATGTTCTTAATATCAACGGGACAGTAGTAGCTAGATTATTCGCTGGTGATGTTCAAGCTGAAATGATCTATAACTTAGATCTAGATGCTTCTGAACTTCCTGCCGGTCTATACATCTTCCAAGTAACGGGAGAGAATAGCATAACTACTGAAAAGTTCATTGTAACTAAGTAAGACAAATACACGATAATTAATTAGTCGATTATACATTGTTTATATTAAAAAGCCCCGTGGGAAACCGCGGGGCTTTTTATATATAAGTTTTTTTAAAGTGATTAACTAATATTTCCCCAGTTAGGTTTAAATGCCTTTAAGCGTTGAAGTTCCAGATTTAAGGAAGCATGTTTAGGTTTGGTTAGAGCCTCATCGTCATTCAGAATGTTAACTGCTAGTTCTCTGGCTTTGGCTAGAATTTTTTGGTCTACTGCTAAATCCGCTATTTTAAGATCTAGAGCCCCACTCTGCTGAGTTCCCATAATATCTCCTGGCCCTCTTATTTCTAAGTCTACTTGTGCTATTTCGAAACCATCATTCGTAGAACACATGGTTTGGATTCTTCGTTTAGATTCTGGTGATTTTAGCTTGCCGGTAATTAGAATACAGTGACTTTGCTCCGCACCTCTTCCTACTCTTCCTCTGAGTTGATGAAGCTGGGATAAACCAAATCTTTCTGCATTTTCTATAACCATTACAGAAGCATTAGGGACATTAACTCCCACTTCTATTACTGTGGTAGCCACTAGAATTTGAGTCTCTTTTTTTATAAAGCGATTCATCTCGTATTCCTTGTCAGAAGATTTTTGCCTGCCGTGAACTATGCTAATCTGATACTCTGGTCTTGGAAATCTTTTCTCTAGCGCTTCATGCCCGTCATAAAGGTCTTTTAACTCTGAGAGCATTTCACTTTCAGATTCTTCTATCAGTGGATAAACCACGTAGACTTGACGACCTTTTTTTATCTCCTCTTCCATAAAACCAAATACATGCAGTCTGCTGCTATCAGTTTTATGCAGCGTAGTTATAGGTTTCCTTCCTGGCGGCAGTTCGTCTATGGTGCTCACGTCTAAGTCGCCATATAAAGTCATGGCTAGAGTTCTAGGAATAGGGGTGGCGGTCATGACTAATACATGCGGAGTGATTTCTGCTTTTCCCCAAAGTCTAGCCCTTTGTTTTACCCCGAATCGGTGTTGCTCATCTATGATGGCCAAACCTAAATTCTTAAACATAACCACGGGTTCTAAAAGGGCATGGGTTCCTATAAGAAATTGTAACGCACCACTTTCTAATTCCTCGTGAATCGCCTTCCGCTTAGATTTCGGAGTGCTTCCAGTCAATAGTTTTACCGTAACGGGAAAGTCTTTTAGGAGTTCAGAGATTCCTTCGAAATGCTGGATAGCCAATATTTCAGTAGGAGCCATTAAACAAACTTGATAATCATTATCAATCCCTAATAGAGCTGTGAGAAGAGCTACTATAGTTTTACCGCTTCCTACATCTCCTTGGATTAATCTGTTCATATGAGCTCCGTAGCGCACATCATGCCTCACTTCTTTGAGTACTCTTTTCTGCGCACCTGTTAAATCAAACGGAATTCCATCTTCGTAGAACTCAGTAAATAATTTCCCTACTTTTTTGAATGTGACACCTTTCATTTTAGTGGTCACTTTCACTTTGTTGGAGACCAGTATAAGTTGAAGAAATAGCAGTTCTTCTAGTTTTAACCTGGTAAGTGAGCGTTGCAATAAAGCCAATGCTCTAGGCCTATGCACATGAATAGAGGCCTCTTCTTTAGAGGGTAGCTTATACTTCTCTAGAATTTCCGATGGGAGTGTCTCTGGAATTTGATGTCTCAGTAATTGCAGTAGGTTTATCACTATACTTTCGATTCCCTGAGAGTTTAGTCCAGTTCTGTTGCATTTCTCTGTGCTGCTATATACAGGCTTGAAAGGAGTCAATTTTAATTTGGCCTCATTTACCTTAGTAACTTCCGGGTGTGAGATAGACCAGGTGTTTTTAAATCTCTTAGGTTTTCCGTAAACGACAAATTCTTCATCATAATTCAGTCCGTTCCTAACCCATTGAACTCCCTTGAACCAAGCTAATTCTATTTCCCCCGTTTCATCTTCGAATAAGGCATTTAGCCTTTTTTTATTTCCAACCCCAACTTCTTTTAGAGATTTGAATTTCCCCTTAACCTGCACTGGCAGGTCATTAGATTGAATTTCAGATATACGATGGAATTGAGATTTGTCTATATATCTAAAAGGATAATGTTCTAGTAAATCCCGATAGGTAAATATCTGAAGTTCGGTTTTTAATAGGTCGGCTTTTTTAGGGCCTACACCTTTTAAAAACTCGATAGGAGTTCCGAGTATGCTTGTTGTTTTTATTGAGCTCATTTAAACGTGGTGCAATTTAGTGCTGCTGACAGAAATTAAAAAACATAATGGATGAGTTAGTTGAAAATATAAGGCTCTTTTGAAAGAAGGAAAGAATTGTGTAATTTCAGCGCATGCTAAAACTATCTTTTTCAAGCTTATTAGGCTTTATTGTCATCTTAATTTTCTCTCACTCTACTTTTGCACAGCTCACTTGGGCTGATGATGCTGCTGAAATTGTCTTTGAAAATTGCACCGCCTGTCATAATGATAATGGAATAGCGCCGTTTTCTTTGATGGATTATGAAAGTGTTTTAAGTAATTCTGGAGCTATAGAGGCAGCAGTTTCTGATGAGTATATGCCACCATGGACTGCTGATGATGGTTATCAGAGTTATGCGCATAGCAGAAAGTTAACGCCTATAGAAAAGAGTACTCTTCTTGCATGGTTAGATGATGGAATGGCGCAAGGGGATTTGGCTGATATTCCTCCAGCCCCTGTATACTCTAATGAGGGGTTTATCCAGGCTGAACCTGATTTGGAGATGATTATGGAGCCGTATACCAGCACTGCTACTTTTAATCAGGATGATTATATCTGCATATCACTACCTACGGGTTTAACAGAGGATAAAAAATTAAAGGCTTATCATAAATTGGTAATAATTATTCTGCACCATTGTTTAGTTTATATTGATGATACCGGTAATTACCCTACGGATTTTAGTGGTCAATGTGTAGGTCCTAATGACGATGAGGGCTTAATAGGAGGGTATACTCCTGGAGCTGTTCCTACTGTTTTCCCGAGTAATGGGAATGATATAAATATGGGAATAACTATTCCTGCAGGCTCGAATATAGTGCTGGCTATGCATTATCCCCATGGTAGTGCAGGTGAGATAGATCAAACTAAAATCAGATTGTTTTTCTATGATGACGATGTGGAAATAAGAGAGGTGCTTACTTATCCTCTTTTATCTAATTGGACGTTTAATATTCAGGCCAATACCCAAGAAGAGGTGATGGCTCAGTATGGCCCTATTGCTCAAGATTTATCTGTTTTGAGTGTGTTTCCTCACATGCACTTATTAGGTGAGTATATTAATAGTTATGCGGTTACTGGTGATAATGAAACGATTCCTTTAGTTAAAATCCCTCACTGGGATTTTGAATGGCAAGAGTTTTATTTCTTTCAGAACATACAGCATGTTCCATCTGGGTCTACTTTTTATGCGAATGGAACTTACAATAACACAAATACAAACCCACACAATCCAAACAGCCCACCGCAGAATGTAGGAGCTGGGTTGAATACTTCTGACGAAATGTTCTTGGTGTATTTCCATTTCCTAGAATACCAAGAAGGAGATGAGGATTTAAATCTTACCGAACTCACTGCGCTTCCTTCATCTTTAACTGAAGTTAAAGTGAATGAGGAAGCTTTTATAAATGTATATCCAAACCCTGCTTCAGAAACAGTACGTTTTTCATTCAATCTAAATTCAGCAGCTAGTGGTAGCTTATATGTTTATGACGGTTTTGGCGGCATAGTGAATAAGGTCATTGATAGAGAGTCAGTAGCACAAGGAGTTTCTGACTATTCCATGGACGTTTCCAGTCTAAGCTCAGGTGTTTATTACTATTCAGTAAGAATAGATGGAGCGCTCAAGGCAGGAAAGTTTATCGTTGAATAATTATGGATTTAGTAAGTGTAATTTGAAGCAGCACCGAAGAGAATAAAGGCTAGAATAGCGTCAGCTATTGCTAGCCTTCTTTTTTCGCTATCCCTTCTTGACAGCTGTTATTTCAGTTTTTTAGATAGTATGTTCATCTATAGTTTTCTTATAAAGTATTCTAAACTCTTTGTAATTCTCTTTTCTTGTTTGTTTAGGCTCTCCTTGGAGCTGTTTTTATAGAATTTAACAGAATCGTTAAGTTAGCTGTAATTGTATGTTTCTTAGAACAAAAAAAAGGCCATTACATTGTAACGGCCTTTTAAAGTTTTATGTTCTGTGTGGATAAGCCTAAGCGATCATCATAATTGGATTTTCAAGCATTCCTTTTAAGGTTTGAAGGAATTCAGAACCAGTGGCTCCATCGACTACTCTATGGTCGCAAGAAAGAGTTACTTTCATTCTGTTTCCTATTACTATCTGCCCATTCTTCACTACAGGCTCTGTTCTAATTCCTCCTACTGCTAGGATACATGCGTCAGGAGGGTTTACTATAGCAGTGAATTCTTCTATGCCAAACATTCCTAGGTTAGAAATAGTGAATGTGTTTCCTTCCCACTCATGTGGTTGAAGTTTTTTCTCCCTGGCACGAGTAGCATAATCAAATACTTCAGCATTTATGTCAGACATAAGTTTAGTGTCTGCATGTCTTACCACAGGGACTAATAACCCTTCGTCTACAGCTACAGCTACACCTATGTGAACGTGCTCGTTATATCTTATTTTATCTTCTAACCAACTAGAATTAATCTTAGGGTGTTTCTTTAAAGAAACAGCAGTAGCCTTAATCACCATATCATTGAATGATACTTTGATATTTTTAGCTTTTAGACTAGCTCTAGCTGCCATAGCGTTATCCATGTCTATATCCATAGTTAAGTAGAAATGTGGAGCTGTAAACTTGCTTTCGGCAAGTCTTTTTGCAATCACTTTTCTCATCTGGGATACATTTTCCTCAGTATAAGATTCTACCCCTACAGCAGATCTAGAGGCGACTGGTGCCGAAGATCCTGAGTGATTTTCTACATCTCTTTTCACCACTCTTCCTCCGTCTCCACTTCCTGCTACAGCTCCTAAATCTATACCTTTATCATTAGCCATTTTCTTAGCCAAAGGAGAGGCTTTAACTCTACTGTTGTCGCTGTGAGTCATTTGTGTTACTGGAGCAGAAGCTACACCAATGGTTCTGCTGGTGCAGATGGTTCTGCTGGTGAAGCCGGTAGTAAAGGTGAAGCACTTGCTTCAGCTTCAAGTAACGCTTTAATATCTTCTCCTTTTTCTCCAAATCGCGAGTATAGAATCCACAGGAGCAGTTTCTCCAGTTTGAACTCCTATATGTAATAAAACTCCATCTTGGAAAGAATCAAACTCCATAGTAGCTTTGTCTGTTTCTATTTCAGCTAAAAGTTCTCCTGATTCTACTGGGTCGCCTACTTTTTTATGCCATTCAGCTACGACACCTTCAGTCATGGTGTCACTTAATTTCGGCATTTTTACTATCTCAGCCATATCTTTAAAATATATCTAGGGTGTTTTATTAATCTCTTACGTATGGGTAATCCGTCTGTGTGTATACATCTTCGTATAACTCATGCGCTTCTGGTAATGGAGACTCCTCTGCGAATTTCACAGACTCTTCTACCACATTTTTTACGTCCGCCTGAATTGTCTTGATTTTAGCATCAGTTAACCATTTATTCTTTTTAATCACATCTAATACATGATCGATAGGATCTTTAGCTTGATAATCCTTTACTTCATCTTTAGTTCTGTACTTCTGAGGGTCAGACATAGAATGACCTTTGTATCTGTAAGTCTCTATGTTCAATAAAGTAGGCCCATCTCCTTTCCTTCCTCGTGCTGCAGCTTCTGCTATAGCATCTGCTACCGCCTCAGGACTCATTCCATCTACAGTGAATGAAGGCATATCATAACTCGCGCCCAATTTAGACATGTCTGCTACGTTAGAAGTTCTTTCAATAGAAGTTCCCATGGCATACTTGTTATTTTCAATAACAAATATTACGGGAAGTTTCCAAATCATAGCCATATTGAATGTTTCATGAAGAGATCCTTGTCTAGCAGCTCCATCTCCCATAAATGTAATGGTTACATGATCTTCATTTCTATACTTGTCTGCGAATGCTATTCCAGCTCCCATAGGAATTTGAGCTCCTACGATACCGTGTCCACCAAAAAGATTTTTCTCTTTATCAAACATATGCATAGAACCACCTTTGCCCTTAGATAGCCCTGTAGTTTTTCCATATAACTCAGCCATTACTCTTTTGGGGTCTGAGCCTAAAACTAGAGGGTGAGCATGATCTCTGTATGCAGTGATTACTTTGTCAGTAGGCTTTAACCCTACCGACATTCCTGCTAGTACAGCTTCCTGTCCTATATAAAGGTGACAGAATCCTCCAAACTTTTGTTGGATGTATAACTGGCCACACTTTTCTTCGAACTTTCTCATAAGTAGCATGTCTTCATACCACTTTATGTAAGTTGCTTTTGAATATCCTTTTTGTTTCATAGTAGAAGAAGCCCCTGCTTTTTTAGCTGGTGCTGTTTTCGTTGTTTTCTTGCTTGCAGCTGTTCCGGTTGCCATTATCGTTCAGAATTGATTTACAAATATAGAATTGCTTACTGTAAATGAATGTTTTTAGTTCTTCTTTTTTAATCCTTTCTCAAAAAAGTATATGGGGAGCAGGCTGCGCGCACTAGACAAAGTGTATGTTTTACCCTTACTACCCTGTAAAATTATTTCAATTTCTTGGTCTTGTTGCAGCTCTGTTTCTAATAAAACTTGTCTACAAACTCCGCAAGGAGCTATGGGAGAAGACACCTCAAAATCATCTGTAAATACGGTTATGGCCATTTTAATAAGGGGGATACCTTTAAATTGATGCGCTGCATTATAAATGGCAGACCTTTCGGCACATATACCTGCTGGAAATGAGGCGTTTTCTTGATTCGAACCTAAAATTATTTCACCATTGCGAAGCAAGGCTGCCGCTCCAACCTTAAAATTGGAATACGGACTGTAGGAGTAACTTAATGCTTCCCTTGCTTTTAATAAAAGAGACAGGTCTTCACTGTTCATCTCTTGTTCCGATGCATACTCTTTTAGTTGAACTTTAATTTCTATATCCTTCAATTTAATTCTAGGGGTTTTCGCGGGTGAAATGTAACTATATAATCGTCTAATAAATACCTTATTTTTGGCAATTCTGTGAGTGAAATTAATGAAATATTAAGTCGGTTCCGACCAATCTCTTTAGATGAGATGGATTCTGTCAAGTTAATGGACAGAGTAGACACCAAATTTATGCTTAGTTCCAGAGGGTTTGGAGCTTTGTTGAATGAGCTTCGTAAGTCTTATAAGTGTCTAGAGGTCGAGGGAAACAGAGCTAGTAGGTATGAAACAGTTTATTTAGACACTGAGAAGCTTGATTTTTATATCAAACACCATAACGGTAAAAGAAATAGGTATAAAATCAGGGACAGTAACAATATATGTATTAAGTACATTACCAAATGGTAAAATGATCTATAATATTCCATCACTTAAAAAAAATGGTATGATAGTTCCAGGGATAGAATCTTCACTTAGTGAAGATTCTGCTCATTTTATAAATGACATATCAGGAATTGATTATGAGGTTTTGAATGTTCTTAGAAATGATTTTAGTAGGATTACTCTTGTAAATGAGGAGCTTCAGGAGCGGCTAACCTTGGATATGTCACTGAAATTCGAAGCTTTTGGAGGGGTGGCAGAAATGGGAGATGTTATAATATGTGAGCTGAAGCAGGAAAAAGCGAAGAGAAACTCTCCTTTTTTAAGCGCTGTAAAAAATCACGTTCATCGACCGATGAGGATAAGTAAATACTGCATGGGAATAGCCATGTTAAAAGAAGGAGTGAAGAAGAATAACTTTAAATAGAATTTTATTAATATTAGAAAAATTTAACGATGATATCGGGGCTATTTGAAGCACTATCACCCACTCTACAGAATGCTTCATTGCTAGATGGTGCAGAAGGATTAAAATTCTTCGGGGTGAAGCTTATGGATGTGAAGGATTTTTCCAAATTACTGGTGAGGTTCTTATTCAACTTGTTTTTTGTGGTATTGCTTGTGAGAGGAGTGTATTATCCTGCTCAGAGAAGGAAAGATTTCCTATTTAGTTATATCTCTCTCGGGATGATTATTTTCCTTCTTTGCTATGTGCTGGTAGATGTAGACATGGATACGGGATTTGCTCTAGGACTCTTCGCTATTTTCGGAATAATTAGGTATCGAACCGATGCTATTCCTATAAAGGAAATGACTTATCTATTTATAGCGATAGGTCTTTCTGTTTTAAACGCTCTATCTGGATCTAAGGTGAGTTATGCTGAACTCGGATTTGCCAACATGGTTGTAATAGTGGCCACTTACGGATTAGAGAAAGTTTGGCTGCTAAGGCATGAAGAGAGCAAAATAATAGTGTATGAAAAAATAGAACTAATTAAATCTCAGAATCATGAAGCTCTTATAGAAGATATTCAAGAAAGAACTGGTATTAACGTCACGAGGATAGAAGTGGGGAAGGTTGATTTCTTGAGAGATACTGCTAATGTCACCATCTTCTATTACGAAGACAACCAGCCAAATAAGTAAAAGAATTAATCCTTGTAGATGAGGGCGGTAGCGTATGCGCTAACACCTTCTTGTCTTCCTACAAAACTTAGCTTTTCAGTTGTTGTAGCTTTGATAGAAATTTGATTTTCTTCAATATTCATGACTTTGGCTAAGCATTTTTTCATTTCTGGGATGTGCGGGTTAACTTTAGGTAATTCTAAGCATATAGTAGTATCTAAATTGCCTAGCTCGTATCCTTTGTTGCGCAGCAATGAGAACACTTCCTTTAGTAGTTTCTTGCTATCTATGCCTTTGTATTGAGGGTCTGTGTCAGGGAAGTGAAAGCCTATGTCTCTCAAGTCAGCTGCTCCTAGAACGGCATCACAGATTACATGAATTAGAACGTCAGCATCTGAATGACCGACTGCTCCTTTAGTATGTGGAATTTTGATTCCTCCCAGCCAAAAATCATGGTTTTCTGCTAGCTGATGCACGTCAAAACCAAAGCCTATTCTGAAATTCATTTAGATCTATTATGAGTCTGAACCGCCTCCAGATAAATTCATATTTAAACCAAATCGTAGCGTGTTAGCCAGAGGGTTTTGGTTTCTAGTGGATATAAGGTATGACATATCTATAGAGAATACTTGAAACTTAACTCCAGCCCCTAGAGTAATGAATTGTCTATTTCCTTTAGTAGGATCTTCGTGGAAGAATCCAGTTCTGAAGGCAAATTGGTTAGCGTATACGTACTCTAACCCTGCTGAGATGTTGATTTCTTTCATCTCTTCTCTGAACCTAGAGCCATCTACTACATAATACTCCTCATTTTCGTCCAGTAGAACAGAGCCAGGAGCATCGTTAAATGAACCAAATATTCCTGCAGCTACCCCAACGTCAGGATCTCTCCCAGAAACGAGATCTCCTATGTTGTACACTTGAGTATCTTGTTGAGCGTAAGTACCATTTGTAGGAACTAATAGCTTATTGAAATCAGTCGTAAATGTTAATTCGTTATATTCATCTAAGTACAGACTTAAAGCTGTTCCTAGTCTTAGGTTGGCGGGTAAGAAATCTCTGTCGGCAGTCTCGGTGTATGCTATTTTGGCACCAATATTAGAAACGTTCATACCTACATTCAAGCGAGCATCTTTCCCTCCAATTTTCAAGTCAGGATTCGTGTAGAATATAGACACATCTGCAGCTGCACTTCTTCCTGCTTTTGAGCCTGCCCCATTCACTCCTATACCACCTGTTAAGTTTGAATGGATGTATCTTCCTGCGAATCCTCCACTTAATTTTTCGGAAAGTTTCTGAGAGAATCCTACATCGAAACTAAACTCTATAGGCTTAAAATCTCTAATTACGCTTCCGTTAATATCGGTAAAAGTAATGGTGCCTAAATCAAAAAACCTTAAGGCTCCGGTGAAAGCTTGCTTGTCATTTAATATTTTATATACGGATAAATAGGCTAAACTCATATCGTCTACCAAACTCCTAAGCCATGGAGAATAAGAAAGTGAAATACCAAAATCTGGTCTCTCTGATTTCACTCTGGTTCCACTCATCTCTCCCAAGAAAGCAAGTTTGGCCACGTTCCAGTGTAAAGAATTACCGTCTGGTGATGTAGCCACCCCAGCATCTCCTAATGCCCCTCCTCTCGTATCAGGTGCTATAAGTAAAAATGGGACTGCGGTAGTAATTGTGTTTAACTGAACAGCAGCAGCAGCTTCTTCATTAGTTAGGTTTTGCGCGTTTATTTGGATTGAAGCCAATAAAACGGCAGTAATTATGGTTAGTTGTTTAAACATTTTAGGCCTTTTAAAAGGTGTGCAAATATAGGTGTTGTTTAGGTTTTAGGTTTCTATTTTAGTAATACAAGTTTCTGAAATTCTTCCGTACTTAATCCTTCGGGAGTGGTTATTTTAACTTTGTAAACATAGACTCCTCGAGCCAATTCATCTCCGAAATCATCTTTCCCATCCCAGACAATACCGTTAGCTCTGTATCCTGAACTCTCTATTCTTGTATTTATTGTTTTGGCTAAATTACCTCCTACGGTGAAAACTTGAATTTGAACATCAAGTGTATTGCAAGCAGCGTTATGCTCAAACATAAACTCTGTTCTAGTGGTAAAAGGGTTTGGGTAATTCAGAACGTGATCCAATGCCAATTCTTCGCTTGTAACCACGGTAAATTCTAATATTTCTTCGGAAGAATTGTTGTGCGTGTCCCAGGCCTTTAATGAAAGCGTATGACTTCCTTCACTAAGCTCAGATAATTGGAAACGGACTTCTCCGCTTTGATAAGAGTCTTCGTCTGCAGCGTAATATTTATTGAGGATTATAGCTTGAGATGTATTCTCATCAATAACGGCTTTCAAGTCGTGACCAATTCCATTTCCTACAGTATTAATGCCATTTTCATCTTGGAGTTTCGAAAGAAGAATTGGAATTTCATCAGTAATTCCTCCATCTATAAAGTCGGTATTGTTAAGATATAGTTCTATAGTAGGACCTTCTTCATTTAGAACTATATCATCAGAAGACCCTCCGATGAGGAAGTCACTGTAGTGCCCATGACCATCTATGTTTCCGTCTACAGCATAGTATGAAATTCTTCCAGCTCCTACTTGATAGTTGATATCACGTGGGATTACAAATGTAAATTCGAAATTTCCATTGGCTACGGTTGATTTTCCGTTGTAAAGTACATTTTTAGTAAGGTCAAATGGGTAAGGAACTATGCTGTTGTCTCCTGCGTCATTCGCTAATGAGAATAAAATTTGTTCTTTATCATATACCGTGGGATATACGAAGCCATTAAAATCTGATAGGATATTCCCGTTCTCATCGCCTACATAGCCGCTTACAGTAACCGTTTCTAAAGCGCTTAAGGTGTCTGTGAACTGAGTGACATCAGTGCCATTAATAGAAGAGGTGTAGACCTCTTTCTTAGGGTGAACTAGAGCTAATGCGGGATCTCCTATTAATGAGAAATTCTTCTGATTAATTCCGTTGACAGCATTTTTAGTAAGTCTATAGGACTCGCCAAGGGTTTGTTCAGGGGTGGTTTCAGGGCCGAAAGCCGCATGATAATATGCCCTAGCCAGAGCTTGATTGCTGCCACTAAAGACTATTCGAGTAGTCGTCATCATGGCGATGGCTCCTCCTTCGGGGTTTAGATAAATTAATTCCCCTGCAGATAAAAATTCGGGGTCATCGAATCTTGTTAATTCGCATGTTGCGGTTACAAAAACCGGCATTTTGTTAGTATTTGTCCAGTTTCTGATCGTAGGAATGTCTAGGATGCGTTCATGAGCCCATCCTTTCTCACCACCATGACCTATATAGTTTACTACTAGGGCCCCATCTTGAACTGCTCGTTGAATGCTTTCTTTCGCGTCATAATACCTCTCTCCACCTGGAGTGGAGGTTTGAACATAAGCATCTGCATAAATTTTATCGATATTGAATTCTAAATGATTGTTTTTTATGGTGTCATGCAATTCTTCAGAATAGCGCATGTGGATATTGCCATCTATGTTATTGCCATCTTGATCATCTGAGATAAATATTATTTTATTTCTCCAAGAACCAAAAGTAGAATTAGTCCCATCGCCTGCGCAAGCTGAACCTCCGTCTAGAGTGCTGTTCTGAGACTTGTACCTTCTAACTTTGTCCACCATTTGAAATGCTTCTTGCTCAGTTCTAGCTATTATCCTTCCTATTCCGATATCCATTTTGTCAGAGGTTGATTCAGACTCATCATCGTCTAATAAGCCAAAGTAATCATCAGAGACATAACTATTCACTGGTGAGAAGCTGTTTTTTGACTGATACGATATGACATAAGGGTCTGAGGAGGTTAAGCTTCTATTTTGATAAGTTCCATCGCCAAAAACACAAAGATATTTAGGTGCTAGTTCTAAATCTCCAGCAGCATCATCGTAAAGCATTTTCATGAACATTTTTATAGCTGTAACATCAGGGTTTCCGCTGCTAAATTCATTATAGACTTGAATCGGAGTAACGACTTCTACTACCAATCCATCTGCTCTGTGAATTTCTGCTAATTCCTCTGCCGCTCCTAAAAAGTTAGGATTACTTAAAATAATGTAGTCTACATTAGATAAAGCGTGCAAGTTTTGATTAGTCACTTGACCTATCATTTCTGGTGATATAAAGGAGCTATTGTTAAATGCGATAAATGTTTCCAATTCTTCACCAGAGTAGTTGAAATTTACGGTGCCATCACCCACGTTAAAAGGCATGTTTTTGGGAGAAGTGGGGTCGGTGGTATTCCAGATTGAAAAGTTATTAGGATTGAAAACATTGGAAACAGTGTATTCTACGACGTTATTTCCTACAGCTTCTACATCTCTGAAATCCATAAAATTTCCCGACATTGAGAGTTGTCTTTTGCATTGCAGCGCCACATTATCAAGCCATCCTTCTGACTCATCTGAAAATTTATCAAAATCGATAGAAAGTTGAATATTGTCATTAGAAGGAGTAAATGGGATTGTTTGTGTGTTGGCTACAGCCACTTCTTGAATCACACCTATGGATATGGCAGAGTAGGGTTCTAGAAACACTTCTCCAGAATTTAGTGAATATGAAAACGTGCTCTCTCCGCCTATAGATCTCGCAGCTGTTGTGATTTCTATAAAATTTGTTTCAGAGATTATATTAGGAAAGTTAAAGTTCAGTAAGAGTTGAGTGTTTAAATCAAAGTTTTCTCCTAGCCATTCTCTACCACTTTTCACTAAATTCACTGATTCAGTTTCGTATAAGAAAAAATCATCGAATTCCGTGGAGTTATAATCTGCAGTCCCGCCTGGGGTAACCCCATCTGAAATTCTAACTTGGCTCATGTCATCTAACCTTAGGAAATAATACCCTACGTTAGAGTAGGAGTGCTTTTCCAAATTAAAATCCATGCCATTCTCTGAAGGATCGAACTCCCAGGAGTTAGCCCCGTCTCCGTAGAACAATAGATACTCTCCATTGTCCCAATCAGAATCTGTATTTCCGTTGAAGAAAGTAGGGTTTACCACAAGGTCATCATGTCTAAAGACGCTGTTGTCAATAGGTAACTGGTCTCCAGTGTTTCCATAGATATTTACTTTATTTGGATTCACTGTATTTGGATCAATTCCGTTCTCTTCCAAAAAAGCCTTGTCGACACGATAAATGCCGTCACTTTCTATTTTCATTTTGTACCATAGTCCTTCAGATAAAACTGAATTTCCTGCAGATTTACTGCGTGACTTTGTTTTTCTATTTCCGCGCGTTGCAATTTCTAATTCATAGGAAAGCAGTCTCTCAAGTTGGCCATTGGAATTTCTTCTTACAGGGGTGATTTTAGCTATGGCATACGCTTGATTGGCTCCATAGCGAAGGCTGCTTTCTACCTTGAAGTCAGAAGATATTTTAGTTAGACTTAAGTTTTTGAGATTTCCCGCCTCATACTGAACATTAGTCAGAGATATTTCTACATTTCCAGGCGAGCCTTTTATTTCTTTCGAGATTATTATATAAGGAAGTCCTTCATCGTCAAACTCTTCATTTTCGAAAAAACTTTCATTTATGGTGTAACCTTTTGTGAGTTTTCCGTTATCCAGTTAATTTTAAAAGAATCAGAATTGGTTTTTTGACCAATAAGAATGGAACTAAATCCCACAAGGCAGAGTATAAAAGATGAAAATCTCTTTATCATAGTGTAAAAATGTTGTTTTTTCGACTTTAATGACGAGGCAACAAAAAAACGATGAATAGGCATTCATATTGTAACAAACATGAAAAATTAACCACAGTCGTTATATTTCGTATAATTGCTGTTTGAAACAAACGTATACAGACTGAAGATGAGAATTACACAAGTACTAATAACCCTTGGGCTTGCTTTCGTGCTAACCTTGACTGTTTCTTCTGAGGCTCTTTCACAAGACCCTCAGTTTACTCAGTTTTACGCGAATCCATTATATCTAAATCCAGCTTTCGCTGGTACCGCTAGGTGCCCTAGGCTAGTGATGGCCTATAGAAATCAGTGGCCTTCTCTTAGTGGGGCTTATGTCACCACTAGCGCCAGTTATGACCAGCATATCCCTACAATTAGTGGTGGATTAGGAGTTATAGTGATGAATGACCAGGCAGGTAGAGGAACTTTAAGAACTACTTCTGTAGCGGGTATTTACTCTTATCAAAAAGCTCTTTCTAGAACATTCTCTATAAAAGCGGGGTTAGAAGTGAAGTATTTTCAGAAAAGTTTAGACTGGTCTAAGCTGACTTTTAATGATATGATTGATGAAGAAGCGGATTTGTCTACCAAACAGCTGAACTTCCTAGAGGAGGTCAAGCGAATAATGTAGACTTCTCTGCAGGTCTTTTGGGATTCAGTGATAGATTTTATGTCGGAGGAAGTGTTCACCACCTTACAGAGCCCAATGAATCTTTAGTAGTAGGGAATTCTCCTCTGCCTATGAGATTTACTGGACATGCTGGAGCAGTTATTCCTATCGATAGAAGAAGAAGGAATAGTGATGCTAAGTTGTCTCCGAATATACTATACCAGCGTCAAGGAGAGTTTCAACAGATTAATGTAGGTCTTTATGTAAGTAAAGGCCCATTGGTAGGAGGAGCATGGTATAGATTCGATGACTCATTCATCGCATTGGTAGGAGTGCAGACAGATGTGATTAAGTTTGGTTATAGTTATGACGTTACCATTTCTCAATTAACGCCTAGTAGTGGAGGTTCTCATGAGCTAACCATGACTATTCAGTTCGATTGCAAGCCTGTTAGAACAAAGTTCAGAACAATAAACTGTCCTTCATTCTAGTTTTAAGATATTAAGAAGAAACCTAAGGAAAAGAAATCATGAAAAATCTACAAATTTTAAATTCATTAGCCGTGCTTGGGTTAATGTTCTTTCTTTACTCATGTGGAAGCAGCGGAAGATCTGGAGCTACAGGATGGGCCTATAATAACTCAGCAAATGGAGGTTTTGAGAAGCCACAATATTTGGAACAAGAAACTGGTCCAGGGTTAGTTCTTATTGAAGGGGGTACTTACACTATGGGTCGGGTAGAAGATGATGTAAATTTTAGCTGGGATGCTCAGCCAACAAGAGTTACTGTATCTTCTTTTTACATTGATGAAACTGAAGTAACGAACTTATATTGGAGAGAATATCTTTACTGGTTGAAGAGGATTTATGGTGATTCGTATCCAGAGGTTTATAGAAACGCACTTCCCGACACTCTAGTTTGGAGGGAGAAAATGGAATACAACGAGCCATATGTTGAACTTTATTTGCGTCACCCTGCTTACGATGATTATCCAGTGGTAGGAGTAAACTGGCTTCAGGCAAGTGACTTCTGTGAATGGAGAACTGACAGAGTAAATGAACTAATATTAGTGAGGGAAGGACTTTTGGTTCACAACCCGTCTTCTCAGGTAGATGAAGAACACTTTACTACAGACTCCTATTTCGGTGGTCAGTATGAAGGTGAAAAAGCGAATGATGGAATTACTGATTTAAATCCACTTAGTAGTGGGTATAGAAATGTAGAGTTGGAAGATGGAGGGCTATGCCTACCGCTTGCCCACAGAGGCTGAGTGGGAATATGCGGCTCTAGGGTTAATAGGAAACTCTTACCAGGAATTAATTACCAATAGGAAGACATATCCATGGAATGGGCACTATGTTAGAAATGACAATAACGGTGATAGATATTATGGTACAATCAACGCCAACTTCGTGAGAGGGAGAGGGGATATGATGGGGGTAGCTGGAGCACTAAACGATAACGCGGACATCACTGCACCTGTTTATTCATATCCTCCTAATGATTATGGCCTATATAATATGGCTGGAAATGTTAGTGAATGGGTGATGGATGTTTACAGACCATTATCGGAAAATGACAAAAGTGAATTTAGAGAAATTAGAGGAAATGATTTCCAGACTAAAGTATTAGATAGTGAAGGGTTTTTGGCTCCTAAGTATGATTATGTAGTGTATGATATAGAAGGAATTCAGTCGTATTTAGAGACATACAAAAAATTAGCTCAGTCTAGATTGAGAGATTCAGATCTAAACCTTCTAGATAATGTGAATAGTTTCCTAGAGGGGGCACAAGAAGATGTAAACCAGAACGACGAAGAAGAAGCGATGTATAAGGTTCAAGAAGGTATAGATGCGATAAAAGATTCTGAATCTCAATTCGCTCCTGACCTTTTGGATGGGATTTCTGAGTATGTATTAGCTCAGCCTGGAGAGCTTAGAAAGAGAGATGTTTCTGTAGCAGAGAATATTGATAGAAGAAATTACCGAAAATCGGATAACATAGATTATTTAGATGGAGACTTTGAGTCTAGTATTAGATATACTGACCCGTCATACGAAAACAAGCAAGATACTAGGATGTATGATTGGGGTGTGACTACGTTGGTTAATGATAAAGCTAGGGTATATAAAGGGGGTTCTTGGAGAGATAGAGCTTATTGGACTATACCAGGTTCTAGAAGATTTTTAGATGAAAGACAAAGAACAGCTACTATAGGGTTTAGATGTGCTATGCACAGAGTGGGAAGTCCTGTAGGAATAGCTTCAGAATAAGAATAGAACAATTTAGTTTTTATAAAAACCGTCTAAGAGCTTCTTAGGCGGTTTTTTTATGGCCTTATTTTACCTAAAATATTTTTCATGAATAAAAGAGAACTTTTATTGAGCAGATTTCTTTCATCTAGAAAGGTCTGCACAGACACTAGAAAGGGAGAGAATGGAGCGATTTTCTTCGCTCTCAGCGGGGAAAATTTTGATGGAAACACATATGCCCAAAAGGCGTTAGATGATGGATGCGTTTTAAGCGTAGTAAGTGATTCCAGTTATAAAGGTGTTGAGGAGTTCATGGTAGTAGAGGATACATTAACCGCACTACAAAATTTAGCTCTTGATTATAGGTTGACCCTAGACTTGCCTATAATTGGAGTTACCGGAACTAATGGTAAAACCACGACTAAAGAATTAGTGCACTCTGTTCTTTCTTCTCATTTAAATAGCTACGCTACCGCAGGCAACTTCAATAATCATATAGGGGTTCCTCTTTCAGTACTGTCCATGTCCAAAGACACTGAGATAGCCATCATAGAAATGGGCGCTAATAAAGGTGCGGACATAAAAGAACTATGTGCAATCTGCACAGCCAACTTATGGAGTAATCACAAATATTGGTTCTGCTCACCTAGAAGGGTTTGGTAGCTTCGATAATATTAAGAAAACTAAAAAGGAGCTCTATGATTTTTTAGGAAATAATGATTCTCTGGTTTTTATGAATAAAGACAATGAACACCTTAAAAAAATGGGTGTTGATCTGAAAAATATAACTTACTACAGCGTTAATGCGGAAAGCCCGTTAAAAGGAACGATTACTCATCATGGGGTAACGTTAAAATTCAAATGGGAAAGCGAAGGCTTTAATTCTACTGAAGTGGAGACTAACCTTACAGGGGCTTATAATCTAGAGAATGCTTTAGCGGCAGTAGCCATAGGACTGAAATTTAATGTTCCTGTAGATAAAATTATCCGGAGCTTAGAGAGTTACACGCCTAGGAACAACAGAAGCCAGATTAAAAAAACAGAAAAAAACACACTGATTCTCGATGCGTATAATGCCAATATAACGAGCACGCAGGCTGCTTTGTTAAACCTCTCAGGAATGGAATTCTCTGAAGGAAAGAAACTTTTCATACTTGGAGATATGCTGGAGCTAGGAGACGTATCCTTGAGTGCGCATAGAGATATGATGGACTATACTGAAGAGCTAGGCTTAGTAGGAATCTTTGTGGGTGAGGAATATTATAAAGCGGGGAGTGAATCTTATAAATGTTATAAGAACACTTCGGATTTACTTTCAGAAATAGAATCCTTAATGATAGCTGGCAAGGTTGTTTTAATAAAAGGATCTAGAGGAATAAAATTAGAAACAATACAAGATAAACTCTAACTATCTTTGCGAGCCAATATTACAACATGAGTTTAGTACAAGAGTTGAAATGGAGAGGACTTCTTCATGATTTTACACCAGGAATAGAAGAGCAGCTAGAAAAGGAAATGACTAGTGGCTATGTGGGATTTGATCCTACTGCCGATTCATTGCATATAGGAAATTTAGTTCCCATTATTTTGTTGGTTCATCTGCAGAAAGCAGGCCATAAGCCATTCGCGTTAGTTGGAGGAGCTACTGGCCTAGTTGGAGATCCTTCAGGGAAATCTGCTGAGAGACAATTATTAGATACTTCTATAATAGACCATAACTTAAACTGCCAAAAAGTACAACTAGAGAAGTTTTTAGATTTCGACTGTGGAGATAACAGCGCGGAAATGGTAAATAATTATGACTGGTTTAAGGGAATTAATTTCTTAGATTTTATTAGAGATGTGGGTAAGCACATTTCGGTAAACTACATGATGGCTAAGGAGTCTGTGAAGCTTAGAATAGATAAGGGTATCTCATTTACTGAATTTAGTTACCAATTAATTCAAGGGTATGACTTCTGCTGGCTTAACGCCAATAGAAATGTAAAACTCCAAATGGGTGGTTCCGATCAGTGGGGGAATATCACCACTGGAACCGAAATGGTAAGAAGGATTAATAGAGGTGAGTCATTCGCTCTTACTGCTCCTTTAGTAAAAAAGGCAGACGGAACTAAGTTTGGTAAATCTGAAGGAGGGAATGTGTGGTTAGATCCTAAAAAGACCTCTCCATATATGTTCTACCAATTTTGGTTAAACACTTCTGATGAAGATGCTCAGAGTTATATTAAGATTTTCACGTTTAAAGAAGAAACCGAAATTAATGCCATAATAGTTGTCCATGAAGAAAACCCAGGAGCTAGAGCGTTGCAAAAAGCATTGGCTAACGAAATAACCACCTACGTGCACGGTGAGTCTGAGTTGGAGAAAGCAGTAAAGGCATCTGGAATCTTATTTGGTAAATCTACAAGTGAAGATTTAGCAGAGCTAGATGAGCAAACTTTTAATGATTTATTCTCAGGATGCGCGACTGCTGAAGTTAAAAAAGTAGATTTCGAAGGTATGGGTATTATCGCAGCATTAGCTGAGAATACTGGGTTCTTAAAGTCAAATGGAGATGCTAGAAGAGCACTAAAGGAAAATGCGGTGAGTGTGAATAAATCTAAGGTAGGAGAGGATTTTGTGCTCGGAGAAAAGGATTTGTTGAATGGAAAGTATGCGTTATTGCAACGCGGTAAAAAGACTTATTTCATTATTAAAGTAGTTTCTTAAATATCCTGAACCAGGAGATTACATCCTCGAACATCTGAGTGGTCAAATCTTCCTAGTACTTCGAAAGTGCCGTTTTCTTGAGTTTTCCCTAAATCATCTGTAGCTAGAAATGCACATGAATCTACGTTAGCCAAGTCTATAACGTTAATTCCACCAGTTCGATTATGTGCTGTATAAGTAAATGGATCATCTACTTCTCTGGTCATTACTTTCATCCATGGAGCAGGTGTAAAGATCTCTCCGATAGAATATCCTTGAGAAAGTAGCTCGGTCATGCCGTATTCTGAATGGACCTCTGAAACTCTTAGGTGTGTCTTTAAGTGTTTGTGAAGTTCCGTTCGAGTAAGTTCTCTTCCGCGGCCTTTCATGCCACCAGTTTCTATTATTGTCACATGGCTCCAGTCTAAGCTGGTGTATTTTACTTTATTATCTAATAAACCAAAAGTCACTAAAGTTTTATTATTTATATAAGTTTATTAAGCTTTCAATTTTCGAAACTAGCTCTTCATAGTTATTCTTGTAAAAGCCACTGCGGCTGTTTTTAGTCAACTCTATTAGTTTACTGACCATATGAACAAGAGAAGAGTCTTTCCTCTCTAGATAGGACGGTAAAAGGGCTAAAATGACTAAGTTGTCACAGGAGCCGTAAGTTGATTCAAAAAATGTTCTAAAAGATTTTTCATAAAGACTTAAATCATGAACTAAATGCTCCGATGTTTTAGAGGCAGTAGTGCCGCTACTTCTGAAAATGGTCTTGGTATCTAGTCCTTCTGTGATGATGTGTTTCTTTTTAAAGAACTGAATAGGGAGACAGGGAATGTCAGAAATTTCAGTAATGTTAGAAGAACGAATATTAAGAAAACTTAAAAAATCTTTATATGCCTGAACCGAGGAGGCTTGGTGGTGAAATAATTGCACCGCTAATTCGTTAAACTCTTGTGGAGAGTTTATCTCGAAAATAGATTTTATAAATTGTTCTCTTCTAAACAAGTCGGTTAATTGCAGAGTTTATTAATTTTGATGAATGCGCGCTAAAGTATTATATTTTCTTTTTGCTGGAGTTTTTTCAGTTCTTTTCACTTCATGTTTAAAAGATACTGACTTTCCAGATGAACCTATTATCGAATATACAAGTGTGGAACAAATAGCTTCGGCTTTAGTTTTGAACTTTAAATTTACCGATGGTGATGGAAATTTTGGTCTTGAACAGGGAGATAGCCTCTCTCCTTATGATGAATCTCCTTTTAATCATAACTTAATTTTAACCTATTATGAAAAACAGGAGGGGGCGTGGCAGAGATTTGGGACAGACTTTCCTCTATTTAGCCCGTTTTATTCTGATGCGCTTTTTAATCAGACTGTCCCGTGGGTGAAGCCCACAGGTCAAAACCAAACCCAGGAGGGAACTATATCATATAGTATCGTGGATCCATACTACAATTTTAATAGTTCATACGACACGTGCAGGTTCGAGTTTTATATTTATGATAGAGATCTTAATCAGAGTAATAGTCAAACAACTGATTTCTTTTTGAAGCCATAAAAGAATGTGAAACAAAAAAAGCTGCCCTAGTTAAGAACAGCTTTTTTTGTTTTATTTAAAAGTTCTGATTATTCGCTGATAGTGAATAGTGCGTTAGGCTCAGTGCCAGCAGCTATGTTCCAAAACACGTCACCAGCTAGAGCTAATTCTCCATCTTGGAATTGCTTGTAAGAATCTTGTTCTGAATCTAGATTTTCGATATCTACTCCTTTAGCCCAGTTTACGAAAATAGAGTTGTGGTATTGTCCACCTGCATTATCTCTAAAAGTTAATGCTCTCCCTTCACCATTCCCTATGTATGTCGCGTTAAAAACAACTGGAGTAGCATATGGAGTAGCAGTTTCAGGCTCCGTTCCGCCGTCATGCTCTCCACCTCTGTCTCCATCGTCAGAGGCTTGTACTGCACACCAGAACTGTCCGAGTCCTCTAAATCCTTCGTCATAATCGAAAGAATCATCACCACAGTATGCAGTTAATATATGCTTCGTTCGCGCTACGCCTCCGAAAAACTCTACACCATCGTCTTCATTGGCTATAACTTCTACATATTCTATAGTAGTTCCTGACCCAACCCCGCCAAGAGTTAATCCATTTATCTCGTTTCCGGCTCCAATATCAGAGCCACCATGTCTGATAGAAATATAAGCAATAGTACCAGAATTATCAGAGTCATCATTTCCTCCATATTCCCCTCTAGGTTCGTTTGTAGGAATACCTTCTATCTGAGTTACACCAGGTGAAGAGTTTAACGTGGCAGCGCCTAATATGATTATTCCACCCCATTCACCTCTGGTAGAAGTAGAAATGCTCCCGTCTAAAGGATCTCCTTCATAAGTAAAAATAATGGGTTGAGTGACTGTTCCTATGGCATTAATAGTAGCACCTCTAGCTATTATTAGTGCGGCAGCATCTTCCCCAGATCCTTCTGCTCCTTTGATAATAGTACCTTCCTGGATGTTTAAAGCACCTTCCACGAAACAAAACCCGTTTAGTATGTAGACATTGTCATTAGTCCATGATTCAGTAGATCCAGATGTTACTACTGTTCCAGTAATTTCTATTTCAGTAGTAGAAACAGAGGTAGGATTATATCCATCGTAAAGAGTCCACCCATTTGTCCAATCTGAAGAGCCAAAAGCGCCTTTGTAAGTCACATCATCGAACCAATTGTCAGTTGGGGCATTTCCAGCAGAAAGAGCATTAGAAGGCACCAAGTTTGTAGCTGAAACTCCTGGGTCTTCATGACTGTTTCCGTTTTCCTCGAAAGAAAGAGAGAAATCTGTTTCTTGACTAACAGCTGGATATTCACAGGAGTCATCATCTTCTTCTGCATCAGAATTATAATTTATAGCTGCTGAGTCTGTACATCCTTCTTCTTTTTTACACGCTGCAAAAGTTACAGTCAGTGCAAGGAATAAAATAAATCCTAAATTTTTGTTCAATTTCATTTTGTGAGTAATTAGTGTTCTTGATTTTCGACAAATATCAGGAATGAACACACGAACGATTTTACGTTAGGGTTATGAATGTATTATTTAAATGTTACCAGTTTAGATAATAATTATAGGTTCAAAAAAGCCGATTGGGGATTTCCAATCGGCTTTAATTTAGAGTGTGTTTTTTTTACTTAGAAAGTAAATGAAATACTTGCAGATATTGTTCTTCCAGTCCTGAATGATTGGAAGATGTAGTCTTGTCCGTTATAGTTATATGTTCTCCTAGTTTCAGCGTCTAATAAGTTTTGACCCCTAAGAGTAACCTTTAGATTCTTTTTAAGTTCCTTTGTAACGCTTAAGTTTAGGTTGTGTCTAGGTTGGTCCATTACATTTGGTGTTCCACCTATTACCACTAAGACTAGTTTCTCACCACTTACATTGTACCCTAAAGAACCACTCAGTCCATTTTCGGGATTTTTGTATGACAATACCCCATTAATTATATATGGACTCTGGCCAAACATTCTTCTCGTGTTACTGTGAAGTGGATTAGTTTCTCTTATTTGACTCAATTCGTCCTTATCTATTGGGGTTTTAGACTCTACTAAGGTTATGTTAGTTCCTATTTTCCACCATTGGAATTTTTCACCCAAGAAGCCTAACGTTTTTCTAAAGTCAAATTCAACACCGTATAGCGTTGCAATATCTTGATTCTCCCAGGTGAGCTCTATATTGGCGGCTTCAGGATTTACAACCAATTCTATAGGATTGTGGAAAGTTTTATAAAATGCACTGATAGAGAAAATCTCACCAATGTTTGGGTAAAACTCATATCTCAAATCATAATTGTCTATTAAAGTCCTTTCTAGTTCGGGGTTACCAAGTTTTATTAGCTGGTTTTCGAAGTCGAAAGAAGCGAAGGCAGAAATCTCTCTAAAAGAAGGTCTAGCCAAAGTTCTAGTATATGCTAGTCGAAAATTTGTTTTCCTTTTAAATTCTTTAGTGATGTTTAAAGAGGGTAGCACATCCACATTATTTAATTGACCTCTGTACTTTGCTTTATCTTCTTCTGATTCCACCTCGTAATACTTGGCGCTTATAGATTCTATTTGAGCGCTTTCTACTCTAGCGCCAGTAACTAGTCTCCAAGTATTACCTACCCTGTAATCAGTCATAGCATAACCAGCTAAAACATTCTGAGTAGCCTTGTAAGAATTCTTAGTGTCAGTTCGATCTTCTACATAAACGAATTCTTCGTTTTCAGTATTCATATTCCCTTCACTGAAGAAATCATTTACATTTCCATCGAAGCCGATACCATTAGAATAGAACTCCATTAACTTTTCCTCAAAATCTCTATTCTTATAGACGTTAGACACCCCTAGCTGAATGTTAGACTCTTTGTCTTTTACTAGCTTTATGGGAATAATCACATTAAATTTAGTGTCATAGTTAGATTCATTCATTTTTCTAAAGAACTTACTAGGCACATTAATATCTGCATCATACAAGTCAAACCCAGAATTATTTGTAGGGTTTTTCACTAGGTACTCTAGAACCGTTAAGTCGGGAGTGTCTTGGGCAGCGAATGCAGCAGAACCAATCCAGTTGATTCTTAAACCAGACTCTTCATTTAATAGATGTTCCCCTTTTAATTGAGCAGCATTTAAACTTCTCTCAATATATCTAGTTGAAAATTGTTTGCTTAAAAAATCTTGATCGATGTTAGGCACTTCGCCAGTTTGAGATCTAGCAGAACTGATTCCGTTTTGGTTTCTCAATAGTGTTAGTCCTATGGTATTTCCTTTTTTTATACGAAGACTAATATTCCCTAAAGCCCCCCAAAGAACACTTTGGTCTCCCCTAGAATCTTTATATAAAGATTCCTTGTTGAGTGTTTCATTTTCGTTAGCTAAGCCGGTAAGTTTATATCTTCCAGTTTGACCATTGGCGTAAAACGTGTTTTTAGTTGAGTAAGTCGTAGCCAAATTGAATCCTACTACTTTCTTGCCCTTAAGCGTTTTTTGGTTCCCTATTGAAAACCCAAACCTCATATTGGGCAAAGCTGTTTGAGTAGATGGAATCCATGTGTTTGAAAACCCTTTAGTTTGCTGCTCTAATAATGCGAGATCTCCGTTAGAGGCACTTTGAATATCGTTATTTGTGATTGATTCAGGAAGCGCTCTGTTTCCGTCATCGAATCCTAAAAAGTCGGTAGAACCTCTTTCGTACCCTAAGAATGAAGAGTTGAAGGTAGAATTAGTATTGTAGCCTAATGATAATGAAGCGTTGTACTCTAGACTATCAGGAAAATCTTTAGTTTGAATATCTACTAAACCGCCAGTGAAATTGCCGGGTAAATTCGGAGTGAACGTTTTTCTAATTGTAACATTCTCAACTAAGCTTGAAGGAAAGAGGTCTAATTGAACAGAGTTTCTATTTGGGTCTAGCCCGGGAATCTGTCCGCCATTCAATAGCGTAAGACTATATCTGTCAGACAAACCTCTTACGTATATATACTTTCCGCCTTCTACTGATATTCCTGCAGCTTTTGATGTCATGGTAGCTACATTAGAAGCACCTAGAGCTTTAGCCGTTTCTGATGATACTCCATCGATTACACCTCCGTCATTCAGCTTCATTCGGTCTATAGCATTGTCACTTTTGTTACTCATTTTCGCTTCGATTTGAGCCCCACCGTTTATTACCACACCATCTTCAGAAAGCACGAAATCTAGCTCAATGTTCTCTCCCTCTTTAATTGTAATAGCTTCTGTAATTTCAGTATAGGAGATTACTGAGCAAATTAAAACGTACTTTCCTGCAGGAAGCTGCAGCGTGAATTCTCCAGAATAGCCAGCGGATGTCCCGAGTTCTGAGTTTTCCACCCAGATATTTGCCATTGGTATTTCTTCACCTGTGGACAGGTCAGTAACAATACCAGATACTGTTCCTGTTTGGGCGATTACAGTCGAAATGCTAAATATTAAAGCGAGACAACCTAAAAATAATCTCTGCATTATCTTTGATTTTTTTGCGAAATTAATTATTGACCGCATAGAAAACAGAAAAGCAGAGTTATCCGATAATTAAACTTGTGTTAAGGTAATGTTACGAGAGTTTTGTGAGGCAGGCTACTTACCGATAATATTGTCTTATGCTATTCACTGGTCAGCGAAATGGAAAGCGGACTATTAAGTTTAGATGAATCCGTTAAGATTCGGTTAATTAATTTCTTTCACTTTATAAATACCACCAGCCATTGATTCTACTTTTTCTTTCATTTCTTCAGCAGAAACTTTAGAAGAGTGGAAATTTACAGTTACCAAATCTATTGGGTTTTCTGCATTAAAGACCAACTCAGTAGAGTTAACTCCCTTGAGTTTCTCTAGCCCTCTGCATACAGTTCCTCCACACATTTTCTCACAAGTCATTCCTTGTATAGATATTACCACAGAAGAATTAGCTGCCGCTCTTGAAGACTCGCTAGTGGATTCGTTGCAGCTAGTTATTAAGAAAACACTAAAAATTAGGGTAGCGAAAACTTTCATGATTTTGTGATTTAAAAGAGCAGTAAAATTAGTGATTAGCCTAGTCAAAGAATCGATATTTGCAGAAATTATAATAACTGGAGTGAGTAAAGAATTGAAAAATGCACTTGTGCTTTCTGTTTTAGCTTTAATATGGGGCAGCTCATTCATATTGATGTCTTTTGTGTTGACTGATTCTCAGGGAGAGCCTCTTTATTCGCCACTTGCTTTAGGCAGTTTGCGGCTGGTTTTAGCTGGGTTAGTTTTATTGCCAGTAGCCATTAGACACTTTTCTAAATTAAGAAGTGCACTTTTTTTGCCTATAGCCATCGTTGGAATATTCGGAAATGGAATCCCTGCATTTTTATTTGCCATTTCTCTAAAAGAAATTGATACTGGGTTAGCAGGGATACTAAATTCGTTAGTTCCGTTATTTACAGTTATTACTGGAATGCTTCTTTTTGGTCTCAAATTGAATAAGAAAGCACTTGTTGGGGTTTTTATAGGTTTTGTAGGAGCGGCTGGATTGGTGTTTGTGAAAACTGGAGGCGTCAACACTTCCTCAGTATATCTAGGTTATGCAGGCTTAATCGTTATAGCTACTATTTGCTATTCTTTAAGCGTGAACACGATTCAAAACAAACTCTCACAAACAGATGCTATAGTAATAGCATCCTTAGGCCTTTTTATCGCAGCTATTCCAGGTGGGGTTGTGTTGTGTTTTACAGATTTCACGGATGTTTTATTGAATAATAAAGAAGGAGTTAATGGATTAGGCTATTGTTTGGTGTTGAGTGCTGTAGGTACTGCATTTGCTTTAGTCTTATTTAATAAATTAGTTCAAGATAGTTCTGCTGTTTTTGCCAGCTTGGTCACGTACCTTATTCCAGTTGTAGCTGTAATGTGGGGTGTTTACTTTGGGGAGGAATATTCGTTAATTCAACTGGCGTTTGGGGGGATAATATTATTAGGGGTCTACTTAGTTAAGCTCAGCAGGAATCGAAGTATGTCGTCTTCTGCGTAGTAATATGATCTTTCGCAAAAGAATGTTGGAATAACCAGAATAAAGTTATATTTTTGCACGCTCAAAAATTATTAACAATATGTTCGCAATAGTAGAAATAGCAGGGCAACAGTTCAAGGTAGAGAAAGACCAGCGAGTTTTTGTTCATCGTTTAGCCACTGAAGAAGGGAAAAAAGTTGAGTTCAACAACGTTCTTTTAGTTGAAAATGATGGAAAAACAACAGTTGGCGCCCCAGCTATCAGTGGTGCATTTGTTTCCGCCAAGGTTGAAAGACACCTAAAAGGAGACAAGGTTATCGTTTTCAAGAAGAAAAGAAGAAAAGGATACAAGAAAAAGAATGGTCACAGACAGTATCTTACTGAGTTAACTATCGAAAAGATAACGTTAACTGGTGTAAGGCAGCTCCTAAAAAGGCAGTTAAGGCAGAAGATGCTCCTGCAAAGAAGGAGCAGCACCTGTTAAAAAGGCCCGCAAAAAGCCCGCAAAAAGCCCTGCTAAAAAGGCACCTGCTAAAAAGGCACCTGTTAAAAGCAGTGGTGACGATTCGGAAGAAAAAATAAAAAAAAGTAGTCCTGAAGTGTGCTGAGCATTTAAACACAGCTAGAATTAATACAGTTACTGATTTAGCAGCATCTAAATTAGAAATTCTAAAAAAGAAGGTCAAGATATAATAAAATAAATCCTACTAACTATAGGCATAGAAAGCTGTTTTGGCTTCTGGGCGAAGTAGGATGAGTTAAAAGTCCTCCAAGACAAATTAGAGGGAGGAAGAAAAATTAATAATACTTACCTGCTCTAAAAGGCAAGTAGATTAATATAAACAACCATGGCTCATAAGAAAGGTGTCGGTAGTTCTAAAAACGGTAGAGAATCACAAAGTAAAAGACTTGGTGTGAAAATTTTTGGTGGTCAAGCTGCCATAGCCGGGAACATAATAATAAGACAAAGAGGTACAACTCATCATCCAGGTGATAATGTAGGTATGGGTAAAGACCATACTCTATTCGCATTAACTGATGGCAAAGTTGTATTCAAAAAGAAAAGAGATAACAGATCCTTTGTATCAATAGATCCAGCTTAAAGGTAGTTCTGTTAAATAATAATACTATTGAATCCCTGAATTGCTTTCTATGCAGCTCAGGGATTTTTTATATATAATATTATCATGCTTCAAATTAATAAACTAAGAGAGAATACAGAAGGCGCTATCGAGCTGCTTAAAGTTAGAAATAAGGATTTCACCTCAGAAATCAATGGTATTCTAGCAGCAGACGATAAAAGAAAAGCGAGTCAAGCTGAGTTAGATTCTGTTCTAGCGGAGAGTAACAGGCTATCTAAAGAAATTGGGGACTTATTTAAATCTGGAAAAGCAGCTGAGGCCAGTATTTTAAAGGAAGAGACTGTTCTTTTAAAAGAAAAGAGTCATGCTTTAAAAGAGGAAATGACTAAGGCTGAGGAGGAAATTAAAAGATTACTCTACATCGTACCTAATATACCTCATGTTGATGTTCCATCTGGAAAAGACGATTCTGATAATAAGAAGATCGATGAGGAAGGTAGTCTGCCCGATCTTCATGCTGAGGCTCTTCCGCATTGGGAAATCGCTGATAAATATGGTCTAATTGATTTTGAGTTGGGTGTGAAGATCTCTGGAGCAGGTTTTCCAGTGTATAGAGGGAAGGGAGCAAAATTGCAACGCGCACTTATAAATTTCTTTTTAGATGAAGCTACAGAGGCTGGGTACGAAGAGATAATCCCTCCGCATTTAGTAAATGAAGCTAGCGGAATTGCTACGGGTCAGCTGCCTGATAAAGAAGGACAGATGTATCATACAGAAGTAGATAATCTTTATTTGATTCCTACTGGTGAGGTGCCGATTACTAATATTTTCAGGGATGTAATTATAAAGGAGACTGAATTTTCTCATAAGCTTTGTGGTTATACACCGTGCTTCAGAAGAGAGGCTGGGTCTTACGGTAAGGATGTAAGAGGGTTAAACAGATTACATCAGTTTGATAAAGTAGAGATAGTAAGAGTAGAGCATCCTGACAATTCTTATGCTGTTCTGGATGATATGGTAGAGCATGTGAAAAGCCTATTAAGAAAATTAGAGCTTCCGTTTAGGACTTTAAGATTGTGTGGTGGAGATTTAGGGTTTACGGCTGCATTGACTTTTGATTTGGAGGTGTATAGCGCTGCGCAAAAAAGATGGCTTGAGGTTAGTTCTATCTCTAATTTTGAGACCTATCAGGCAAATAGGCTTAAATTAAGATTTAAAAATAAGGTGGGTAAAACTCAGCTAGCGCATACTTTAAACGGAAGTGCTTTGGCGCTGCCAAGAATTCTAGCTGCTTTGTTAGAAAATAATCAAGATGAAAAGGGAATTCGAATTCCTGAAGCACTTGTGAAATACACTGGCTTCGATTATATAGATTAGTCTATGTTAGCATAATTTGTGACCTTTTACACGCCTATTAGTTTAATTTTAATTCAACACTTTATCCATACATTTAAATGAGATTTTTACTATTTTTTTTATGTTTGACAGTAGGGTTCTTCTCATGTAACCAATCGTCAGAATATACCAGTGAGGTTAAAAAGATCAACTCTTTATTAGAGCAAGTGGCGGATGCTAAAAAGGAGTTTGATGAAATTCCTCATAAGGAGATTAATAGCCGATTGGAGTCTATAAAAAGCACTATAAAGTTCGTGGAAGAAGCCTCAGGAGGAGAGATAGATAAGAATAACGGATTATTATTAGATTCATACAGAGGAGTTAAGTCTGTGGTTAAGCGTTTTGGTAAAAGAACGAGTCAGATGAAAGTAGAGTTTGGTAGAACTAAGTCTCAGCTAGAGAACTTTAAGCAGGCATTATTGGAAAGCGCAAGTCATGACAAGAACAATTCTCAAATAGATGAGGCATATGTTAAGCTTAACATGAAGAAGGAGGAGGAAGCGGCATCTACTTTAATTAGCAGCGTAGAAGAACTTAAAGCTAGGGGTATTCGGTTTATAAAACAGAATGATGAGAAATCCGCTGCACTAGCTCCTTACTTGAATAGTTTGAAATAAATGAATTTAAAAAAAGTCTTAGGTGTATCGTTTTTCTGTTTTCTCACGGCATTCTTATCTGCGCAAGAAACAGATTTAGATTTGGCTGAATATTACTTTAAGGCAGGAGAATTCGCGTCAGCTAGGCTGTATTACCAAGAAATTTACAAAAATAACACGACCAATAGGGTTCATGAAAAATACCTTCAAACCCTTATCGCTCTGGAGGAGTATGATGAGGCAGAAAAAATAGCTAAAAAGAAATTAAAGAGGGCTAGAGATAAATCTTTCGGACACCAGGATTTGGGGATTTTATATAAGAATTTAGGGGCTCATGATGATGCAGATGAACAATTCGGACTGGCGATTAAAGAGCTTCAGTCTGGACGGAGTAATGCGACTAAACTAGCTAAAAAGTTTATAACACTTTCTGAATTTGAGTTTGCTGAAAAGACCTACTCAAAGGCGCGAAAGATTTCTGTAGATGGTTATCCGTACTATTATGAAATGGCTAATTTAAAAGGTCAAACTGGAGATCATGAGCAAATGGTAGATGAATTTCTAAATCTTTTAGAGTCATCTCCTAACTACGTCCAAAGCGTTCAGAACAGTTTTAACAGAACCCTTAATGTAGTAGAGAACGAGGATAAAGCCGAAATGCTCAAGGGAAAACTCCTTGCTAAAATCCAGAAAGTTCCCGAGGAGCCGATCTTTAGTGAGCTTCTTATTTGGTTGTTTCAGCAAGAGAAAAACTTTTCTGGGGCATTGATTCAGGCTAAGGCGCTAGATATGCGTCTAAAAGAAGACGGGTTAAGAGTGTTTAATCTAGGTCAGTTGGCTAAAAAAAATGAAGATTATACTGCGGCTAAAGAAGCTTATGAGTATGTGGTCAGTAAAGGGTCTTCTAATTCTTATTACATATCTGCTAGATTAGAATTATTGAAAACGCTAAAGGTTCAAGTTACATCTAAGTACACTTATTCTGCTGAAGATATTAATGGTTTAGAGTTGGCATATAAGGACGCCCTTTTGGAGTTAGGTGAATCTTCTTCTACGGTTATGATGATGAAAGAGCTCGCTCATATCCAAGTGTTTTTTGGCGGTAAACCTGAAGAGGCTATAGATGTTCTTAATAGAGCCCTTGAAATCCCCGGTGTCTATGACAATGTGAGAGCTCAATTAAAACTGGAGTTAGGCGATGTTTTGGTCTATGAAGGTAATGTATGGGAGGCTTCTTTACTTTTTTCTCAGGTAGAGTTGGATTTTAAGGAAGATGCCATAGGCCATGAAGGTAAATTTAGAAATGCTCGAGTATCCTATTTTACAGGCGACTTTGAATGGGCGCAATCTCAGCTAGATGTTTTAAAAGCTTCTACCTCTAAGCTAATAGCCAATGATGCATTAGACTTGTCACTACTAATCACAGATAACCTTGCACTAGATACTATTTATAAACCCATGGAGTTATTCGCCCATGAGCTTGATTTGATTTATCAAAACCAAATGGAATCAGCTCTCGAAAAGTATCTGACTCAATTCTTACTGAATACCCAGCCCATAGTTTAACTGATGAAATTCATTTTTCTAAGTTTGAAATTTATCAGAAAAAAGGTCAATTTGAGAAAGCGGCTATTGAGTTAGATCAAATCCTTCTCTTCTATGCAGATGACATAGTAGCAGATGATGCTATTTTTAATCTTGCCGAAATGAGCGAAGATGTATTTAATGACTACGAAAGGGCTAGCGAACTGTATGAAATGATTCTTACTGATTATTCTAACTCACTCTATGCGGTTGAAGCTAGGAAGAGATTCAGAAGATTAAGAGGGGATAATATTAATTAGATAATAGTTGTCCCGAACTCTTCGGATAATTTAGACTTTATCTTATCCAAGTGTCTTTTTTTCATAAGTATAGCGGTAAGCTTTTCGTCTGATAAATTTGGATCTTTCAGTTCTTCTTGAAGTTCCTTACTTCTTATTCTAAGGTGTTTAAGCTTTAGTCTGAAAATAACATCTTTAACTGCCTTTTTTAATTTCATGTCCTCAGTCTCTGGATAGACTTTATGTTTGTCAGTCCAATTGTCGGATAATTCAAATGCATCTGCAAGAATATCAGCACATAATTTACTAACCTCCAAATCCTCATTCCTAGACAAGTGGCGAGGTTCTAAAAAATCGTTGTTTTCCAATGCTCGCGAGTATTCCTCTATGATAGTTTTGCAACGCTTATCTATTAAGGAAACCTGATCTACCTGAAGTTCGGAGATTAAGTATTCAGCCACGGTGATTTTAGCAGACAAAGGCTCGGGCCTCTCGTCGGACTTCTCTTCTGTGAAGTACAGGATTCTATTGCCATAGGTTAGAAGAATTCTCACTAAATCTTTTTCCTGCTCAAAACAGGATAGGGAATCCTGTTTCTGCGGGTCAGGAATTCCGCTTTTTTCTTGAGGAATGTTAGGAGCTTCATAATTACTGGAGCTCTCTTTTTTTATCTTTACCCTAAGAATTTTGTTGATTTCAGAGATGATAATACTCTCTTGGATGTCCATTAGTCTGCTGCATTCTTTCAGATATATGGAACGTTTAATGGCATCAGGAATCAAAGAAATAGACTCTACTACATCTCTAATTAATTCGGCTTTTTTTATAGGGTCATTTTTACTTTCACTTAAGAGTAAATCGGTTTTAAAAACCATAAAATCCTTAGAGTTTTCTTCTAAGAATTTGGCAAATTCTTCTGTAGATAGTCTTTTAGAATAGGAGTCAGGGTCTTCTCCAATAGGGAAAGAACAAACTTTAACATTCATTCCTTGTTCTAGAATTAAATCAATTCCTCTAATTGCAGCCCTTAAACCTGCAGCATCTCCATCGAATAAAACAACTATATTACATCTATACTCTTTTTATCAGCTTTATCTGTCCATCTGTAAGAGATGTTCCTGAGCTGGATACTACGTTTTCTATTCCATTCTGGTGAAGAGCTATAACATCTGTATAGCCCTCGACTAGGTAACATTCCTCTTGTTTAAGGATGGCGTTCTTGGCTTGGTATAAGCCATAGAGTACTCTGCTCTTGTTGTATAAGTCATTCTCGGGAGAATTGAAATACTTAGCAGTTTTTTTATCTTTTCTTAGTGTTCTTCCGCCAAACCCTATAACCTTTCCACTTACATTATGGATAGGAAAAATCACTCTTCCTTTATAGAAGTCAAAAGGTTGGCCGCCCATATCTTTAGAAAGCCCACTGTCCAAAAGATATTTTAATTTATAGCCTCTTTCTAAAGCTGTTTTTGTGAATTGGTGTCCTTTATCAGGGCAGTATCCTAGATTAAACTTTCTAATTATCTCTTCCCGGAAGCCACGTTCATAGAAATAACTCAGCCCTATAGCCTTTCCCTCTTCGCTGTCATGAAGGTAATTAATGAAGTATTTTTCTGCGAAGGCAACTACTATTCCTAGACTCTCTCTGTCGTTTTGTTGCTCTTCCTGCTCCTCAGTCAGCTTCTCTTCTATTATTTCAATGCCATACTTGTTTGCCGCCCATCTTAGGGCTTCAGGGTAAGTCATTTTCTCATGTTCCATAAGAAAAGTGATAGCATTACCTCCTTTGCCTGTTGAGAAACATTTGAAAATACCTTTTGATGGTGAAACGTAGAATGAGGGAGTTTTTTCGTCAGTAAATGGGCTTCTTGCTTTAAAGTTAGCTCCAGCTTTTTTTAAATGCACAAATTCGCCTACGATATCCTCTATTATTAGAGCGTCAAAAATTCGGTCTATCGTTTGTTTATTAATCATTTAAGTCTTTCCGGGTAGAGATGTTTTAAAACGTGATCTCGTGAGGTTCAGAAATGTGAAAGATAAGAATGAATTATACTCATTATACAATAAATATGCTCAGACCTTTTGTGTTTTTTAAGGTCTAATTAGATATTAGCTCTATCTTTAGGTTTTGCTTTTCTTTTTTGAAGAAAATTATATACATAGCGCTCTTGGCTTTTTATTCCTGTGGTACAAACACGAATAATAAGGATGACCCTCATGGATTAATAGATGTTTTGGATACTAATCATCCTGGAGATATTCATGGCACTAGCATAGGTGATGATATAGAATACGTGATGAAAAAAATGAAACCTCATATCGTTTCTGAAATGCCCGATGAACTTACTGCAAGAATACCTTTGAGTATAAAAGATTCTACTTTTTACGACATCAATTATGACTTCAAAAACGGGGAGCTTTATAGTATTGACTTGGACATCTTCCCTAAAAATTTTTCGGACTGCAATCTGCTGTATAATGAGTTTAAAAAATATTATAACAGGGCTTATGGCGAGGGGAGTGAGGATGAGGGATATATAGTTTGGTATACTGAAACTAAGTCAGGCGATGATATTGAAATCAGTTTAATCGATGAAAGCTACAGTCACTATAAACCATATTTAGCGGTTACTTTTTATCAAGAAGACGGAATAGCTGATTAATATGGATACAGAACTTCTTTCAGTTAAAAATCTCACTGTTTCTTTCCTGAAAGATGGGCTTTGGAAGCCTGTAGTTAAAAATATTTCTTTTTCTGTTAATTTATCTAAGGAGTTTGTTGCTTCATCTAGAAAGTCTGTCTCCTGTTTGGCGTTATTGGGTTTATTGCCTAAGGAGGCAGCAAGGATAGAAAGTGGTGTTGCAACGCTTAGAATTCAAAATCAAGTAATAGAGTTGTTAAAGTCCTCAGAGGCGTCACATTCATTAAGAGGTTGTGAGATAGGGATGATTTTTCAGGAACCAATGACTAGTTTGAATCCATTGTTCAAATGCGGAGATCAGCTCGTTGAAGTAATTAGAAGACATTTAAACCTTGCCAAGAAGGAAGCTGTCCAGCTGGCTGAAGAATGGTTTCAGAAGGTTGAGTTACCGAACCCTAGTAGAATAATCTCATCTTACCCGCATGAATT
>CAJJDD010000007.1 GCA_905182895.1 Flavobacteriales bacterium UBA4466
GAGCAAACCTTCTTTACCTAAAGGAACCAGAGATTTCGGGCCGGCTGATATGGCCAAGAGAAATTATATTTTCGGAACTATAAAAACTGTTTTTGAGAAGTATGGCTTTATGCCACTAGAGACTCCTGCCATGGAATCACTCCAAACTTTAATGGGTAAATATGGTGAGGAAGGAGACCAACTGATATTTAAACTTCTGAATAACGGAGACTTCAAAGCAACTGATACTTTTTTGACTACTAAAGATAGCCAAAAGCTTACCACACAAATTAGTGAAAAAGCACTTAGGTATGATTTAACAGTACCATTTGCTAGATACGTTGTGCAGCACCAAAACGATATTACATTTCCATTTAAAAGATACCAAATTCAACCTGTTTGGCGGGCTGACCGTCCTCAGAAAGGACGTTTTCAAGAGTTTTATCAGTGTGATGCCGACGTTGTTGGTTCAAAGTCTCTGTGGCAAGAAATTGAGTTTATTCAGCTTTACGATGCTGTGTTTTCAGACTTAAAATTAGACGGTATCACTATAAAAATAAATAACAGAAAAATATTAGCAGGCATAGCAGAATTGATTGGTGCTCAAGATAAGCTTATCGATTTTACAGTGGCATTGGATAAACTTGACAAAATTGGTGAAGCTAAAGTTAAAGAGGAAATGCTCAATAAAGGAATTCCTGCTGAAGGAATCTCAAAATTACAGCCCTTATTTAATTTGACAGGAGATTTCAATGAACAACTACAGTCTTTAAAATCTATTTTAAACTCCTCAACCGAAGGACTTAAGAAAAAGTAAATATTACTGGATTGCAGGATGCAGCAATAGAAGTTGATGTAACTTTAGCAAGAGGGTTGAATTATTATACAGGTGCCATTTTCGAGGTGATCGTAAAAGAAAGTGGAATGGGAAGTGTCTGCGGTGGTGGTCGTTATGATGATTTAACAGGAATTTTTGGATTAAAAGGAGTGAGTGGAGTTGGAATTTCATTCGGTGCAGAGCGTATCATGGATATTATGAATGAGAGAGAATTATTCCCATTAGATACTGCGTTAACTACTCAGCTCATGTTTGTCAACTTCGGAGCAGAGGAAGAAAATTACTGTGTGAAGTTAGCAGCCGAAATGCGTGACCAAGGCATTAAGACAGAGGTTTACCCTGAATCTTCTAAAATGAAGAAGCAGATGTCTTATGCCAATGCTAAGAACATACCTTATGTTTTACTCATAGGTTCTCAAGAGATGGAAAGCGGAGAGTTAACGCTTAAAAACTTGGATTCTGGAGAACAAACCAAAGTGAAGAAAGAGAGTTTACTAAGTCTTTTTAGTTAAGTTGTACTGCAAGAGAAAGTAAATTTTGGCTTCTTTCATAAGTTACAAAGCACCTCTGCACAGAGCACGAATGCGTCTGCCCTAGTAAGGTTCTGTTTTTATAAGGAGAGACTCTCTCTTACAGAATAAAAAAAAAGCCAACCTCCAAGTTAATACTTGAAGATTGGCCTTTAAATAAATTAGTAACCGCTATTTACTTTTTCTTACTAATATCCCATCTAAAACCGGCATATATATTTCTTCCAAAAACAGGTGCCCAAATAACACTAGCATCAAACAGTTCGCTTGATGTGTCAGCACTACTGATGATAGGGTCGTTTTGTCTAAAGTTTAATAAATTTTCTACTCCTAAATAGAAGGAGAAATTATTAGAAAAATCGCGAGTCACTTGAGAGTTCAAAATGAAGAAATCTTCTGTATCTCTATTCTCATCAAGTTCAGCTAATCCAGAAAGAGGAAGCCTCTGACTGCTCGTCCAAAGTGTAGTTAAATCGATTAACCATCTCTGTCCATTACTCCCTTTTCTAGTTTTATAAGCAGTATTGTTAAATATTCTATTCTTAGGAATAAGAGGAGGATTGATTAAGCCTTGGTTATAATCGGCCTTTACGTCTAGATATCTGTAAGCAAATTTAGATTCTAATCGTTTTACCGGTTCGAATTTAAATTCAAACTGAAGACTGTTAGAATACGACTCTCCCTGTAAGTTATAGAAAGCTACCTCACCAGGGGTTTCCCTATCTACTATTACTTGGTTAGTGAACTGAGTATGATAAAAATCAGCGGCAAACATGGCTGGTCTATGTCCAATCTTAAATTTGTTCGTATAGCTAGCTCCTATGTTAATGGCAGTTTCAATGTCTAATCCATAGGCATTAGAGTTATCTTCAGTGGGAAAGGAAAAATCTCTATTGCTGGCTAGAAGTCCTACGTTATCCATAATAATAACTGGAGAACGGTGACCCATTCCTTTAGCTACTTTAACAGCTTGATTCTTAGTAAATGAATATCTCGCATGAACTCTAGGACTGAACAGTGCTCCATATAAATTATGGTAATCTCCTCTAACTCCTGAGACTAATACAAATTTCTCTGAGGGGTTCCAAGTATTCTCAAAGAAAACCCCTGGTACAGTCTCTGTTCTATCAAAATTAAGAGTATCTAAGTCTTCATAGTACTTGTCATACTGTCCGCTTATTCCTGTTGTATACTCCCAATTGTCTGATTGCTTGCAGGCATACATAAGATTAGCTCTGAAGTACTGATGTCTTCCTTCATAGTTTCGATCTCCTAGAGAAGTGTTCTGCACGTTATATCCAGCAGTTATCTGACTTCCGAAACTCTGCCATGTCTTTTCTGGCCATACATATCCTGTCTTGGCAGAAAATGTAACATGCTCGCCATTTAAATCTACTTCCCATGGGTTAGGAGTAGTTTCGTCTTTAATCTGACCAGCATTAGAAGTTGCATTCACATAATTAATGCTGTAATCTCCGTTCCATCCTTTTCCATTTCTCCATAACCAGCTATTTCTAACTACGAAGTCCAATACCTGAGGCATGTCGTAGAAACCATCATCATTTACATCGTTCTCTCTGTCGTTTCTTTCAGAGTGAATCAGTAAAATAGAGCTCCACTTCGTATTAACTTTAAATGGTGCGTAGGCGTTTAGTTCAACTCTTCCGCCAGCATTTCCATACATGTTTAAATGTATTCCTTCAGCTGTTTCTGGATTAAATGTAGCCACGTTAATCTGTCCAGTCAAACTTTCAAAACCATTGGTTACCGAGCCTGCCCCTTTTGAAATATATATGTTATTAATCCATGTGCCTGGAATTCTACCTAATCCATAAGCGGTAGATAATCCTCTCACGGCAGGAATATTATCCTGTGTGATTTGGACATATTTTCCAGAGAGGCCGAGCATTTGAATCTGCCTAGTTCCTGTCACTGCATCCGTAAAACTTGCATCTATAGAGGCATTGGTCTCGAATGCTTCACTTAGATTACAGCAGGCCGCTTTGCAAAGCTCAGCAGTGGTAATTACCTCTGAATCTCTGGCATCCATAAGTGAAACTTGCGTTCCTAAGAGCTCCTCCTCAATTGTAGCCTCATCTATATTTACGCCATCGGCTGGAATTAAGTCGATGTGCATAAACTTGCCAGTAGCAGCTATGATGAAATCACTATATCCTATAAAAGAGATTAAAAGAGTGTCTTGGTCACTAATCTGTGCGATAGTGAATTTACCATCTTTGTCTGTGGGTACACTTGGCATTCTGTAGCCTATGACAGTTACATATGCACCCACGAGCGCACCATGTTTTTCGTCATGGACTTCTCCAGTATGTGTTTGTGCGTTTACAGCTGAAGCTAATGTCATGAAAGCCATTAGCCCGAAAAGCTTAATGCTCGTGGTCATGGTCATCATTTTCATCGTGGTTATGTTCTTTTTTCTCTGAATCGTGCTCTCCTTCACCGTGAACGTGCACTCTGTACTTGCAGCAGCCATGAATTTTATCATACTGCTCATCAGAAGCCTTAGACTTATTGGTGTCGTGGCCCACAGCATTAAGTGATTTGTGGAGTTGTTCTTCAGTTATTTTGGAAGGAACATAAGTGATCTCTAAATTATGAGTAGCCAGTGTGTATTCGAAGTATTTTACTCCTTTTACATCTACAGTGCGTTCTATTCTTTCTTTGCACATATCGCAGGTTCCGCCTACGGTTAGATTTACTGTAACTGGTCTATTTGATTGGCCGTAGGTTAATGTACCAAGTAGCATTAATCCTATAAATATGAGTTGTTTCATTGTGTTATTTGTTGATAAATAAGAGTGTTATTTTTCATAGCGTTGCAACGCTATGAAACTGCTATACATAAAGCCTAATAAGCAGGTTATGCATAATAATACCCGAAAAATCAACCGTAAAAAATGAAACTAGAGTGAAGCAAATACAAGGGAGGGGACTCTGGTGAGCCCCTTACTGGAGCATCGAGAGCCAAAGTTTGGGAATTCATAACTTTAGTGAAATGAAGACCCTCACTCGAAAGAGAGATGGCTGTATTGGGAATATCCACAGATTCAAAAGTGAAGTCCGTGTCTAGAGTGATATTTACACTTTCATTAGAACAGCAGTCATCTTCGCATACCGCATGACAGTTATCTTGCTTGTGATCAGTTCCTTCATGGATGTGACAGCACATACTGCTTTCCGAAATAAATGAAAAACAAGTGAGTTCACCTTTACAAAAATGTAATGAGATGCTTATCCCTACAGTTATCACAAAGTAGTAAAAAGCTGATATAAATGCTGCTGTTCGCACACTCAAATATACGAAAAAAACACAATTAAGACTTCATAAAGCCTTTACCTTTGTTGTCAAGTTAAGAATAATGATGATTACAGAAATATTAGAGAGAGTGTTTTTACCTACTAATCATGGGGAGTTTGAAATGGTAGCTTTTGAGAGTGGGGTAAAGGATTTCCCTCATCTAGCACTTGTCACTAAAAACTTAGATACTTCCAAACCAATTTTGACGAGAGTTCATAGTGAATGTCTCACAGGAGATTTATTTGGTTCTTCTAGATGCGATTGTGGAGAACAGTTAGAAGAATCTTTATCCAAAATAAGTAAAGAAGGAGGAGCATTATTATACCTAAGACAAGAAGGAAGGGGAATAGGCTTGATTAATAAAATGAAGGCATATAAGCTCCAAGATACAGGTCTGGATACCATAGAAGCAAATCATGCTCTCGGTTTTGGTACAGATGAAAGAAGTTTCAAGGTGGCAATCGACATGTATAAGCTTCTCGAGATAGATAAGATTAGACTGCTAACCAATAACCCAGATAAAGTAAATATATTTAGTGATACTGGAATAGAGTTAATCGAAAGAGTTCCTCTTATTATTGAGGCGAGTGAGGATAACGCAGGATATCTAAAAGTAAAAAAAGATCAAATGGGTCACCTTTTCGGAGTGATTAAAGTGGCGTAACAAACTAGTAGATTATCGTCTAAATTTTCTTCTCTATGGATCTACAGATTCCAGGACATGCTATTCAGAACTCACTGGCAGGCATCCATGCATACGGGTTAAATACAGCGAGCTCAGATGAAGATTTTAGAGGAGTTTTCGTAGCAGATAAACATCTTTTTTATAACAATGATTTTCCAGCAGAGGTTAGAGATGCTTCTAATAATCAATCCTACTTTGAGTTAGGAAAATTTGCTCACCTACTTTCGGGCTTTTATTAACTGCTAAGGATATAGCCACCAAAGGAAAAATTATCCTTGAACGCCCCGAGAAGGAGTATTTATTGGATATAAGAAACCACAAGTTTGAGTTCGGAGTATTGATAAAAGAAGCAGAAGATTTCTTAGAAGAAGTCCGTCACTTATTTAGTAAATCTGACCTTCCAGAGGGGGTGGATAATCAAAAAGTATCTGCCATAGTGAACGAAATTAGAGAGGAGTTTTATTCAAAAAAACAAATCTTGCGCTAACCTAAATGTATTGGCGTGGGCTTCGACTATTACTTTAATGTCTTCAGAGTAACCACCGCCCATGCTGCACACCAAAGGAGCTTCCAGTTCTAGTGCTTTTTTTAGAACGATTTCGTCTCGTTTTTTACATCCAGCTACAGAAACTCCTAACCTGCCAAGTTTATCCGTCTCTAGAATATCTGCCCCACACTGATAAAAGATGAAATCAGGCTGAAACTCTTGAGCGATGCGTTCTAAGTGAGTTACTAATAATTCTAAGTAAGCCTCATCTTTGATGCCATCTGCTAAAGGAATGTCCAAATCGCTGGATTCTTTTCGCAGTGGATAGTTGTTAGCTCCATGCATAGAAAAGGTAAATACAGCATCGTTTGATTGAAAAATCTCTGCAGTTCCGTTTCCTTGGTGCACATCTAAATCTACGATGAGAATTCTGTTAGCTGCTTTCCTGTCTAGTAAATCTACTGCTGCTAAAGCTTGGTCATTGAGCAGGCAAAATCCTTCTCCTCTATCCGTAAAAGCATGGTGGGTTCCACCAGCTATATTCATGCTTATTCCATTTTCTTTGGCATGATAAGCGCATTCTACAGTTCCACCCATAATGGTTATTTCTCTTTCTATGAGTTCCTTTGAATGAGGGAAACCAGTGGTTCTAATCTCCTTTCTGCTGAGGTTTAGAGTTTTTAGATTATTCCAATACTGGGCATCATGTACTTTTAAAATTAGCTCTTCAGCGACAGGAGAAGGAGAGAAGAAATTAGAATTATCCAGCGTGCCTTCATAGGTGAGCTGCTCTGGAAGAAGCTCATACTTGAGCATAGGAAAACGATGATTGTCTGGAAGTGGATGTCTATAGACATCATTCCATGCCACTTTTAATTTCTTCATGAAAAGGCTAAAGTAAATGAGCTAGTCTTAGCGAAGTTCAAGGATTTATGTCATTCAATTCTACAGTAAATAATTTAGGAGATCGCATGCATTAACTCCATACAAACCACCGCAGCTAAAGTTCCTACAGCATATCCCATCACGGCCAGTAAAACTCCCACTGGAGCTAGTGCTGGACTAAACGCAGAAGCTACTACAGGAGCACTTGCTGCTCCGCCTACATTAGCCTGTGATCCTACCGCTAAAAAGAAAAACGGCGCTTTAATTAACTTAGCAACTAGTATAAGTAGTCCTGCATGAATACTCATCCACACAGCGCCAATAATGATGAGTTGCCAATTATCGAAAATGAGCATTAAATCCATCTTCATACCTATGGTAGCCACAAGTATATAAATAAATAAACTACCTACTTTAGAAGCTCCTGCTCCCTCATAGCTTCTCAGCTTGGTAAATGAAAGTGCTACACCTATAGCAGTGGAGATAACGATTAACCAAAAGAATCCACTCCCGAATGAACTTATGTACTGTGCCACTCCGGAGCCGCCAGCCTTCATGTCTTTAATTCCTCCGCCTATCCAAGGAGACAAGAAATTAGCTCCCCAGTGTGCTATTCCTACTGCTAAGAAAGCTACTCCACAGATAATCATAAGGTCTTTTAAAGATGGAGCTCTAGAAACACTGGCTTGGTAGTTTTCTACTTTTGTTTGCAACGCCTCTACAGCAGTGTTATCGGCTTTTAAGAACTTGTTTATCTTCTTATCCATTCCCGCTCCGAAAAGCAGAAAGGCCATCCATACGTTGGCCAATGCTACGTCTACCAATATCATGTTAGAGAACAATCCTTCTGGACAATCTGCTATCTCTTTTAAGGCTGTTTGGTTAGCACCTCCACCTATCCAGCTTCCTGCCACAGTAGAAAGTCCTCTCCATAAGGCATTGGCAGAATCACCTCCTAAAGCATCTGGTGTAAATGAGCCTACTATCCATAACGCTAAAGGCCCACCGATTACAACTCCTAGAGTGGCCGCAAAAAACATTATTAGGGCTTTAGGCCCGAGGTTTAATATTCCTTTTAAGTCTATGCTTAGGCATAATAGAACCAGAGATGCGGGGAGTAAAAACCGAGAGGACACATAATACAGTTGAGAATCCTGCCCGTTAATTATTCCTGCTGAGTTTAAAATAGCAGGTAAGAAATAACAGAGAAGCAGAGCTGGAACAAACTTGTAAAACTTAGAGAAGCTAGGAAGTGAATTGGTGTAAAACACCAAAGCCAATAACCCTAGCAGTAATCCCAGTACAATAGCCTCATGCTTGAACCAGGGAGTTTTGTTAAACACCTTCAGCCCGAATGATTTAGCTTTTACTATGTCATCCCCATCCATGGCTTTTCCCCACGAAATTTCATAATCTCCAGCTTTTAAATTTTTAAATGTCAGACCTTTATCTGTAATGAATCCGTAAAGTTTAGAATCGAATTTTACGAAAAAACTATCTGTAGGCTGAGAAAGCTCGTTAGGCCAGTCTAGAATGATACCTTCAGATTTATCTAAGTAGAGACTGAATTTTCCCTTTGCAGTGTGCAGGTTGGTTAGTGCGTCATTTGCATAGTCCGCAGGGGTTGAGTCAGTGATGGTTGTAGCTGAGGATATAAGCGTTGCAACGCAGAAAAACGAGAGGATTATTACTCTTAGCATGAAGTTCTATTTAAGGTCAGCAAAGTATCTAATAAAATCCAGTGTGACAAACTGATTATTTATGCGAGCCAAATTGTCTTTTGGTTTTATCGAGGTTCTTTATTTAATGTTGAAAAAATCAACTGTAGATTAGGTCGTACGGAATATTTTGAAAGAGATGAAGAGAAGTATTCTAGTGTAAAAATTTATAAAGCTGAATTGGCTTGAGTATAGCTTTACATTTGCTATAAATTAATGAAAACATCATGAAAGTATTAAGGATAATTCTAGTGCTTCTAGGTTTGCTGGCTTTGCTTACAGTAGGAATAGGATTTTTTGGACCTTCAGATATGAACGTGTCTCATAAAAAAGTAATGAAAGCTCCGTTACCAGCTGTATGGGAGCAAGTAGTAGAATTTAAAAACTGGCCTAATTGGAGTCCTTGGGCTGCATCAGACCCAGAGATGAAGATAACTTATAGTAAAGCTGGCTCTAGAGGAGTTAGGCGGAGGTTATTCGTGGGAAGGACCTAAAACTGGAAAAGGTGAGATGGAGATTCGCGAGATTCGAGAAGGAGAGAAAATAGGAATGGATATAGGTTTCGATATGGGAGGTGGAATGGAATACAGCACCTGTGATATGCAGTTTAAAGAAGTGGAAGGAGGGACTGAGGTGACATGGAATTTTGAAAGTTCAGGAAATACTGGTTTTGGTGAGCGGTTAAGCAATGTTATTATGCCTTCTATCCTTAAAGGAATGTATGAAGAAGGATTAAACGGAATGGAAAAAGAGGCATAGCTGATCCTTTATTCCTAAAGAACTAGAAGTAGTAGATGTAGCGATGGAAGAGGTCGAGTATGCCAGGGCTATTTTACATAGGGAAGAGATATGTAGATAAAAATATTGAGGAGATTACTGCGAAAATGTATACCTCTTCTTACCGAGATATATTTAAAGAAGTAGCTGAAAATGGAGAGGCTGCCAAGCTAATCCAACCTCCTGTTTCGGTAACTGAAGCTTATGATAATGAAACAAAAGTTTCTACATTCACTATAGCTATGATGTCTACAGAGAAATTATATGGGGGACTTAGCTTAGCGACTGATTATATCAAACCTCATAAAGCGATGATTTATCTCCATAAAGGTTCTTACGAAAGGTTACCTGAGAGCTATGAGGCATTAATCTCTTAATTGCCAGGTTAACTCCGCTTCATGCCAGCTATGAACTTTGTTTAATAGGTCCGATTACTGAGCCAGACGATTCTAAATGGGTAACACAAATAGTTATTCCGTTGGAGTGGATAGAAGCGATGTAAATGAGTGAAACACATATAGAGTGAAAGCCAAGATTCGTCTTGGCTTTTTTTATGTCAAAGAATCCAGGGCATCTTTAAGAATAGAAACTCCATGCGCTAAATCTTCTTGAGAAATGTTTAGCGGTGGAGCTATGCGGAATGCGTTTTTACAAGAAAGAAACCAGAAGGTAATTACGCCATGAGCCAAGCAGTAATCAAATGCCTGCTGAACCAGTTCAGCTGATTCTAGCTCTATGGCTATAAAAAGACCTTTCTGTCTTATCTCTTTTACCATTGTGTGGTCCTTTAGAGAGGAGGAGATGAATTGACCTTTGGTTTCTACAGCGGCTATAATTCCATCCTTTAGTAGTTCTTTTAATCCAGCATTGGCCGCAGCAGAAATAACAGGATTGCCGCCAAATGTAGTAATGTGGCCTAGCATAGGGTCATGCGTAAATTTCTCCATTAGGTTCCTGCCAGAAATCAAAGCGCCTATAGGTAAGCCAGCTCCCAATGCTTTTCCTAAACATAGAATATCGGGTACGATACCATAATGCTCGAATGCGCTGAACTTTCCCGTTCTGCCCATTCCTGCTTGGATTTCATCTAGGATGAGCAGCGTTCCTGTTTCTGAGCATCTTTTTCTAAGGGCTTTTATAAACGCCTCTTCAGGAATTCGTATGCCTGCATCTCCTTGGATGGTTTCTAGGAATACGCCAGCAGTTTTTTTGGTAATGAACGCTAAGTCTGCCAGCTTATTTAGTTCTATAAACTTAACGTCTGGCATTAATGGACGCACAGCATATTTCTTTTCCTCGTTATAAGAAATAGCCAGTGAGCCTGTGCTTCCGCCATGATAAGCGCCTTTAAACGCTATAAGCTCTGAACGCCCAGTACTTCTTCTGGCCAGTTTTATAGCGGCCTCATTGGCCTCAGTGCCAGAATTCACGAAGTAACAAGTGTCAAGTGATTTAGGAAGTAATCCCGTTAAGGTAGCCGCTAATTCAGAAACAGCATCCTGCTCGAACTCTCCATAAACCATCACGTGAGCATACTTTTCTAACTGGCAGTATACGGCATCTTTCACGGCTTGATTTCCATGCCCCAGGTTAGAAACACAGAGCCCCGAAATCATGTCTAGGTATTTGTTTCCATCTTTAGTATAGATATAAGAGCCAGTGGCATGGCTCACTTCTAATCCTACAGGAAAGGGAGTGGTCTGAGCCAGATGATTGTCTAAAAGCAGCGTATTCATGACGTAGTAAAGTTATTTTAAAGTTCTATAATTGACTCTGTTTATTCAACTTTAAGTTAGTAATGTTATTCAGGACAGACATTTACCATTGGTGACTTTCTGTTCCTTTCATCCAGAGCCCTTTTACTTTCATGGCTTGTTCTAGAATATCTCTTACACATCCTTTTCCACCATCTTTATCGGAGATGTAATGACTTACAGATTTCACTTCAGCACAGGCGTCATGAGGAGCTACAGATAATCCTGCGATTTTCATTACATCATAATCAGGAATGTCATCTCCCATGTAGCAGACTTCTGAAGCATCTAGGTTATGCTTTTTTAGGTATTCCTGAAACACTGCCATTTTATCATGGCAGCTGAGGTATACCTCGGGAATCCCTAGTCCTTCTAATCTAGATTTCACTAGTTCACTATTTCCTCCCGTGATAATAGCTAGCCTAAGGCCTTTTTTTACAGCCAACTGCACTGCGAAACCATCTTTTACATTCATCACTCGGGCCATTTCACCGGGAACCAAGTAGAGGCTTCCGTCTGTGAAAACTCCGTCTACATCGAATATGAATGTGGTAATATCTTTTAGTTTTTCTTTGTAACTATTGGCCATGGTGGTATGCTATTATATGTTTAGAAAGGGCTAAGTAAAGCGCTTTGATTTCTGGTTTGTCTTCTAGTATGTTCAAGTGAGAATCGATGGTTCCATAATCTTCTCTCACAGCAGGTCCGGTCTGTTTTTCTTTCGCTTTTCCTGAGGTAATATTTCTAAATGTCTTTTGGATAAGCGGGTTTAATAAGTCCAAGCTAAGGTTTTTGTCTTCTAAAACCTCTTGAGTGAGTGCTCCCAAATGATTGGTGAAATTACAAGCGAGCACTGCAGCGGCATGAATTATAGCGCGCTCAGCAGAGGTGATGGTTTTCACGTTTTCGCTCAGAGTTTTACCCAATAGATGTAGCTTTTTTAAGAGGTCCTCATTAGCCGCTTCTATGCAGATAGGAACCTCAGACCAGTTGGTTTCAGAACCTTTAGAGAATGTCTGTAACGGATAGAAAACACCACTCTCTGAGGTGTGGTAACGCTCTAGCAAAGAAGTGTTTCCCGAAGTATGCACTACAGGAGTGGAGTGCTTTAGCTCAGAAAACACTGTTGAAATAGCATCGTCAGAAACGGCCACTATAAAAAGGTCGGTCTCCTTGAGCTGGGAATAGTTGTTTATTCCTTTGGAGTTGACTTTCTCGGATAGCAGATTGGCTTGACTTAAATTTCTGCTAAAAACTTGCGTGATGATTAGTCCTTTTTTAAAGAACTCTTCAGCCATAGCAGAAGCTACGTTCCCGCTTCCTATAAATGTTATGTGCTTAATTTCAGAGTTCACTTTGTCTTTAGCCACAGGGTTGAAAAGGTGAATATACGGCTCTTTAAAAGTTAGGCGGTTTTACGCCCTATTCTATTGGTTCTAATCCGCTCTATAATAGCTATAATAGTTCCCAAAATCATGATTAAACATCCGATCCATAAGATGTTTATCTGTGGAAATTTCACTGCTCTCATTACTATAAAGTCTCTGTAATTCTCAGATTTCTCAGCATGTTCTAACGTGATTTCTGCTGTGCCATCCTTGGGCTGAATAAGTTTAATAGTCGCTTTAAAACCTTCTTTTTCCAGTGTAATTTCTTCTCCCACAGCTTGATTTCCTCTTACTAGAAATCTAGAGGTGAGCAGCGTGTCCTTTTCTTCAGAGGTGAAGTGCATGTATGTTTTGAGTACAATATCTGAGGACAGAAATCCGAAAATGGCCTTTTCCTTCTCCCATCGGTCTCAGGCTATCCACTATGAGCAAGCCTTCTGTAAGCTTTAATGTATCTCCTAGAATCATTTTGGTTTCTTTCATAGGAAGAAATCCTAAGCTGTCAGTTTTTAGTTTTTCTATCTGTGCAAACTTTAAGAAAGTGAACAAATCTTCATTTCCGTAATGCTTTGTGTCTGGCTCTGGTGCATTCCCGAATGTCTCATTGATTTGAATTCTAGGAGAGAGCGTAAATTCTTTTTCTCCAGGGTTAAATCCTCTCCATTTTTTAGCACGGTCGAGTTGTGTTTCTGTGGGCGCAGGCAGCGGGTACCAGTGCGTTTCCATGTCTTCTATAAAAGTAGGAGAGCAGGTATGGTCTTGCTTTGCAATGAAGAAAACAGGTAAATTCTGAATTAATCGATAGGCTATGTCATCTTTCTGGAATGAGTTGGCCACTTGCGAATAATAGTCTATGTGGTAATAGGCATTTCTGCCATCAGAATCATAACCAGTATAGGTAGTCATATAATTACCCATGGTCAGGGTGTCACCCTTATACATTAGTTGGTCTTCTTTGCTATTTATTCCTCCACCTAAGCCTGTAATGTCTGTAGTTTTAGTGGTAGATATAATATCTTGTTGACTTTGACTAACCAGTGCACCGAAAATTAATAGACCAAATCCGACATGGGCTATAGGGCTTCCACCTTTTCTAATGTTTCCTTTGAGCACTCTTATAAGGTAATCCGCATTGGCTACTACAGCGAATATTGATGTAAATAGCAGCACATAATTAGATGGGTAGGTGCTGTCTTCAAATCCCCAAACAAAGAGGAAGAATGCTGTAATAGCTGCCGAAATAATAATCGATAGACTAGCGGCTTTGAACCATTTCCCCGCATCATTCTTCCCATATTTCATAAACTGTGTAGTTCCTATAAAGAGTGTAATTAGCACGGTAAATGGAATCTGCCATCTGTTATAGATATTCACTACATCAGAACCTATAGAAAGTTTTCCTTCTGCCAAGCTAGCTGCCCATTCCCATCCTGTAAGGTTGGCTATGTTCGCATAAATGCTTTGAAATGGACTAGCTACATGATTGAATACCGGTATGCTGGTCCAGATGGTGATTTGCAACGCTGAAATAAATAATACTAATCCTCCTATAAACATCCAGAACTCGCGACTAACCAATGGTTCGTCTTCATCTGTTCGGTAATGCTTGGTGTATGCCTTTACTGTATATACTGCGGATAAGAGAAGGAATAAAACGACAAAAGCTGCAGGTGCATATTCGAATCGTACCGCTTCTGTATCTAGTAAGTAAAGTCCTATCCCTAAGACGAAAATCAGGAATGAGGCCCAACTGTAAATTTTTCTTTCCTGTACATCTTTATGCAGCATAGCTACTGCCATTCCTACGAAGAAAAGTAAGTAAATCAATAACTGAGGAAGAATACCGCTCTCCACAAAACTGTGTACTGAGCTTTCTCCTAAAATCCCGCTTCGAGTAAGGAATGTAGAATAAAGGATAAAGATAAAACTCAGAATAATGAATAGAAAAGCAGAAAACAGACTCTTAGGTTTGTGCTTGTTTATGAGCATGATGTGAGCTCCCGCCACGAGAATAATCCATGGAACTAAAGATGCGTTTTCTACAGGATCCCAAGCCCAAAATCCTCCAAAAGTAAGTGACTCATAAGCCCAAGCTCCTCCCATAAGGATCCCTGTACCTAAAATCATAACGGAGAAAAATGTCCAAGGAAGCGCTGGCTTAATCCATCCTGAATAATCTCTTTTCCATAATCCTGCGATGGCAAAAGCGAATGGAACTACTGTGCTAGCAAACCCTAAAAATAGGGTAGGAGGGTGGATGGTCATCCAGTAATTCTGTAGCAGTGGGTTTAGTCCTCTACCATCAGCGAAGAGTAAACTCAAATAACTTTCTGAAGAGGCCCACGGCATGAGTATGGTTTCGGGTAACTCTCTGTTTAGGATAAACGGGTTACTTCCGAATTTATAATCCATAAAGTATACGCCCAGTAGCATAGAGGAGATAAACACTTGTACCAATGCTAGAATAGTCATGGTGTGTTTTTCCCAGTTTTTTCCTTTAAGAATAAGAAGTCCACCTAGCACGATATGCCAAAAACTCCAGAGAAGAAAACTACCTTCCTGACCACTCCAGAATGCAGAAAACACATACTTCATAGGCATGGTTTTACTACTGTACTTGTACACATAATTATACTCGTAGTGGTGATTCATAAATAGATAAAATAGTGTACCGATCACCATGAAAACCGAAAGTCCATGTATGATAAAACCTATTCTACCTAATTTTTTCCATGAGGCTGCTGATTCTTCTTTTGTAGAAAAATAATAGCTTACCATAGAAAATATAGCCGCTGAAAACGCGAGTGCTATAAAGAATTCTCCTATTTGACCTGGGAGCAGGTGTTCTCCGATATACTCCATTTAATTAGCAGATGCTTGCTGGTCTATCAAGTGTTTTTGGTCATTATATTTCGATGGACATTTCATTTGCATATCATGCCCTCGAAATTTTCCGTCTTCTACATAACCAAATAAATTTATGGATTCAGACTGTTCGAATCCTTGTTGTTTAGCTTCGTTTAGATATACTTTACTAATCCCACCTTCGCTATCTACCATAGTAAATACAGTGAGTGCCGCATTTTCTTCAGGATTATAAATGATGGGTTCTTCTCTGATGAGTTTCCCGTTTATTTTATAATCTACTCCTGGGTTAGAAAAAGCGGTAGCGAATGTTTCGGCTTTTCCACTTCCTCCAAGTGCTGCTACCATAGCTGCTATAGCTACTCCAGCTAATATGATTAGGGCTATTTCTGACTTTTTCATTTCTTATTTTTTTCTAAGTCTTTGATTTTTTTATCTAATCTAAACAGGTAAGCAAACATGCCTATAGCTATACTTACAGCGACAGCGATCACCACTTTAATTTTTCCTGATTCGAAGAAATATTCTTCCAATGCTCCGTCTTGGGCTTGGCAGTGCAATGTAAAAAGTAGAAGTAATATCAGTATCACTATTCTATTCATGACCGTGTGTTTTTCAGATTAGAAATTCTATAATGCAAGTTGTAAATCCATATTCCTGTGATTATCCATCCTGCACACGCTGGATAAAAAACCATTCGAAGATTACTGTCTAAATCATAAGAGCTGAAAGCCGGGTTTCCATCTTCTCCTGGATGAAGAGATGCTGCACCCGTTAGTCTTGGCAGAACCATAATAAGAGCCATGGTCATAAAGAAAGATAGGATATTATAAACGGCTGCTATCTTGGCTTTGTTTGGTTTGTCTTCAGCAGATTTTCTAAGAATGAAATAGGCTGCTAAAAGTAAAAACGAAACTGCGGCACCATTTAGTTTGGCATCAGTAGTCCACCAATCACCCCAGGCAAAACGAGCCCATATACTTCCTGTAATAAGCCCTAATGAGCAGAATATCAGCGCTACCTTAGCTGAAGAAGCTGCTTTTAGGTCATATTCTATTTTATCAGAGTTTAAATAACGGATAGAGTACCAAAGAGATAATCCCATAAGCACAAACATGGTAAACCACATCGGTACATGAAAGTTTAGGTTTCTAATGGTATCAAAAATTCTGAGTTGAAACGGGAATTCGAATGAAATTTCCTCTCCAGAAGAAAAGGCTACATTGGTATACTCGTTTGAAGCAGCAGGATTTCCCTTGGATTGGTCTATTCGAAAAGCAGCGGGTAAGAAAATGCTTCCAGTTCTATCGTTAGAAAGAAATAAATCCAAAACAGTTTTATCTATGTCGGCTGGAATATTCACGCTGAACTCAGCATGCACGTTATCTTTTATATCCAATATGGTAAGCGGAAGAGCTCTCAAAGAGTCTACTCTTAAAAAACCTTGAAGTGAGGATGAATAGTCCACGAAATGCGAATTATATCCAGTAACAGAAAATGTATTTTGACCTAAAACTAGCTCAGTTTTATCTGTTTGAATGATTCCAGGTTCCAATGGTCTTAAGAAACTAAAAGCGGTAGCGTATATCACTAGGATAGCTCCTACTATTTTCCACCAATTTTTTGCCATTTAATCGTGCAGGTTTAAATCACATCTTAAAAAAAGAGCTTCTCTAAAATAGAGTTAAATCCATGAGATTGAAGCGTCTGAAATTTTAATCGAACACTCCAAAGGGTTTAGGTCTGGAGCGCTTGTTTTACTGCCGCCAAAGATAAGGAAACAAAACATAACTTAATGTGATAACGGCTACATTAAGCGTTAAAAGTCCTAACAGAAAATTCATGTTTCCAGATGCGCTGACACCGCTTAAAGCTTGTGCTGAATATTTCTGACTGATTAGTATTAGAGGGAACAACAGAGGCAACCCCAGAACGGCTATGATGCCGCCTTTAAAATCTAGTTGAGAAGCTATAGCTGAAATGATGGTTAGTATTCCGCTTAAGCCTAGAGAAGTGAGTACTAATCCTATAAAAAAGCTTAAGAAATTTATATCCTCTAAGACATTAGTGCCTAGAAAAAGAGCAAATACAGCTAGGCCGATAATAGAGAGAGTCAGCATTAAGAAGCTGTTATATATAATCTTAGCCAGTATAAGTGCCTTCGGGTTTATCAAAAAATAGAGATAGAAATGCTTTCCTCCAGTTTCATTTTTAAAACTACCTGAAATCGCATTGAATCCAGAGAATATGATGATTATCCAGAATAGGGCATTCCACACTTCTGCAGTGGGCATTTTCTTAAATGTGAGAAAGCAAGTGTAAACAGTAGCTAACAGAAAGAGAACCATTCCAGCCAATGACTCTAGACTTTTATATTCTAGAGAAATGTCTTTTTTTATAAGTGTTAGTATTTGCCTATGAAGTTTCACGCGGTGCAAATTTAATCGAACAGAAAAGATAAAGACCTTTATTTAAGGACAAAGAAAGTTCCAGAGATGATTTTCCCGCCTACTATGAAGTGATAAGTGAAATTGGAGGATGAACTGTTAAAGGAATTAATATCCACTTTAACCGTTTTTGACAAAGCGTTAGAGAAAGATTCAGTGAATACTTCTTTTCCAGTAATGTCTGTTATCACAAGCTTGAAATCACCTGTGAACGGAACATTCCACGTAATCCATTTAGTGGACGGGTTAGGATAAGGAACTACAGAAGAAGCTGTCAAGTTGTTTTCCTTTACGGTGTTTTCTGAAGGTGTTTCCTCCATAAAGACTTCCTCACTATATTCGAAATGAGTAAAGTCTGAATTAGGATTGATTATCTCTATCTCAATGCCTACAAGTTCATCATCATCATCATCTTCATCATCTATCTTCTTCATCATCATCATCATTCTTCTTCTTCTTCTTCTTCTTCTTCTTCTTCTTCTTCTTCTTCTTCTTCTTGTGGAGCATAGTCCAAGAGTGAGATTCCAGTGTTTTCTGTTATGAGGTAATGAGTATTAATTTCTAAATCATAGTAGGTTTCTTCCAGTCCGTTTGGCCATATAACTGCTATCGAGTCTACTGTGGTTCTTGTCGCTAACCCGAAATGTTTGGCCGCCATATTTTGAGAGCAATAACCTGACCCTCCTACCATTTCGTCTATTAAAAGAAGCGAATCTGAGAAGACTTGAAGTTTTGTCCCTATGGCGTTTCTGTTTGAAATAGTTCCTTCTAGCTCTAGCTGTATCCAATTCCCTCTTGAATTCTCATTAATGAAAATTTGATTTTCATCGTTTGAACTTGTGTTAGCAAGCAGTAAATCAATTCCACCGTTTCTGTTAAAGTCGAAGGAGGCAGCTCCATACCCGCCCATTAAACTTTCCATAGCCTCTCCTTCTTCAATGATATCTGTATATGAGCCATCTCCATTGTTTCTATACAGTAGATTTGAGAAATTCCCCATATAGTACATGTTATTGATAAAAATGTCTTCGTCAGTGTCATTGTCGTAGTCTAAGAAAAAAGTCCCCCAGCTCATTCCGAAATCTCCTACGCCAGCTTCCATGGTGATGTTGGTGAATGTTCCGTCACCGTTATTGCGCAGCAAATCATTAGCTAGGAGATTAGCCAAGAAGACATCCATATCTCCATCTAAATCATAATCGGCTATGTTGACTCCCATGCCTTGGCGAGCGAGATTAGTGTTTGATTCTACGCTCACATCCGTGAATGTTCCATTCCCATTATTTCGGTATAGGATAAATTCCTGATAGCCGTCATGAGTGAGGTATAAATCCACATCATTATCCATGTCATAATCGAAAAACAAAGCTCCCATGGCTGTAAGATTGTCAGTAATGCCATAGGCTAGAACTTCTTCAGTAAAGAGAAAATCGCCTTGATTGATATATAGAAAGTTCGGAGAGTTTATGTTAGCTACATAAAGATCGAGAAGGCCGTCCAGATTAATGTCTACGGCGTTTAGGCTATTTGGAAAACTTCCTTGTATCAATCCAGCAGTGTTGCTTACGTCTGTAAACGAACCGTCTCCATTGTTTTTGAACAGGTAGCTGTCATCTAGGTAATTACCTACGAAGATATCTTTGTAACCATCATTGTCAAAGTCTGCCCAAATGGATGCTCTACTAAATTCGTTTAAATCTAGACCTAGAAGGGGAGCCATGTCCACGAAAATTGAATCACCTTGATTTTCGAAAAGCAGATTTTCTTCTTGGCTAGCGGAGACGTAAAAGTCATAATCTCCATCATTATCGTAATCACAAACTGAGATGCCGTTGCTTCCTTGGGCATGGGCTAACCCTAAAGAGTCAGTGAATTCTACAAAGCCACTTTGTGAATAGATTTGAAGTCCTGCTAAAAACGATATGGTGAAGAGAAAAATACGCATTAGTGTAAAAAGTACACAGTCAAATTTAAGCAAAAGAGTTCTAGAAAAAAGTCACAAAAGATTTAAGTCTAGCTGTGCTCTAATAAATCCACAAAACAGTAGGGAATAATAGGAGTTAAGTCTCTAGAAAACTCTTTAGCTGATGCTCCCGTTGAGAATCACTTTGGAAATCATGTTTTCACCAAAGCTATAGGGCAAATAGGCCAAACTGTCTATAGGTTTAGTGATAATGATATTAGCTATTTTCCCAGGAGTAATGGAGCCTAATTCCTTGGATAGGTTCATGGCATATGCTCCATTCGTAGTAATCGCATTAATGCTTTCTTCTGGAAGCATTTTTTGTTTTATACATCCCATGGCAAGTACTAAGTTCATGTTCCCGTTAGGTGTGCTTCCGGGATTGTAGTCTGAGGCCAACACTCCGATAGCCCCGTTGTCTATGAGCGCTCTCATGGGCGCGTAAGGAATCCCTAAAAAGAAAGAGCATGAAGGGAGGCTTACGGCAGCACATTCTGATTTAGCTACTAGTAAAATGTCCTCATCTGTCATAACCTCAAGGTGGTCCACAGAAAGAGCTTGTGAATTTAAAGCTGCTTGTATTCCTCCTATACTGGTAAACTGGTTTACATGTACTTTGGGCGTGAGTCCAACTTCTATTCCTGCTTGAAGAATTTCAGTCATTTCCTCAGGAGAGAAATATCCTGCTTCACAAAAACAATCTATAAAGTCGGCTAGGCCTTCCTCTTGAATCACAGGAATCATTTCGTTTATGATGCTGTCTATGTATCCTCTGTGGTTTTTTTTGTATTCTAAGGGAAAGGCATGCGCGCCTAAAAATGTAGCTTTTATAGTTATAGGGTGATTTTCTTTTAGCCTTTTGATTACTCTGAGCATCTTAAGCTCAGCATCTACTGTTAAGCCATACCCGCTTTTAATCTCTACAGCACCTGTACCCAGTTCTTTCAATTTGTCTAACCTTGCGTATGCCTGCTCATACAGTTCATCTTCCGACATAACAGATAGCTTATTAGCGGAATTTAAAATGCCTCCTCCTTTTTCTGCTATTTCTTGGTAGGTGAGTCCTTTTAATCTGTCTAGAAATTCACCTTCACGTGTCGCAGCGAAGACTATATGGGTGTGAGAATCGCACCAAGCAGGGAGAACAAAACCTCCTTCTGCATCTATTATTTCCAACTCGCTCCAGTCAGAAATACCAGGCCAGTCTCTCATTTCGCCAAAATCGGCAATCAATCCATTTTCTATGGCGAGCCATGCGTTTTCTATCAAAGGAAGAGTTTTCATTTCTCCACCTCTTCTATATATCGGGGCTATATGAAAATCAACTTTTTCAGGTTTTTCAAAGATTTTATTAGTATCTTCATAGCGACCAGATTCAATTGTATTCATCCAGATTATGATATCAGGATCAAAATTATCTTGAGTATCCTTTGTTGGGCAAAGTGTTGTGTATTCTCAGTCTGAGACTTTGGGAGAGGATTTCGAGGAAGATTATTACACTGCTATGAAGGACATAAGAGAAAGTGAGAAATTCAGAATAGGTGTAGATATTTCTACTCCTACTAGTCCAGTAATAGCAGGGCTTTTCGCCCAAGAGCTAGTCTAATATTCAATGTGAAAACTGCTCCAAATAGAGCCTGGAGATTCATTCCTATGTATGAACAAAACAGAAGGTTTACTGATTTCCAATTGTCATCTTTTAATGCCTATGAGGTAAATGACTCATCTGTAGTGTACAGGAGTGAACATCAAGAAGAATATAGGTTAGCTGCTCGTTTAGGAACAGAATGGTTCAAGCAGTATGAAAGGAATACGCTCGTTTATGGGGTTGATTTAGTAGTCGGCTATGGTTCAGAGTATTCTAAGTTCACTAATAGTTACCAACTTTATGATGAGAATGGTAGGGTAGAGAATTTCGTTGTAGAGACAGGTTTCTTTGATGAAAAGGATGTTTATAATGAAGAGGTATTTAGACTCTTAATTGGAGTTGATTTTTCTGTAGGTTATAAGTTTTTTCTAGGAGAGAAGACAGACCTTACTATAGAATGGATTCCTGAGTATACCTACAGACCTTATTTAAAGACTGAATCTCAAGGGAATCCTCTTTTGGGAGGGTCTTCGGATGTGAATAACGTTGGTGTCTTTGATATTAGAGGTTTGTCTATTCAGCTGCATTATAAATTTCTAAAAAAGTGGTTTCAGAGGGGAGAATGTAAGCAGGTTTTTTGCTGGTAACTATTCTATCAATAAGCTGTGAATTCTTTTTATTCCACTGAGCTTCATATTATGAATATGTATCTATCTTTGGCCGCATGGCAGGGAACTCGATCGGTCAAATATTTAGACTTACTACATTCGGAGAATCACACGGAATAGCTATTGGAGGCGTTATAGATGGCTGCCCTGCTGGATTGTCTTTAGATTTGGAACAGATTCGTTACGAATTGCAACGTAGAAAGCCAGGTCAGTCTGTCATTACCACTCAAAGAAAAGAGGATGATGAGGTAGAATTTCTGAGTGGAATCTTTGAAGGCAAAACTACAGGGACTCCCATAGGATTTGTTATTAAAAACAAAGACCAAAAGTCTAAGGATTATACGATCATATTAAAGAGGTTTACCGTCCGTCTCATGCCGATTTTACGTACCAAGAAAAATACGGAATTAGAGATTATCGTGGAGGAGGACGAAGCTCAGCTCGAGAAACTGCTTGTAGAGTAGTAGCAGGAGCTATTGCAAAGCAAATCCTCCATTCTTATGGAGTAGATGTATTCTCTTACGTTTCTCAAATCCATAATCTGGTCACTCATCTAGACCCTGAGCAGGTTAAAATAGCTGATATAGATGCCAATATAGTTCGGTGCCCTGATAAGGAAATGGCTCTGCAGATGGAGGAGTATATAAAGGAAGTAAAAAAAGCTGGAGATTCTGTAGGCGGAGTTATTACAGGAGTGGCTAAGAATGTCCCTGTAGGCCTAGGAGAACCAGTGTTTGATAAGCTCCATGCGGAGATCGGTAAGGCGATGCTAAGTATTAATGCGGTTAAGGGTTTTGATATTGGAAGTGGGTTCGGAGGGACTTTTCTGCTTGGTTCAGAGCATAATGATGAGTTTATTTCTGGAGAGAAGGGAATAGAGACGCGTAGCAATAACTCGGGAGGAATTCAAGGTGGTATTTCCAATGGTGAATTAATTTATTTCAATGTGGCGTTTAAGCCCACAGCTACCATTGTAAAACCGCAAAAATCATTAGATGCAGCTGGAAAAAAAGTAGAGATAAAAGGAAAAGGAAGGCATGACCCTTGTGTTCTGCCTAGAGCTGTTCCTATTGTAGATGCCATGTTGGCGTTAACTTTAGTAGATCATATATTAAGAAATAAAACCGCTAAACTTTAAGAGATGAAAAAATTAGCCCTTCACTGGCAAGTAATTATAGGATTAGTTCTAGGAGCAGCTTTCGCTACAGCAGCTGTGAGTTTTGGTTTTGGAGATTTCGTAATGAATTGGATAGATCCTTTTGGGAAGATTTTCATCAATTTATTAAAGTTAATAGCAGTGCCTCTGGTGCTCTTTTCTATTATCGTAGGAGTAGGAAATTTAGGGGACATTAATAAGCTTGGAAGCTTAGGTTGGAAGACCTTAGGAATGTACCTGCTTACTACGGTTTTTGCTGTTTCTCTAGGACTGCTAATAGTTAATGTTTGGAAACCGGGAGAGAAGCCAAGTGATGATGTTAGGTTAGAGTACCGAATAGACTATGAGCTTTGGAAAGAGGAATTAAAAGGTACCAAGGATGAGGTTAAAGATTTGGACGATTTATGTTATTCATGTATGCCGGAACATGCAGACATAGTAGCCAAAAAGAAAGGAGAAAGAGGAAGGTTAGGGGCTCTCGAGGCAAAGAAAAAGGTAGGAGAACTGACAAAAGATGAAGCAAAAGAATTGGCAAACCTTTTAAACGTAGAGAAAAAGCTGAACCAAGCTGCAGAAACTAAAAAGGCAGGACCGCTTCAGCCGCTAGTAGATGTTTTTCCATCGAACATATTTGTAGCGTTAACACAGGCTAAAATGTTGCAAGTAATTTTCTTCGGAATATTCTTTGGTGTCATGTTATTGAAATTACCGAAAGATAGGTTTGAGCCTGTTTTTAAGCTTGTAGATGGGTTGAATGAAGTATTCGTGAAAATGATAATGGTTATCATGAAGGTGATGCCTTACTTCGTTTTTGCATTAATGGCTGGACAGGTCGTAGATGTGGCTGGAGATGACTTAGGGAAATTGGCCGACTTATTTTTATTCCTTCTTCACTACTCTGGGGCTGTTTTACTTGGATTGTTGATACTCATTTTTGTAGTTTATCCAAACTTAGTAAGCGGAATAGTAAAGAAGATGAGTTTTAGAAAATTCCTATCAGGAATGAGAGAAGCACAAATAACAGCTTTCTCCACCTCTTCTTCTGTAGCCACACTTCCTGTAACCATGGACTGTGTGGAGAATAAATTAGGGGTGTCTGAAAGAACCACCAGTTTCGTGCTTCCTATAGGAGCCACAGTGAATATGGATGGGACTAGCCTTTACCAGGCAGTAGCAGTGGTGGCCATGGCGCAGCTTCACATGGTAGATTTATCATTCGCTCAGCAGCTAATCATCGTCTTAACTGCGTCTTTAGCATCTATAGGAGCCGCGGCTATTCCAAGTGCTGGATTGGTTCTTATGATAATGGTCCTAGGTTCTGTAGGTTTAGATGGGGCATGGATAGCTATTATTCTTCCAGTAGATAGAATTTTGGATATGGTAAGAACGGTTACTAACGTTACCGGTGACGGTGCTGTTAGCACGATTATTGCCAGTGCAGAAGGAGAACTTGATGTTCCAGATAACAAAGACTAAAATCAAACGTTAGAACTCTGATTCTAACATTGTAGAAGCATGAAGAAAATAATTAAAATTAGTGTTCTAGTATTTGTGCTGCTATTAGTGACTATCGTAGCTCTGCCATTTGTATTCCAAGGGAAAATAGAGGAGGCTGTAAAAACTGCGGTGAATGAAAATATAAATGCTGATGTAGAGTGGACAGATTATGGGCTTAGTCTCTTCAGAAGCTTTCCAGATATGACCATTTCTTTAGATTCTTTAACCGTAATTGGTAAAGGTGACTTCGAAGGAGTAGAGTTGGTAAGCATACCTAGATTAGACATCAGTTTAGATATCATTTCTTTATTCGGAGATTCGGCTAAGATTAATTCCTTTTCATTAAAAAATCCTTATATCAATGTAATCGTAGCTGAAGATGGCCTAGCTAACTATGATATAGCTATCCCATCAGAAGAAATAGCAGAAGAAGCTTCTTCTGAAGTTAGCTCTTTTAGGCTAGCGCTAGACTCATATAAAATAGAAAACGGAACCATAAGCTATCTGGATAACTCTGGAAATATGATGGTCTACTTAGAGGGTTTAAACCACAGTGGCACAGGTGATTTCACCTCCTCGATTATCAATTTAAAGACGAAGACTACAGCAGATGAGTTTGATTTCATCTTTGATAATATCGCTTATATAAATAAAGCTACAACAGATATAAATTTAAATCTGCTTATGGATTTAGATAAAATGAGATTCGATATTGAAGGAAATGAAATATTTCTAAATGAGCTCAAGTTGGTGGCTGACGGATTCGTAGAGATGCCTTCAAGTGACATCGTAATGGACATTAAGTACAAGGCACCAGAAACGAATATTACACAACTTATTTCTCTGATTCCTGCGGAGTACAGAGGGGATTTAGCAGGAGTAAATGCCAAAGGAACCCTGGCCTTAGATGGTTTCGTTACTGGAACCATGACTGAAACGGAACTTCCTGCCATCGGGTTAGATATTCAGATTAAAGAAGGTTTCCTCCAGTATCCAGACCTGCCAGAGTCTATTAATGATATTGTGCTAAGCGCTCTATTTTCTCTTCCTCAAGGAAATAACCTAGATGAGATGAAGGTGGATATTTCTCAGTTGAAAATGAATATAGCGGGAAACCCTATAGATGCTAGAATGCTCTTCACTAATCCATTTACATCTCAGTATATAGACGCGGCATTAAAAGCAAATTTAGATTTCGATAAATTAAGTAAAGCCTTTCCGATAGATGAAACGAAGCTGAATGGAGAATTAAATGCAGATGTAGTATTAAAAGGAAGTGTCTTAGATTTAACTAATCAGAATTTCGATGATTTTTATGCCAATGGTCTTATAGATGTAATAGGCATGAATGTATATGCCTCCAATACCTACAAGATGAATATAGAAAATGCTCATTTCGATATTACTCCAGCACGTATAAAAATGGGCGCTTTTAAAGGGGAAATTGGAGAAAGTGACTTTGATGCTACGGGTAAAATAAATAACTTCTTAGCCTATGCATTTAATGATGAGAAGTTAAGAGGCACATTTGAATTTAGGAGTAACACCATGAATATGGCTGATTTTATGACTTCAGAGGAGTCTACAGAAGATGCCTCTGGAGATGCTGTAGAAGATACATACGTAGCTATTCCTGAGAACCTAGATTTCGATTTAACAGGAGACATTAAGAAGCTTATTTATGATGGAACGGAGATGACCAATGTAACCGGTCTAATAGGTGTGGATGATGGCACGGCTGCGTTGCAGGTGACGATAGGGTACTTGGGATTGAGGTTTTTGCGATAGGCAATAAGTTCATTATTTTATTAATATCAATCATGAGTATTTCATATAATTTAAAAAACTTAGACATAGCTAAGACGAGTAAATCATTCGATATGATTTCTCAACTTGCGCCAATAGCTAAATATTGTTCAGGGAAGTTTGGTTCTGAGATGAGTTTTACTGCAGAGTTAGGAAAAGATATGTTTCCTTTGTTAGAAACACTTTCAGCTAAAGGGAATGTAAGTACAGATGCTGTGGAGATAGAGCAGTTCCAACCGTTAAATGAAATAGCAGCTAAACTGTATGATTGGAGAGCTGGCGAAGCAGTCCATAGATAATGTGAAAATGAACTTTTCCGTAGATAACGGAAAAGTTACAGTCAACCCCTATGAGATAAAGTTAGACGGAATGAAAACTACCATTTCTGGATGGACTAGTTTTAGTTCAGAAATGGATTATGTAGTGGAAATAGATGTTCCGTTTAGCAAGCTACCTCAGTCGGGAACAGAATTCGCTAATGATCTGTTAAGTAAAGTAAATCTACTAGGCTCGAACTTCGGTGCCAATGAGATTATCCCTGTGAAAATTAGGGTAACAGGAACGATGCTAAATCCGAAGATAGATTTAAGTAAATTAGGGAGCAGTCTAGTTCAAAACGCTAAAGAGGAAATAAAAGAAGAAGTAAAAGAACTAGTGCAGGAAAAGGTAGAAGAGGTAAAAGAAGACGCTAAGGCTAAAGCGAAAGAAGAAGCGGATAAACTAATGGTTACAGCTACCGCGCAGGCAGAAAAAGTGAGAGCAGAAGGAATTCAGCTAGCAGACAAAGGAAAAGAAGAGGCTTATAAAGCTGCTCAGCGTATCCAGGATGCGGCTAAAAAGCCATGGGAAAAAGTAGCCGCCAAATTAGCGGCAGATAAAGCGAAGAAAAAAGCGGATGAGGTGCATGTAAAGGCTTTAGCTAACGTCAGGACTAAAGCAGATAAAATTATAAGTGACGCACAAAAAAGAGCCGATGGTTTATTGGATTAAAAAAATGATTTTTTGTGGAGTGTTTGTGTTTTGCTACGCAGCTCCTTTAGCAGCTCAGGAATGTGGTATAGAGTTAGAAGCTAAAGCCTCCAAGCTATTAGAGAAATCTAAGGATAAAAAGAAATATAAGAGTGCCCAGAGAACTCAATTCTTGAGAGATGCATTAGAAATAGATGAGGAATGTTTAGAGTGCAGGTATCTATTGGGGAAAAAGGCATACAGAAGAGCCAAAAACGAAACCTATGATTTTACTGAGGCTAATGCCTATTTAGTGCCCTTAGTTGAGCGCTGTCCAGATTACCATTCTGACCCTTATTTTTATCTGGGAGCGATGTCTTATGCGGAGCGGAGATATACGGATGCACTAGACTACTTCGATAAGTTTATACACTTCCCTTCTGATGACGAGTCTAAGTTTAGTAGAGATTATGACAAGAACTATAAGACGGTAAAAGCAGCGATCCCTTCAGTGGAGTTCTTTAAAAAGTATGCTGAAAACCCAGTGGATTATAACCCTAAAATAGTTGAAGAAATTAGTTCTAAAGAAGGAGAAGAATATCTACCAGTATTATCTCCAGATAATGAAATCATCTTTTTTACTAAGAAGCACTCAAAGAAGAGCAAGGGAATAATAGGAGATAACTGGGTCGAGGAATTTACTATGAGTAAGAGGGAAAACATTAATTCTAAGTTCGAAGAACCTAAAGCGCTTAGTGCTCCTTTTAATTTGGGAGACAATTATGGTGGGGCTACTATTTCTGTAGATAATAAAGAGATGTATATAGCCAAGGTAAATCCCAACGGGATGAATCCTCAAAACATAGATATCTACAAGACTACTTACGCTAAGAGTTATGATGAGGTAAAAGGATATGACACCTATAGTTGGAGTAAGTTAGAAAGTATAGGAGATCATATTAACACCAAACAGGGATGGGAAGCACAGCCCTCTTTATCGTCAGACGGGAAACTGTTGTTTTTTGCGTCTGCTCGACCTGAGAGTGTTTTAGGTCCAGATGGAAAACCTAGTGTGGATATATACTTTTGTGAAAGACAATCAGATGACTCTTGGGGGAATCCTCAAAATTTAGAATCTGTAAATACCAAGGGAAGTGATAAAACTCCTTTTATGCATTCAGATTCTAGAACGCTTTACTTTTCATCTAATGCCCACAGAGGCTTCGGAGGCTTTGATCTATTCTTTACTCGCCAGTTGGATGATGGAACATGGTCTGAACCAGAAAATCTTGGAGCACCTATTAACTCTGAGAAAGATGAGGAAGGATTAATAGTGGCTACAGATGGAAAACTTGCATATTTCTCTAGTAAAATGGAGGGAAGCTACACAAAGGATATCTTTAGTTTCGAGCTTCCTGAAAGAGCTAAGCCTCAGAAAGTCATTATTCTTAAGGGAACAGTAAAAGATGAGAATGATGAGGTAGTACAGGATTTGGAGATTGAAATAAAGAGTGATAGCAGAGATGATCCTGAGACCATTAAAATAAATCAGGAAGACGGAAGCTATGCAGCCATAATAAATGTAGAAAAAGGCGAGGATGTCGTGGTAATGATGAAAAAAGATGGTTACGCTTTTAACGCCCAACTGCTGACCACTAAAGACGAATTAAAAAAGCCTGATGTAATAGAACTAACAACACAAGTTCAAAAGATAGAAGCCAATAAGCCTTTTTTGATAAGAGACATTAACTACAGAACCAGTTCTAGTGATATAGATGATGAGTCTAAGACAATATTAAAACTCTTTGCTATTTATTTGAAAGAAAACCCTAGTCTTAAAATAGAAATTAGAGGGCACACAGATGATGTGGGTAATCTTACAGATAATCTAGCATTGAGCACAGATAGAGCTTTTGAGGTGTTGGGCTACTTACAGGAACATGGTATAGAATCTGGAAGGTTGAATTATAAAGGTTTCGGTCCGAATAAGCCTCTAGCTTCAAATGAAACTTCTGAAGGGAGATTAAAAAACAGACGGACAGAGTTTGTAGTTACTAAAATGTAACCGAATTTAGCACTCTAAAATTTTATAAAAATGACTAAAAATATATTTATCAGTTCGTTAGTTTTAATGGTGTTCTTGTTTAGCTGCTCTGGACCTGTGGAACCTACTAAAGTAGAAGGAAGCAAATCGTTTTATGGGACAGAAATTTCTTTGGAACAAGCGCTGTCTATTAATGAATTAACTAATCAAATGAAATCAAAAGATTCATTGGTAGATGTTTTGATAGAAGGAGAGATAGTTGAAACCTGCGCTGTAAAAGGATGTTGGATGACAATAGCTAACCAGGAAGGTGAAGACCTCAGAGTAAGGTTTAAAGACTATGGGTTTTTCGTGCCTACAGAAGGAGCAGGAGGAAAGGAAGTAGCTTTTAAAGGAACAGCGCTAAAGAGCTCTGAATCTGTGGAGATGCAACATCATTATATTGATGATGCAGATTTAAGTGATGAAGAAAAGGCCAAACAAAAAGAGGCTATTACTGAGCCGAAGGATGTGATCTCATTCGAAGCGGTAGGAGTGGTAATTACAGGGATGGCAGAGAGCAAATAAAAAATTAATAATTACAAGAAAAAAAGGGGCCGCAAGGCCCCTTTTTTTTATAAAATTGGCATCATTAATAGTAGATTAAAGCCGATTTTCGCCTTAACTAATTTATCTTAGCCACATGTTACTCGAGAATCTTCAGCTAGAAAAATCGGAATTACCATTATTAGAAAATGTAGATTATAGCCCTCACCCTAAGGATTATAGAGACATGAGGCTTTTGATACTCATGATTGTAATGTTCTTGCTCTCTGGGTTTTGGATTATGCAATTGGTTTTTTTAAACATGACTGCTATGGGAGTCATATTTCTAATTTGGGCAGGCCTACTTTCCATAATTTTACTTGAAGAAATTAAAGGATTTAAAAAAAGAGGATACGCCTTAAGGCAAAGAGATATCACCTACAAAAAAGGCTTTTTAATTCATTCTCAGACCACGATTCCTTTTAATAGAGTTCAACATTGTGAAACTACTCAAGGGCCTTTGTCCAGAGCTTTTGGGTTGATGAGCTTAAAGGTGTTTACTGCAGGAGGAGCGAGTTCGGACTTAAGAATATCAGGATTAAGACCAGAAGAAGCTAACCGACTCAAAGATTTTATTACAGAAGCTTCTTCCACATATGAGTGAATATAAGTTTGAAGAGTTCAATCACCAGAATATTCTTGGCGTAGTTATCATTTTCGCACAGAGTGTGAGAAAAATGCTAAATGCCTACCTAGCATTTTTCGCTTACTCTATATTTACCGATGGCGTAGGGAAATATGTGTGGTGGTTTTTTGGAATTTCATTAGTCTTCACTGCTGTGACTTCAGTGCTTAAGTATAGAAATTTTAGGTTCAAATTAGATGAAACCCAACTTGTTTTAAATTCAGGAATCCTCACTAAGGATGTAATGAATATTCCTCTAGACAGGATTCAAAGTGTGCAAATGCATCAAAACTTTATTCAGCGGATTTTAGGAATTACGGGCTTAAAGATAGACACCGCAGGTTCATCATCAGAAGAACTTGAAATTCCGGCACTAAAACGAAAAAAAGCAGAATCTCTTTTAGAATTCTTAAAAAGTAAAATCAGAAATGAGGCTCTTCCTAAGAGTGATGAACGTATGGAAGAGTCTTCAGTGATGCTCGAGAAAAAAAGCATAAAAGAAACCTTAGTAAACTTAGATTTTAAAGCTATTCTAGTTTTAGCCATTACTGAAAATCACATTAGAAATGGGCTTATAGCGGTCGCATTCATTATGGGTTATGCTGGCCAATATTTAGATTATTCAGAACAGTTCGTAGTAGATGTTTTTGATGATTACGCTCCTGAGTTGGTGGAGAGTGGAATAGCACTAATTGTAGTATTTGTATTTACATTTTTATTGTTGTCTGTTCTCCTATCATTTATTCAAGTAATTTTAAAATTCTTTGACTTTAAGGCAGAAGTGGATGATCAGTCTTTCTATATATCTTCTGGTTTAATTAAGAGAAATGAGTTTACTATTCCATTAAAGAAGATTCAGTTTTTGGAATGGAAAACTAATTTATTAAGAAAACGTCTAGGCTTCGAGAGTATAAGAATTCATCAAGGAAGAAGTGTAGAATCGGCAGGAAAGAATTTATTAGAAATTCCTTCGTGTTATAGTGAGCAGACAGAAAAAGTAATGGAGACGTTATATACCGAATTACTTGAAGATGACTACTTCTTTCTACTCCAGCCCCACACCTATCAGCGCGTGTTCAGGGCTCTTGTTCTAAGCCTGTTTGGGGTTCCTTTTTTCTTGATTGCGACAATAGCTACACAAGAAATCGTGGTGTTTAGTGGCCTTTACTTAGTGTATGTATTCGTAATGATAGCGGCAGCAGAAAAGTACTACCAGTCTATTAATTTATGGGTGAATGAAGAGGTCATTATATATGAGAGAGGATGGCTGTTTCCTAAGAGAACAGTGGTAAAGCTTCATAAATTCCAAACAGTAGAGTTGAACCAAACTATTTTCCAGGCCAAGAGAAATATTTGTCACTTAACCTTCTCCACAGCTGCTGGAGGAAGAAGTTTTCGTTTCTTTGATAAAAGTGAAATGGAAGAACTTCGTGATTTTGTTCTCTATAAAACCGAGAGCTTCACTGGAAAGTGGATGTAAAAATTGAATTAAACAACTAAAGAATTGCAACGCACATTTCTGTCAAACCTGTTTCTTCTTATCATCATTAATTTATTAGTGAAGCCTATATGGGTATTAGTAATAGATGTGAAAGTACAGAATACGCTGGGACCCGAGGCGTATGGTGATTTTTTTTCATTACTGAACTTCGCCTTTTTATTTTCAGTGGTATTGGATTTTGGACTAAACAACTTCAACAATAGGAGACTAGCACAAAACCCAGAAATAGCCTCCAAGGTGTTGCCTCATACTGGATTAATAAAACTTTTTTTAGGAGTAGGTTTTATGGCCACTGTTTATTTGTTTTCATTTCTTCTCGGGTATTCGGTAGAGGAAAGGAATCTCTTAGGCGCTATTACGGTGATGCTTATTCTACAGTCTGTTCTTATTTTTCTTAGAACTAACCTAAGTGGAATACAGTGGTACAGAGCTGATGTTTTGGTCTCAGCGCTAGATAAAGCCTTGATGATTATTATCATAGGATCTATGGTCTTCGGAAGTGTTTTAGAAACAGAATTCAGCATCTATCAATTTATCTATGGGCAGTGTGTAGCTTATCTCATAGCATCTATAGTAGTGCTCATACTGTTAGTTATTCGAATAAAGAAATTTAGTTTTAGCTTTAAGAGAGCTGAGATAGTGCACACATTTAAATCTAGTTTACCTTTTGCGTTACTTACTTTCTTAATGCTTATTTATTTTAAAATTGATGCAGTAATGATAGAAAGAATGCTGCCAGACGGTGATTTACAAACTGGATATTATGCGCAAGCCTATAAACTGTTAGATGCTTCAGTGATGTTCACTTTGCTTTTTTCTACCCTGCTGCTGCCCATGTTTTCTAATATGATTTCTCGGAATGAGTCAGTTGTGAGCTTGGTCAAGCTAAGCTCTAAATTAATGCTTATTCCTGCGGTTATAGGAGTGGTGATACTTTGTTCAGTAGGAGATGAACTGCTGCCATTAATGTTTGAAACGGGCAGTGCTTATTCTTCTGAGATATTTCCTTATTTAATCCTAACATTAATTCCTTTAGGAGCTAGTTATGTTTTTGGAACTCTCATAACAGCAGAGGGTGACATGAGATTTTTGAATAAGATTGCGCTCTTGGCCATTTTAGTCAATGTAGTCATGAATGGAATTCTCATTGGAGAATATGGTATAATGGGAGCTGCTGTGGCTACGCTTGTTACCCAAACGCTAGTCTCGCTGATACAATGGAGATGTGCGGCTGTTAAATTTAAAATTCCCTATGAATTAGCTCATTTACTAAGGGTAATAGTTTTTGTTGTTGGTCTAGTAATGTCGTCCTTTCTTATTAACTATCTTGATATAGATTGGAAATTAGAATCTTTAGTAATGCTAATCACAGGAGTGATTTTGTCTTTCAGCTTAAGGTTGATTGAAAAATCTGACTTTACAGCACTTAAGAATTACCAGAGATCTTAAGTGTAAAACAAATCGTAACTCCACCATCTCTTGTTGTTGTAAGCCTTGTAGTTAGAGCTATGTAAGTCTAAAACACCACGCACAATGGCTAAGCCCAAACCAGTACCACTTTTCTTGTTGCGCCCTCTATAAACTCTATCGAACAGTTCAGGAATATCTTCTTCAGGAATTCCAACACCATTATCAGCTACCTCTACTAACACTTCACTACCCTCGACTTTTGCAGATAGCTCTATCCAGCTGCCAGACGGACAGTATTTAATAGCATTCGATAGCAAGTTCTGAAGAACACGGTCTATTAAGGCTACATCTGCAGTTACACTAGGTGTTGATGGTAGAAATGTCGTGTTTTAACGTGATTCCAGCTTGTTCTGCATCTATCTGTAATCCGAGTAAAATATCATGAGCCAGCTCGCCTATGTTAAAACTATGAAGCTTTAACTTTCGGTCTTTGCTCTCTAACCTTGAGAGCTCGAAAAGCTCATCGACTAGTCGTTTTAATTTTTGAGCGCTATTAAGAGTAACATTTAAATATTTGGTCCTGTCTTCCTCAGAGAGCTTTAATTCAGGCATAAGGAGCGTTTCTACATAACCTTGAATAGAAGCTAAAGGTGTTCTTAAATCGTGAGAAACATTGGCTATCAACTCCTTTCTGTATATAGCCAGCGCTTTTTCAGTCTCCTGTATTTTCTCTTGTTGGCGTAGCAATGTGGTTATGCTGAAATAAATAAGGATGGCCACAGTTCCTACTATGAGCAGGGTAATAAGAATATTAGAGTAGAGACTACTCAAAGCTTTGTCTCTAAACTTATCAAATTCCACATCCACCTGAACCAATCCTATAGGGGTAGTATGGTCTGATTTTCTAATAGCACAAAAGGCTGAAAGCCAGGTTCCGTTTTCACTTGCGTAAGGTCTTACTGTGCCTGAAGATTTATAATTGTCTAGTAGTTTTTGAGGAAATTTTTCGAAATGATGCATCCAATTAGGCTCGTCTGAACTAGTGACTCCAAAATGAAATTTCTCATCTCCAGGATGGAACATCAGCGTGTAAATGGGAGTGGTAATCCCATTTATTTCAGCAGACATCTTTAATTTTTCGTGAATGCTTTGATAGACGCTATCCTGCTCTGAACGCGTTATATCTCCTTTGTTTGGATAATGTTTGTAAAGGTGGGCTAACTCATCACCATTAATTTGAGAGGCCAATGTACTCGAGATAGCTTTTAATCTTCCTAAAGTTTCGTGCTCGTAGACTTGCTGCTGAGACTTAAAGCTGATATACGTAATTATAGCAGAAATTCCTATGATAGAAATCAGCGTAAGTAACAGAATGCCATTCTTAAGACTGGAGAAAAATTTATTCATGAATATACCTGTGCCCTAAAAAAAGGGAATTTGTAAAAGCTGTTTTTTTCGGCAAGTTATTCAAAATCATTAAAGCGGTATCCCACTCCCCAAGTAGTAAGCACATATTCTGGTGTGTTTGGATCTTTTTCTACTTTACTTCTTAATCTGTTTATGTGACTATTTACCGTATGGTCATATCCATCGAAGTCATAGCTCCAGATCTGATTTAAAAGATCTTTTCTACTGTATGTAACTCCTGGGTTACTCATTAACAAATGAAGTAAGTCAAACTCTTTAGGAGTAAGTTCTACTCTATTGTCTCCGATAGTTACCTTTCTTTTTTTCTTGTCTACCAATAAATCTCTGAACACTAATTCTTTATGATCTTCAGTTTCGGATTTTTGAATATCTGCTCTTCTTACCATAGCACTTACCCTGGCGGTAAGCTCTTTAACGCTAAACGGTTTAGTCATATAATCGTCTGCCCCGATATTTAATCCTAAAATTTTATCGTCTTCTTCAGAATTAGCAGTAAGCATGAGAATAGGCTTGTTGACCTCTTTAGCTCGCACTTTTTGACAAACTTCTATTCCACTCAAACCAGGCAGGTTTAAATCAAGAATCATAATGTCCCATGGGTTACTGATAGCGTATGAATAACCAATTTTACCATTGTCAAAATGCGTTACACGATGCCCTAGACTCTTTAAGTGTAGAGTTATTAATTCAGCTATATCATGCTCATCTTCTATAATCAGAATATCCTTCATGTTCATTTTTTTGTACAAATTTCGACTATCACAGCCTTAAACTATCACAAGTAAAAAACATTAATAGGTCATATTAGCCCTGTTTCACAGTTTTTAAGAAAGTATGGCCGTATCTTCGCATCCGTTTTTAAAGAAAATTGATATGAGAAAAACAATCCTACTTATTCTTGGCTCGGTCTTATCTGTATTAGCATTTTCACAAAACCCAGATGCACCTGTGAATTGGCATCTAAAAGATCAAGCTTCAGATCAGCTTCAAGGGGTTAGTGTAGAGAGAAGTTATAAAGAATTATTGAGCGGAAAAGAAAAATCGCAGGTGATAGTCGCCATACTAGATAGTGGAGTAGATATTTATCATGAAGATTTAAAAGGGGCCATTTGGGTAAATGAAAATGAAATTTCAGGAAACGGAATTGATGACGATAAGAACGGTTACATCGATGACGTAAACGGATGGAGTTTCATAGGAGGTGATCAGGGAGATGTTGAATTTGATAATCTCGAGTTCACTAGAATCTTTATTGACTTGAATAAAAAGTTTGACGGAAAAACTAAAAAAAGATAGATAAGAAAAATAAAAAGGAATTTGAGCGATACTTATGTCTTTAAAAAACAGTTTGACGATAGAGTTTCCGAGGCTGAAGCAGGGTACAATGAGTTTATGCAAGTATATATGGCATATGAACAAGCACAAGCATTAATGCAAGAGCTTACTAGGAAGGAAACCCCCACTATCGAAGAGATAAGTAATGTAGAAACTTCCAATGAGATGGAAGAAGCATTTAAAGGGTTTGTACTAGAGGTTAAAACGACAGGTGCAGAGAGTCAGCTGGATGCGCTGGAATAAGCCCAGGTTTCGAGAACTATCACCCCTAATAATCTATGCATAATCTAGACTTTGATTCTCAGACATATAGTAGGTGATAATTACGCTGATACCTCAGATAAAAACTACGGATTATCATTAATGTAAATGGACCTGATAGCAGACATGGAACTCATGTAGCGGGGATAGCATCTGCCCTCAGAGATCACGGATATATGGAGCGCAGGGAATAAATGGCTCACAACGTGAAAATAATGCGTGTAAGCAGCAGTTCCCAATGGGGATGAGAGAGATAAACATGTGAGCTAATGCTATTCGTTATGCACGAGCTGATAATGGAGCTGATATTATTAATATGAGTTTTGGCAAGAGTTATTCTCCGCAGAAACCTGCGGTAGACCAAGCTGTGGCTTATGCTGCATCTAAAGGTGGTGTTATTAATTCATGCGGCTGGTAATTCAAGTAAAAACATCGATAAAAATGATAACTTTCCAAACAAGAACCCCCTTAAAGGGAAATGTGTTAAGTCTTGGATTGAAGTGGGAAGTTCGACATGGGCTCCCGGCCGAATATATGGTTAGTGATTTTTCAAATTATGGAAAGAACAGCATAGATATTTTCGCTCCTGGAAGCGATATATACAGCACTGTTCCAGAAAATGAGTATGAAATGTTAAGTGGGACGAGTATGGCGGCTCCAGTAGTAACTGGTGTAGCGGCATTAATTATGTCTTACTATCCGGAGTTAACAGCTCAGGAGGTGAAAGCTATTCTCATCAATTCAGCTGCTAATTTTAAAAAGGTACGTGTAGATATCCCTGGAGAGAGCCAAGAATTGGTTAAATTCAAAAAATTAGGAAAGAACGGAGGAGTGGTGAATGCTTATAATGCTATTAGGTTAGCTCAAGAAAGAAAACAGTGAAATTTACATCAGAAAAAGACATATCCTTACTCGATTTAGTTAAGGCTAAAATGGGGTTTGTTTCGAATACGAAAGCTCGAAACGTGATTAAAGCGGGTCAAATTATGGTTAGTGGAAAGGTGGTTAAAATTCCTTCTACAGTCATCAAGCCTGGAACAGAAGTGGAACTAGTAAAGAGGGTGAAAAGTAAAAGGGTCCTAAAGGAAGAGCCTATTCTAAAGCATAGGATATTATTTGAAGACGAGAATATTCTAGCAGTTGATAAGAGAACGGGCTTAATAGGAAAATCATCGAATGGAAACCTGAGAACTTTATTTACTGATGTCCAGTACTACCTTAAAGGAAAAGGTATTGACACTTGTCTCATGGTAAATAAAGTAGACAAGAAGGAGTCAGGAATTGTGGTGTTCGCTAAGGAATTAGGTCTCTACAAGGAGCTGTCTGATAACTGGAAAAATTATACTAAGAGGCACTATGTAGTTATTCCTGGTGGCATGGTAGATGAAAAAGGAAACCTAGAAGATACTTTTCATGAAAATGATATTGGGCTTCTTCTTCCTGGTAAAGGAAAGAAAACCATGGAAGTTTCTCTTGACTATAGAGTGATGAAGACGAATGGTCAGTTTACTGTAATTAGAGTGGAAGAAAAGAGTTCTCATAAGAACCAGATTCGAGCTATGTTTTCTCTTTTAAAGAATCCTATTTTAGGAGATGATAAATACCGTTCCGAGTACAAGTATGAAAAAGGTATGGCCGCTCATTTTTTCTCTATCAAGTTTCCGTACAATGATGATGAATTAGAGATAAAAACACCTATCCCTAAACCATTTTTAAAGTTGGCTAGGTAGATTAAGTACTACCCCTTTTTAAGTAGGGCTATAATGCCTTCATTTCCTTGAATCATGGCGTGATCCATTGCAGAGTTTCCTTTAGAGTCCTTTATGGAAGAGTCTGCACTATTTTTAAGTAGGATTTCGATAAGATCTAGCTGGCCAAATGTTACTGCATAAATAAGTGCAGTAGCTCCCATGGAATTCACTGAATTTAAATCAGCACCGCTTATCTATGAGTAAGCGAGCTATATCTATATACCCTTTAAAACATACGCCCATGAGCGCAGTGTTTCCAGAAGAATCCTTAGAGTTTAAATCTGTTCCCTTTCTCTAGAAGTATTTTTGAAATCTCAATTTGGTTATAATAGGTAGCCAGAATTAGAGGAGTAGAACCTCTAGTATCTCTTACTTCTAACAAACTAGAGTCTGCAGATAATATATCTGCGACTTTGGCAGAGTTTCCTTCTCTTATGGAATTGAATAATGATTCTGTTGTACTCATGATTATACAATGTTAATGAAAATTCTGTTTATCCTCGGTGACTAAACACCAAATACTATTAACCAGAAAGCTCCAGTCTTTTCGGTGCCATAGAGTTGTATTAAAATCCCTAAGCATACACACGTTAGTCATTTGCAAGAAAATCTTCAAAGAAGCAAAGGATCAACTCATTGTGCCATATGCCTTTCTAGTTAAGCAAAATCAAATTGGCTCAGTAATGATATCGTTTCTGAGCCTTTAAATATACTTTCATTAATTAATTCTCTTAATTCGAAGATAATGGTCATTGTTTCTGAATAATTACCATTTGTAATCAAGATGGTATAATATCCAGAAGTCAGATGAGTGACGTTTATTAATTGACTTTCAGAATTTATAATTCCTGTTAAGACTTCTTTACCTGAAGAATCGATCAAATAATAGTTTGAGTTATGAAACGCTGTCTTTGTCATAATCGTGAAAGAGTCGAATGCAGGGTTCGGGTAGACTTCAAAAGCAGTTGTGTTCAGTTCTTCTATAAAGGTCGGAAGAATTACGATGTTGAGTAAAACAACTTCACCTTCACATCCATCAATATTAGTTTCTTGAACACCCAAATCTGCACTTCCTTCTAAACTCCATACCACTTCAATAGAAGAAGAGCCTTGTCCAGATGTGATTACGCCCCCAGAAATTGTCCAAGCGTATGAACTTCCTGCAGTTTCTGTATAACTGTAAGATTCAGTGCTGAATGCAGCTGGAATTGCGCTACCAATAATGTCATAAGCGACAACATAAGAGCAAGATCCGTCATCAATCGTTGCGTCAGGATTGAAATTACAGGCCAAAGAATCTGTACAGCCTGAAATTGATGTTTCTTGACCTTCACATTCACAATTATTCTGAATGGTGTCATTATGGTTTCTGTATTTCCATCATTACACGGATCTCCTATAGAAATACAATTGCCATTGTCTGTAGTAGCTTCCGGATCGTAATTGCATGCTTCAGAATCTGTACAACCAGTAGATATTTCCACCAGGAAAAATAACAACATTTATACATGATTCTATAGACTCACAACTGCCATTGATAATCGAGACACAAATTTCTCCAATTCCTTCAGAAGCCCAAATAATAGAAGGCTGATAGTTGTCATTGTTCCCCTCGATAACACCGCCTGATACATTCCAATTGTAAACAGCATCCTCGATTAAAATAACTTCATAAATTTCTGAAGTGAACTCTGTAGTGATATTTGCTCCAGAAATAGATACTTCGGGCAGAAAGTAGCATGAACCATCGTCACATGACGCCTCCGTGTTGTAGTTGCATGCTTCCGAATCGATGCAGCCTAGTAACCCCTCACCACCACAATCTCCGCACTCATCAAATTCAGCGCAAGATGCCATCATCACATGTCGCTTCTGGATTGTAGTTACAAGCGAAAGAAACAGTACATCCAGCAACTCCCATTCCTCCACAATCTCCACATTCATCAAATTCAAGGCATGTGCCATCATCACATGTCGCTTCTGGGTTGTAGTTACAAGCGAAAGAAACAGTACATCCAGCAACTCCCATTCCTCCACAATCTCCGCATTCATCGTACGTTAGACAAGATCCGTCATCTACATTGCTGCCTCAGCATCGAAATTACATGCAGAGCTATCCATATATCCGGGTACGGCCAAAGTTTCGCAATCACAGAGGTGAAACCCTAATTGGGTGAAAGTATTCGCTGGCAATGAATCGTATTCATTAAGAGATGTCAAAAGACTCCGGGTTGGCTGTATAACCTTGTGTAAAAGAAGCTTTTCTAACTAGAGTGTGGTCTTGAGAAATATAAGCTTGTTCACCTTCAGCAGCTTCAATTTTCAATAATGCATTCATGTCTCCAATTTTACCAAAAACATCTACTAGGGTTTGTCCGCTATCCTTAACGATAGCAATAGCATCATTTCCATTAAAATACATCACTTCTTGACCATCGTTGTATGATGGGTTTACGAAAACGTCTGCTTGCAATTGTAACTCATCCCAAACAGGCGCTTCGAAACTTGTGCCGTCTGGATCTCTTTTATCCAATACTACTACATACACATCATAAGGAGCTATGGAAACTCCAGTTAAATATGTGATATTTCCTGGTGTTGTGCTACCATTTTGAAATCTCACTAAACCATATTCTGAAGCATCAATAGCTGTCGCTGTTGGGTTGTAAATTTCTATCGCATGATTATTAGAAAAACCCTCTACTACCTCAGAGATTATTAAATCTGTACAGCCAAGTTCACCTCCAGTTCCCACGCTTAAGGTGTAACCTTCATAGTTAAACGGAAATTCTAAAGGGATATCAAACCCTCCTAGAGAAGCAGTCACATATACATTAGCGTCAATAGTAATGCTAAAATCTCCCGCGATCAAAGGTGTCCCAGATAACAACCCACATCCCGATTGTCCGCCAAGAAACGTACAAGGGTTTGTACTTGTCCCACCATTATTACATGACAGGTTCAATCCAAACTCTTCTGGAGTGTATGAATTCATGCCTTGAGTTATAGTGATACTGGCTAATAAAACCGAATCAACTGGAATATCTTGTCCATCTAGAATGGCACTTGCATTGTCAGGAAATAGAAAATAAACTTCCTACAGAAAAGGCTCATTTAAGATGGCATTTGAGAAGCTCTCTCCTAACTCAGGATCAGGACTAACTCCGAACTGTTCATCCCCCCAGGCATAATCATCTGTGCATTGGCCAAATGAGACTAAAGTAAATGTTAATGCATTTATAAAAAGTATTGTTTTTTTCATTTTTATCGGTTTTTTTGGGATAGCGTTCGTTATGGCGTTGTATCAATATTTTGCAAACGGGGTAGATATATTTTCAGCTTTGTAATCAAGATGGTGTAATATCCAGAAGTCAGATGAGTGACGTTTATTAATTGACTTTCAGAATTTATAATTCCTGTTAAGACTTCTTTACCTGAAGAATCGATCAAATAATAGTTTGAGTTATGAAACATTGGTTGAGTCATAATCGTGAAAGAGTCGAATGCGGGGTTCGGGTAGACTTCAAAAGCAGTTGTGTTCAGTTCTTCTATAAAGGTCGGAAGAATTACGATGTTGAGTAAAACAACTTCACCTTCACATCCATCAATATTAGTTTCTTGAACACCCAAATCTGCAGTTCCTTCTAAACTCCATACCACTTCAATAGAAGAAGAGCCTTGTCCAGATGTGATTACGCCCCCAGAAATTGTCCAAGCGTATGAACTTCCTGCAGTTTCTGTATAACTGTAAGATTCAGTGCTGAATGCAGCTGGAATTGCGCTACCAATAATGTCATAAGCGACAACATAAGAGCAAGATCCGTCATCAATCGTTGCGTCAGGATTGAAATTACAGGCCAAAGAATCTGTACAGCCTGAAATTGATGTTTCTTGACCTTCACATTCACAATTATTCTGAATGGTGTCATTATGGTTTCTGTATTTCCATCATTACACGGATCTCCTATAGAAATACAATTGCCATTGTCTGTAGTCGCTTCCGGATCGTAATTGCATGCTTCAGCATCTGTACAACCAGTGATATTACCACTAGGTACAAGAACAACATTTATACATGATTCTATAGACTCACAACTGCCATTGATAATCGAGACACAAATTTCTCCAATTCCTTCAGAAGCCCAAATAATAGAAGGCTGATAGTTGTCATTGTTCCCCTCGATAACACCGCCTGATACATTCCAATTGTAAACAGCATCCTCGATTAAAATAACTTCATAAATTTCTGAAGTGAACTCTGTAGTGATATTTGCTCCAGAAATAGATACTTCGGGCAGAAAGTAGCATGAACCATCGTCACATGACGCCTCCGTGTTGTAGTTGCATGCTTCCGAATCGATGCAGCCTAGTAACCCCTCACCACCACAATCTCCGCACTCATCAAATTCAAGCGCATGATGCCATCATCACATGTCGCTTCAGGATTGAAGTTACAAGCGAAAGAAACAGTACATCCAGCAACTCCAATTCCTCCACAATCGCCACATTCATCAAATTCAAGGCATGTGCCATCATCACATGTCGCTTCAGGGTTGAAGTTGCATGCTTCAGAATCGATGCAGCCTTGTACCCCGTCACCACCACAATCTCCGCATTCGTCAAATTCAGCGCAAGATCCGTCATCACATGTCGCTTCTGGATTGTAGTTACAAGCGAAAGAAACAGTACATCCAGCAACTCCCATTCCTCCACAATCACCACATTCATCAAGCGTTAGACAAGATCCGTCATCTACATCTGCCTCATCATCAAAATTACATGCAGAGCTATCTGTACATCCGTATTGATTGCTAGCTGTTCCTTTATAAGAATTGATATCTTCAGCACCATCGAAATCAGTACCGTCTATTAAAAGGTTACCGCCTCCATCAGTTACATAATAAGACCCACCATAAGTAGATACACCATCTCCGTAGTAATCTACGAAGTATAAAGTATAACAATCGACAGCTGGAATGTCAATTCCAATAGAGTAATCCGTTTCATTAGCGTAAGACTGAGCACTGGCAGGTGGAGGGAATGTTCCTGTTCCTGTGTTGGCAAGACCTACGTTAGGGTTACCGCCAGAAGCAATAGTTGTTCCTGAACTATTTTGTACTTCCCAGTAAATTTCATCAGCATAGGTATCAGTAGTCAATTCTAAAATGATTGAATCAGCTTCTGGAGAAACAGCGATATCAGTAGTAGCTGTGTTATCTCCTAAAAACTCATCGGTACCACCATTAGCCAGAGTAATAGTAACGTTTAATGTGTTGCTAGCCTCTGTATCAAATGTATATCCAGGCAGAGCTACATCTTCAGAAGCAAACGTAGTTAAAGAACCAGTCCAATCATAAGTTTGTGCCGCACCTCCATTCACCTCGTAAGATATAGTAGCTGAAGTTAAATCTAAATTTCCAGTATTAGATAGAGTAACAACAGGCTCGATAGTAATGTTTCCTGAGCACTGAGCTGGTACATCTTCTATACCAGCAGCAGATGCCGTATTATCAAACTCTACGCTAATTTCTAGATCTGAAGCTCTTGCAGCTTGGTGAATATATTTAGAATCGTTATTCTGTATTAAAGCGGTTACCTCTAATTTAGAATAATCGTAAATATTTAACGATGTTAAGTCAAAAGTTTCATCAATTGTATAAGAATCACCAATAGCCCAAGAAGCCGCTAAATCGACACCTCCTGCACCACCAACGTAGTCCTTGAATACGTGGTGAAATTCACTTTCACCATTGGTTCCTGGATAACTTAAATCTCCATTGTCTATTATTTTTTCACCTATTAAAAGAAACAGGCTTAAATCTCCAGACGCCATCATTGTAGCGGCTACAGACCCACCTATTACCATCGCACCATTAGTTATCTCAGCTGTTAGAGTGAGATCAAATTCAGACATTTCACCTATGTTTGAATCTATATCATCAGCATGAAGATCCCAAACATCTCCCCATGTTGCATCAGCTCCAAGTCGGAGTCATCTACACTTTGACCTTGAGAAAAAGGAGTAGGAGCGGCATTCACGCCACCGTAGTAATTTCTTCTAGCGTCTACACCAGAAGTATTGTCATCATACATAGCATCATCACTTGGAATAGGAACTTGCCAAGAGATATACATTGCTTCCCCAGAGTAACCTTCAATCCCTGCTTTCACAAGAGGATTCCACGAGGCACAAGGAGGGCAGGCTGCGCCTGTAAACGTTTCAATCACTCCCATTCTCTGAGATTGAGCGTTAATTTGCGTAAAAAACGCAGTGGCCGCAATTGTAAATAAGATAGTAAAAATTGTTTTCATTTTTATTGGTTTTTTTTGGGATATCTATATTCAAGGTGTCCAAATCACTTCTTAACGATAATGGTCATTGTTTCTGAATAATTACCATTTGTAATCAAGATGGTGTAATATCCAGAAGTCAGATGAGTGACGTTTATTAATTGACTTTCAGAATTTATAATTCCTGTTAAGACTTCTTTACCTGAAGAATCGATCAAATAATAGTTTGAGTTATGAAACGCTGTCTTTGTCATAATCGTGAAAGAGTCGAATGCAGGGTTCGGGTAGACTTCAAAAGCAGTTGTATTCAGTTCTTCTATAAAGGTCGGAAGAATTACGATGTTGAGTAAAACAACTTCACCTTCACATCCATCAACATTAGTTTCTTGAACACCCAACTCTGCACTTCCTTCTAAACTCCATACCACTTCAATAGAAGAAGAGCCTTGTCCAGATGTGATTACGCCCCCAGAAATTGTCCAAGCGTATGAACTTCCTGCAGTTTCTGTATAACTGTACGATTCAGTGCTGAATGCAGCTGGAATTGCGCTACCAATAATGTCATAAGCGACAACATAAGAGCAAGATCCGTCATCAATCGTTGCGTCAGGATTGAAATTACAGGCCAAAGAATCTGTACAGCCTGAAATTGATGTTTCTTGACCTTCACATTCACAATTATTCTGAATGGTGTCATTAATAGTATTTGAATCGCCATCATCACAAGAATCTCCAATAACTATGCAAGATCCATCTTCAGTAGTGGCTTCTAAATTGTAATTGCAGGCCTCAGGATTTGTACAACCCGGTATACTTAACCCTTCACATTCACAATTATTCTGAATGGTGTCATTAATAGTATTTGAATCGCCATCATCACAAGAATCTCCAATAACTATGCAAGATCCATCTTCAGTAGTGGCTTCTAAATTGTAATTGCAGGCCTCAGGATTTGTACAACCCGGTATACTTAACCCTTCACATTCACAATTATTCTGAATGGTGTCATCTAAGGTTTCTGTATTTCCATCATTACACGGATCTCCTATAGAAATACAATTGCCATTGTCTGTAGTAGCTTCCGGATCGTAATTGCAAGCCTCTGAGTCTGTACAACCCGTTACTGTGCTATCAGGCGCTATTACCAGATCAATACAGTAAGATACGGGATCACAATCGCCGTTAGTGACCGTTACACACAATTCACCCAATCCTTGTGTAGCCCAGAAGATCGAAACTTGGTAACCATCACTCGCTCCTCCCGTTACCCCACCAGTTACAGTCCACTGGTACGTAGCCCCTTCGATCAAAACAACTTCGTAGCTCTCTGAGGTAAAGGCCGTCACTACGTTGGCGCCTGTAATCTCCACATCGGGAGTAAAGTAGCAGGTGCCGTCTTCGCATGTCGCAGCTACGTTGTAATTGCAGGCATCTGAATCTGTACATCCTTGAATACCGTTTCCACCGCAATCTCCGCATTCATCAAATTCAGCGCAAGATCCGTCATCACATGTCGCTTCTGGATTGTAGTTACAAGCGAAAGAAACAGTACATCCAGCAACTCCCATTCCTCCACAATCTCCACATTCATCAAATTCAAGGCATGTGCCATCATCACATGTCGCTTCTGGGTTGAAGTTACAAGCGAAAGAAACAGTACATCCGGCAACTCCAATTCCTCCACAA